>DASWTK010000088.1:0-12104 GCA_036402175.1 Chitinophagaceae bacterium | reverse complement strand
GAGATAGATGGTCATGAAGGGTACCACCATGGTGCCACTCCTGTTTACCAGCAATATGAAAGCCAGCCACCAGGTTGACCTGGATAAACCGCTGAAAGCATTGCGATATAAATTGACTACCGGCCCGACCATTTCAAAATGAAAAATGTAAAATGAAAAATGCAAAATAAGGAACCCTATTTTGCATTTTTCATTTTACATTTTGAATTCTTTTAGCCGCCTCAATTCGCAAACACCTTCTTAAGTACATCACTCACCCTGGCAGCAGGATCTTTTCTGATCTTCTTTTCCTCTTCTGCCACGTAATAGAAAATTCCTTTCATGGCTCTTTCAGTTACATATGCAGTAATATCTGTATTTACGGGCTCAGATGAAAACTTATTATAGGCAGAGAAGAAATCGCCACAGTATTTAGTGGCGTCAACTTTTGCAAGAGAGGTTTCAATTACAGGCCTGAAAGCCGCGGTAAGTTCTGAGTTGGTAGCCTTCCGCAGGTAACTGGTTGCAGCGGTATCGGTTCCGCGCAAAATTCCAAGCGCGTCGGATATGCTCATTTGTTTGATGGCCTTTATAAAAATGTCAGCGGCCGATTTCGATGCGTCTTCTGCCGCGCGGTTCATACTCAATATTGTATTATCTACCAGCTTTCCCATTCCAAGCATCCTCATTTTCTTTTCTGCCTTCTGTACCTGCTCCGGCATCAGAATTTTCACTGCGGCGTCCTTGAAAAATCCGTCAGCAACTGATAGCTTACCGGAACTATTGGTAGCGCCTACACTCAATGCTTCTTTCAATCCCGCCGCGATTTCTTCAGTGCTTAAAGATGATCCTGAGCCTTTGGCTTTATTCAGCGCGTCTTTTGCTTTATTGAAGAGACCATTTTGAGCCGTAACGGCAAAACCGATGAGAAGGATAAAACTGAGTAAGGATAATTTTTTCATACCGATATTGTTTGAACGAAAATTACTATACTAACTGCGATAATGGAAGCTTATTGCATTATTTAACGATCCATTCAAAGTTTTCAGCCTTTGGCATTTGTTCAAAAGCGTGCCGGTATTGTTCGGGCAGCGTTCCCATTTTCCGCAATGCAGTGTTGATCCATGCCCCATCCACTGTAAGCAGGGCAGCAAGCTGATCTCCATTCTTAATGAACTGATGTCCAATGGTCCATCTCGAAAAATCGGGTTTTGCCTTCGACAGCTGAACATTGATGGTTACCACATCTCCAAGCCTGATCTCCTTACGAAAAATGCATTCTTCCCTGAAGATGATAGGACCAAACTGTCCCTCCTGCATCACTTTGGTGGTCAGACCATTCTCTTCCAGAAAGTTGATCCTGGCATAAGCGCCAAAATCATAATAGGCAGAATGCCGGAGGTGGAAATTCGGATCGAGGTCCGACCACCTTAACTCAACCGGCCTTATATATGCTTCCAAACTTTTTGATTTTTACAATTCACCACAAATAAACAATGTTACAGCAGGATACCCTAAATTTGAAAGCTAAAATTTAAAACGGATGAAATATCGTATCCTGATTGCGTGTGTGCTGTTATCAAGTATGGCTGTTGCTCAAACAAAAACATCCAAACCTTCTACCACAACAAAACCAAAGACAACCACCAAACCTGCTGTATCCAATGCCCCCGTATTAAAAAGTGCATTGGATTCATTCAGCTATGCGATGGGCATGAGCGTTGGCAATTTCTGTAATCAGCAGGGAATTGGAAATGTAAATACCAGCATGCTGCTGAAAGGATTGGGCGATGGATCAAAACCGGGTAAGGCCCTGATGACCGAACAGCAGATGAACCAGGTGATCTCCTCTTATTTAAGTAAACGCAATGCGCAGAAGGCTTCGGCTGCAAAAGCGCAGGGAGAGAAATTCCTGGCTGAGAATGCAAAAAAGCCAGGCGTTGTTACGCTTGAAAGCGGATTACAATATGTGGTGATAAAAGCGGGAAATGATACAACAAGACCAAAGATCACAGACCAGGTAAGATGCCATTACCATGGAACGCTGCTCAATGGTGAGGTGTTCGACAGCTCCATTAAAAGAGGAGAGCCCGCGGTATTCAGGGTAAATGAAGTGATACAGGGATGGATCGAAGCGCTTCAATTAATGACCGTTGGTTCTAAGTGGAGGTTGTTCATTCCATCAAGCCTCGCTTATGGCGATCAGCAGGCAGGTCCGGCAATTGCTCCGGGATCAACGCTGGTGTTTGACCTGGAATTAATGGAAATTGTAAAACAATAATATTCATCGGGGGCAAGAACTTATATGCTCACGGTTCAGTCCCCGATGTTTCCTTTCATCTCTTCTATTTGCTGCCTGGTTCCCAGCACCATTACCTTCATTCCTTTTGAAATAAGTATTTGTTCCGGAGGATTGATAACAAATTTTCCATCGCTGGTTTTTACACCAATACAATTGACACCGGTTTTTTTCCAGCGCATGATCTCCGCTAAGGATCGGTCACGTATTTCCTTTGGCAACTGATCATAACTTACCGATTCCATGCTGATTGACTCCCCTTCTTCGCCCGACAGATAATCGATGAATTCAATGACGTCGGGCTTAGAGATCAGCGTAGCCATATGTGTTCCTCCTATCCTGTCGGGCATGATCACACTGTCGGCACCAGCTTTTTTCAATTTTAAAACAGATGATGTCTGAGACGCGCGGCTGATGATCTGAATGCGTGGCTGCAGGTCACGGGCCGACAGTACGATGAACACATTATCGGCATCTTCAGGCAGCGTGGTGATCAATCCTTTTGCTCTTTGCACACCGGCTTTGGTAAGTATTTCATCATCGGTGCTATCGCCGATGATATAAATAAGATCGGGATATGATGGCAATTCATCCTCAATAATTTCTTCATCCTGCTCTATCACAACAAATGGCTGTCCGTGCACCCTGAGGGTATGAGCAGCCTGCTGGCCATTGCGGCCAAAGCCACAGATGATCACATGGCCCGAAAGTTTTGATAAGGCAACCATAAGCTTCCTTGTTTTAAAGAATTTATTGATCTCGCCGCTGATGATGTATTGCGTGATACGGGTAAGTACAAACGCAAACGATGCCCAGCTGAAAATTAAAAGTATCGTGGTAAATAACCTTCCTACTGGTGAAAGAGGACGCACTTCCGAAAAACCTGTAGTTGTGATAGTGATAACGGTCATGTATAAGGCTTCACCGAATGTGAAGTCCTCAATGGTCATATAACCGATCAGGCCGGCTATGATAATGATCACGAAAATGAAGAAAGGCTGAAGCAGCTTTATAAGATCACTTCTCAACGCAGCGTTTTGATTTAAAATTAAAATTCATTTCCTACCTGTACAACAACTCATAATACTCATGCGCCATGCGGTTGCTTTCGAATTGAAAACGAACGTCACGCATTCCATTCTTCGTTATTTGCCGCCAGGTATCATAATCATCGTAATACAAAGGAAGGATTTGCTGTTCCAGTATCTCGTACAATTTATTCAGATCGTATTCGTCCTGCTCCTGTGTGCTCATACTTCCATAATCGGCCTTTGGAA
Source organism: Chitinophagaceae bacterium (assembly GCA_036402175.1). Lineage (GTDB taxonomy): Bacteria > Bacteroidota > Bacteroidia > Chitinophagales > Chitinophagaceae > DASPKM01. The sequence continues at coordinate 8,549 of DASWTK010000088.1, read as the reverse complement.
CAACAAAAGCATTGTTCCCGCTATTCGCAAACTCAGGGATCCATCCGTCGTCGGTAGAAAAATTCACAGCGCCGTTCATTGCCGCGGTCATACCGCTTGTGCCCGATGCTTCGCGGGGAACACGCGGATTGTTCAACCAGCAATCTGCAGCCTGTTTTAATCTTTTGGAGAGCGCCAGTTCGTATCCAACTACTACGGAGATATTTTTATAATTCTTACTGAGGTGCACCAGCGCGTTGAAATCGTTGATGGCCGGATAGTCCATGGGATATGGCTTGCCTGCCCAAATGATCTGAACGGGGTACTTTGTGCTGCTGAGCAGTTTCTCGAACCGCTCTTTATTGCGCGTGATGAGGTCCGCACGTTTATATCCTGCGAATCTCCTCGCCCACACAATGGTAAACACCTGGTGATTGAATAATTTACCCGTTTGGTCGGCTACGATTTCAAATGCACGCCGCTTCAGATATTTTTTACGGTCGTCCCAGGCACTGTCGTTACCATCTTCCATAAAACGGTATAACTGTTTGTCGGCCCAGTAACGATAGTTCTGTGAATTGGTAATAGAAATGATATCACAAATGTTCTCGTGCTTGCCCCACATCTTTCTTGACACCTCACCATGCAGCTGCGACACTCCGTTCGCCAGATGTGCAAACCGCAGCGCCACCAGCGAATGATTGAACATATCGTCATTATTCCCTGTGAGCTGTTTCGTTTCTTCAATACTCAATCCACAGAAGTAGCTCATTTTATGGCAGAGGTAAATGTCGTGCTTTTCATTTCCCGCCTCTTCCGGAGTATGGGTAGTGAAAACAATTCTCTTTTTAACTTCTTCCAGGTTGTGGTTGAATTTCTGGTATAGATAAAAACCCGCGCTGATGCCATGCGCTTCATTGAAATGATACAGGTCGGGATCGAACCCGATTTCATCCATCAGTTTCGCGCCACCAACTCCCAGCAATATAAACTGGGCCACCTTGGTAGCCACGTTTGCGTCGTACAGGCGATGCGTGATGGTTTGTGATACATAATCGTTCTCGGGAAGGTCGGTACTGAGCAGGAAAAGCGGAGCATTGTAAAAAGTCTCCGGATTCACGTACCATGCCTTTACCCAAACGGGGTGATCGTGAATATTGATCTGGAATTTTATGCCTGTATCTTCCAGGAAGCTGTATTGCTTTTCCATCCAGGTAACCTGGAGTGTCTGATCCTGGTTACGCGCCTGGTCGTAATATCCATACTTCCATAATATGCCGATACCTACAAGATTTTGTTTTAGTTCATAGGCACTGCGCAAATGTGAACCAGAGAGAAAACCAAGACCACCACTATAGATCTTCAGTGGCTGGTGCAGTGCAAATTCCATTGAGAAGTAGGCGACTTTTTTTGAATAACGTTCTTCTGACTGATAGGGTACCCGATATTTCCTAAAGCTCATAATTAAATTTTATCATCTTACAGTTAGTAGCAGGCCTTGATGAAGCCCGTTGTGTACCACCGACACAAAAATAAGGCTGCAATATAACGGATATGTTGATTTATTAGTTTATGTGGAAATCAGGAAACTACTTCTTCTTCGGCTTAACTTCTTTTTTCCTGGGAAAACTTCCTTCAAAAAAACACTTGATATCGCGGTAATTGCCACAGCCTTCCAATTCTTTCATGCTCACCGAGTTGGCTGTAAAAGCAAATTGTAATACACAGGGATCGCCGCTTTCACGGTATACTGCAAGATTGGGTTCAACAAACGTTGCTTCTCCCCTGACTTCTCCCCGGCAGGTTCCTTTATCTTTCTCAAAATGAACAAAGAACCGCATTGTTTTGGCATTCTTTCCATCACGGATTGCTACAATGTTGCGCTTATCCTTAATATAATCGCCTGAATATTTATTTTTTTTGCTGAAGGTATCCAGTGGATTTACCACGTCGCCGGTGGTTGCGAGGTCTTCGTTCGATTCTGTAAGTATGAGTGTATATACTCCCACGTTATTATAAACATAGGCTTCCCGGCGATAAACTGCAGTACCGTCGGGTTTCCTTCGCTGGCGGTTCATGGAAATGGTAAAGCGGCTATCCATACCGGCGGTTTGTGATGTTTGCGGATCAGTATCAAGTACCAATAATGGAAGCGCTGCCTTGAAGATATTTTCCTTGTCGAAGGTCAATAAGTAAACACCTCTCTTTTCGGGTGTGACCGCCTTTACAAAAACATAGGTTTCCGCTTTCTTTACGGGCACCCTTCCAATGGGATAGATACGTGGCCGCGCTTTTGTACCAAATTGTTTTTTCAGAACAGTGTCACCAACGATCTGGGTAAACACTTTGTAACCGATCAGGGCCGAATCGTTACTTTTTTTGGTGAGCGTAGTATCTGCGATGGAATATGGAAGCTGCATTTCGGGGAAAAAGTCAATAAATTCCTCGCTGCTTACGGTCTGATCATCTGTCAGCGTAGTACGTTTACTCTTACAGCTTATGACGATCAGGAAGACGAATGCCAGAATCCAGTAATTTTTCATGCGATAGCGGGGCTTATTGCTTTAAAAGTAAAAAGATTGTGCCATTAGCCCGCAAGATTATTTTTTATTCAGAAATGATTTTTTAGATTTGTCTAAATTTTAATTTAGGCTTATATAAATAACAATGAAATATTCGGCCAGCAAAGAGAATTACCTCAAAGCCATATTTCACCTTCAGTCGCAGGAAGGTGTGGTCACCACCAATGAACTGGCAGAGGAACTGCAGACGAGGGCGGCATCCGTCACCGATATGCTTAAAAAGCTGAAAGATCAGAAGCTCCTCAACTATGAACGCTACCGCGGGTTCAAATTAAGCGCGGAAGGCCGGAAAGTCGCCATTCAGATCATAAGAAAACACAGACTGTGGGAGTATTTCCTTGTGGAAAAGCTGCACTTTGGCTGGGATGAAGTGCATGAGATCGCGGAGGAACTGGAACACATCAGCAGCAAAAAACTCATCGATAAACTGGACGAATACCTTGGATTTCCGAAATCGGATCCACATGGCGATCCCATCCCCGACAGTAGTGGAAAATTTGAAAGGGTTGACCAGGTGAACCTGCTTGACCTGCCATTGAACCAGTGGGCGGAGATCAGCGGCGTCACGAATCAATCGACAGAAATACTGGAACTGCTCAGGCATAAGAACCTTTCCATCGGGACAAGGCTTGAGGTAAAAAAGAAATTTTCGTTCGATAACTCACTTGAGGTCAGGATAAAAAGTCAGCCATCGGTCACCATCAGCGAGGAAGTGGCAAAAAACATATTTGTAAAATATGATCAACAGAACTAATAGCGATGCATCACTGAGTGAGGTGCACGAATCGGTGGACATAAAAAAGAAGATCGGCTGGAAAAAAATGCTGGCGTTCCTTGGGCCCGCTTACCTGGTGAGTGTTGGTTATATGGATCCGGGTAACTGGGCAACTGACCTTGCAGGTGGAAGCAAGTTTGGTTATACGCTCATCTGGGTTCTGCTGATGAGCAACATCATGGCTTTGCTGCTGCAAAGTTTATCGGCCAGGCTGGGCATCATCAGGGGGCGCGACCTTGCGCAGGCTAACCGTGAGACATACCCGAGGTTCATCAATTTTTTACTGTACATTCTTGCCGAGGTTGCGATAGCCGCCACCGACCTTGCCGAAGTGCTGGGTATGGCAATCGGAATTCATCTGCTGACGGGAATGCCATTGATATGGGGAGTGGGCATTACTGTATTTGACACATTCCTGCTGTTGTTCCTGCAGCGATTGGGCATCCGGAAAATGGAAGCATTCATTATCGGGCTGGTCGCGATTGTTGCCGTTTCTTTCCTTGTTGAAATACTGCTTGCCAGGCCATCACTGGGAGAAATAGCAACGGGTTTTGTTCCCAGCTTTCCGACAGACGAGGCATTGTACATTGCCATTGGCATAATCGGCGCGACGGTGATGCCGCATAACCTTTACCTGCATTCAGCCCTGGTGCAAACAAGGAAGATCCACCGGACGCCGGAAGGAATAAAGCAGGCATTGAAATGGAATTTTATCGATTCCGCTATCGCCCTGAACATCGCATTCCTTGTGAACGCCGCCATACTTATTCTGGCCGCGACGGTTTTCTTCAAAACGGGTAGAACAGACGTAGCTCAGATCAAAGACGCGCATGAACTGCTGGCGCCTTTGCTGGGATCCACGATCGCCCCCACCCTTTTTGCGATCGCGCTGATCGCTGCCGGGCAAAGCTCCACAGTTACAGGAACACTCGCCGGGCAGATTGTAATGGAGGGATACCTGCGGCTTCGTATCAATCCATGGATAAGGCGACTGCTGACGCGCCTGCTTGCTATCGTTCCCGCCATCATCGTGATCTATATTTTCGGAGACGATGAAGTGGACAGTCTTCTGATACTCAGCCAGGTTATTTTGAGCATGCAGCTGGGTTTCGCGGTCATTCCCCTGATTCATTTTGTAAGTGATAAAAAGACAATGGGCGCTTATGTTATTAAACCTGCTATCAAGGTTTTTGCCTGGCTCATTGCATCGGTGCTGGTTTACCTCAATATCAGAATGGTGCTGAACGAGGCCACGAGCTTTTTCGATTCATCGGGAAGTATCATCTGGAAGTTAGTGATCATAGCGGGTGGACTGATCTTCCTGTTACTGCTGGTATATACCATAATATATCCGCTGGTGGTTAAAAAGAAAAAGCCTGTTTCTATCTTTGTACACGGAGACACCAAGGAATTGCAAACACTGGATATTCCTTCATATAAAAAGATCGCCGTCGCGCTTGACTTCAGCCAGCACGATTCGAAAGTGCTTTCTCATGCTATCGGTCAGGGACACCCGGGAACATCGTATCTGCTGATACACATTGTTGAAAGCGCCTCGGCCCGCATGCTGGGCGATGAATCGGCCGATTATGAAACAAAAAGCGATGAAGAACAGCTTCATTTTTATGTAAGCCAGTTAGAACAAAATGGGTTAACAGCATCAGGCAAACTTGGTTTCAAACACCGCGCAAAGGAAATCGTTAGGCTTGTAAAAGAAGAAGGCGCCGATCTGCTGGTGATAGGCGGGCACGGCCATACCGGGGTGAAGGACTGGATCTACGGAGAAACGATCAATTCTGTAAGGCATGAGTTGAAGATTCCGGTGCTGGTTGTGAGCTTGTAAGAAATTAGCCAATAGGCATAGAGAATTAGCCAATTAAGCCAATAAGCAAATAAGCCAATTAAGATGAGCCAATTTTGCCAATTAGCCAATAAGCCAATGTAATACTTCGAAAGTCGTTGCCGATCAAAAATTTGCTCAACAACTAACTACTCTGGAAATCAATTTGCTTATTGGCTAATTGGCTTATTGGCTAATTTTCTTTTCTCTTTCTCAACAAATGCTTCAACCTGCTAAACGTCTCTGGTTTGATATTCAAATAAGACGCGAGGTACTTTTGTGGAACGCGCTGCAACATATGAGGGTGAGAAGTAATATAGTCGAGGAAAATTTCCCGGGTGGTTTTCTTCACCATTTCAAAGAAACGGCGGTCTTTGATAATGAACATCTCAGCAACAAACAACCTGGCCATTTTTTCGGCTTTCGGAAACTTGTTGAATAGTTCCTGCAGGTTTTTATAACTGATAGAAATGAATTCGGTGGGCTCAATGGTTTCAACTATCACCTTTGATGGCTGACGTTTGTGAAAAGAAGTCTCCGCATGTACCATATGTCCCTCAGGTGCTATCTGCATTGTCACTTCGCCATTTTCCTGCCGCACGTATTTACGAACCAGGCCATTAACGACAATATTCAGAAATTCCTCCTGTTCGCCTTCATCTATCACCACTTCCCTTTTGTCAAATTTCCTGATTTCGAAGAAAGGTTGCCAGGCGCGGAACTCCGCTTCTGTGAGAGCAACAAAACGTTGTACGAATCCATGAAGAAGGCTCCATGCCTCAATGCTTTTTTTTGGTTGAGCTACCTGAATCATGTTGTGACTACTGATGGTGACCTTAAATGATGTTTCAATCTGCTAAAGGTTTCAGGTTTAATATTAAGGTAGGATGCGATATATTTCTGAGGTACTCGCTGCAGAAGTTCGCCATACTGCTGCACAAATTTCATGAACCGCTGTTTCACGTCGAGGCATATGTGATCCTGTTCAATTTCCTCTTTCTGCAGGTAAAGTTCCGTGGTGATGATCCGGCTCAGCCTTTCCATTGAAGGCATCGTGTTATACAATTCATCGATAGATTCTTTGGAAATCGAAAGCAGGGTTACCGGTTCCAGCGTTTCAACAACATATTGTGAAGGCTCGCCAGAAAGGAATGAAATGGATGAGCTGATGAACGCTCCCTCACTGGCTAACTGGGTGACCACTTCATGGCTGCCCTTGTAAAAGAATTTGCGGACAATACCCTTCAATACAAGGTTTAGGTACTCCTCTGTATCGCCGATCCTCACGATTCTTGTTCGCCTGGGAAAGTGACGAATCTGCGCACGTTCTGAAAGCATCGCAAATTCTTCATCGGGAAGGATGAGGAACTTGTCGAGAAATTGCCTTAACAAGGTCTCCATTACTGCAAGTTAGACGTTTGGGGTTATCCGTTGAGTCTGTTAACGGATGATTAATTAATATACACAATTTAATGAAGTTTAGCCACGAAATCACCCCGGATTTTTAAACATTTTGTTGCTGTTCAGGGTATAGGTCAGTTTCTTTCACTTAAAAATCCACAAACTCTTACTTTTGTTCACTTTTTGAAATTAAAACAAGGAACATGGCACAAAAGATCAAGGTAGCCAATCCGGTTGTAGAACTGGATGGCGATGAAATGACCCGGATTATATGGAAGTTCATAAAGGATAAATTAATATTACCCTACCTGGATGTTGACATTAAATACTATGACCTGGGTGTTGAATACCGCGATCAGACGAATGACCAGGTAACGGTAGATGCCGCCAATGCCATCAGGCAATATGGCGTTGGGATCAAATGTGCCACGATAACGCCTGATGAGGCCCGCGTGAAAGAATTCAATCTCAAGCAGATGTGGAAGAGCCCTAACGGTACTATCAGGAACATCCTTGATGGGACAGTATTCCGTGAGCCGATCGTAATAAAGAATATCCCAAGACTGGTAACAACCTGGGACAAGCCAATAATCGTGGGTCGCCATGCTTTCGGTGATCAGTATCGCGCTACCGATTTTGTAGTAAAGGGAAAGGGAAAGCTCACCATTAAATTCGAAGGAGAAAATGGTGAAACGATTGAGCACGAAGTTTACAGTTTCAAGGGAGAGGGAGGCGTTGCTTTGGCTATGTACAATACCGATGAAAGCATCAGGGGATTCGCAAGAAGCTGTATGAACATGGCGCTGCAGAAGAAGTGGCCGCTGTACATGAGTACTAAGAATACCATCCTCAAAAAGTATGATGGTCGTTTTAAGGATATTTTCCAGGAAGTATTTGAGAAGGAATTCAAGGGTCAGTTTGAAACTGCAAAAATAGTTTACGAACACAGGCTTATCGACGACATGGTAGCAAGCGCTATGAAATGGAATGGTGGATTTGTATGGGCCTGCAAAAATTATGATGGCGATGTTCAGAGCGATAGTGTTGCCCAGGGCTTTGGTTCATTGGGTTTGATGACCTCTGTACTGGTAACACCCGATGGCAAGACAATGGAAGCGGAAGCCGCACATGGTACGGTAACCCGTCACTTCCGTGAACATCAGAAAGGAAATCCAACATCAACCAATCCGATAGCATCCATATTCGCATGGACCAGGGGTCTTGCATTCCGCGGTAAGCTCGATGGCAACCAGGAGCTCATCAATTTCTGCCAGTCGCTCGAAGAAGTGTGCATAGAAACCGTTGAAAGCGGAAAAATGACGAAAGACCTCGCGCTCACCATCAAGCCAAAGGTTGAGCATGGAAAAGACTTTCTTTATACCGAAGAGTTTCTGGAGGCGATCGATCAGAACCTCAGAACTAAACTGAAAAAGTAATACAGTCTTAATAGGGTTTCTTACATAAAGCCGATAAGCCGATCATTCCAATAGGCTTACCGGCTTTTTGGTTTGATCGGCTTATCTGATTTATATGGATAGCAATCGTTCTTCTTCAGAACGCTGCCTGATTGCTTCTTCGGTTATGCATCGGAGCGACTTCCGCCACCACGGGTCAATGCTACCAGTAACAGAATGAATACTGCGGCACCTACAACCCATACCCATGGAGATGCGTACCAGCTGGTTTCTTTCGCGTTAATATCGATGTCCACTTTCTCCTGCGCCATAACAAGCGTAGTAATAAAAAGCGATACAACAGCCAACAGCGACCGTTTAACTATTGCCAGCATTTGTGTGTAAGATTTCATATCAATGTGTTTTATTGGTTTTTAGAGGAAAAAAATCGTGCCACATAGGGTTTTGGGTTTCGGTTTTGGGTTTTGAGTTTTGGGTTTTGGGTTGCTCCGCGCCTTGAGATTCATGATTACATTTGACGAACTAAAGCAGACTTAGTTTTATAATGAATTTCGCAT
>DASWTK010000087.1:0-9851 GCA_036402175.1 Chitinophagaceae bacterium | reverse complement strand
CTGGGGGGGCATTTGTCCGGCCGAATAATAGCGGTTTGCCTGATTGCGAAGCGAGATATTCGCGGCTTCCCTGCCGTCTGCCGGTAATGACCTTACCAGTATCCGCCGTTTAGATTCTTCCGTATTCTGACGGGCAATTTCAATATCGTCGGCAGGTATGTTTGTATTAATAAAATCCCTTTCAAACTGCTCACGTGTGGGACGTGGCCTAATGATGGTGGCGGGAAGGTAAACCGTGTCGGTAACCATCAGCTGAATTACGCTATACTGGCTGCCTTCAAGGTCCTTGGGAATTTGTACCAGTTTTGGTTTGTAGCCAATGCTGCTGAATTCTACCTGGTCTCCCTTGATCACAACAATGGAAAAAACACCCTGTTCATTCGACACTGTACCACGGTTCTGACCCTTTACCACAATACTTACCGAGGGAATTCCTCTCAGGCTGTCTGCGGTCATCACCACACCATATAACTGCACTACAGAATCCTTCAGTCTTTCAAATTGTGCCTTAGCTGAAAAGCAGAGCCCGGCCGTAAACAGAGTAAGGAAAAGTAAATATCTCTTCATCGATTTCAAATATAGGCACAACCGATTATTTAATGATCAAAATCCCTTACTACGGATTACTTTTGCAGTTCGGTAAATCTTTTTTAACAAAACCTTTCGTGATGACCCCCGAGCAAGTGATAGATGCCCTCAGGAATGTTCAGGAACCCGATCTGGGTAAAGATATTGTGACGCTGAACATGGTGAAGGATGTAAAAATATCCGGGAACGAAGTATCATTTACAGTTGTACTGACTACTCCGGCCTGCCCATTAAAAGATCTCATTCGTTCAGCCTGTGTGAATGCGGTGAAGCTGCTGGTCGATAAATCGGCCAGTGTGACGGTTAATTTTACAGCAAATACTACCAGCAAGCGCAACGATTCGGGCGCATTGCTTCCCAATGTCAAAAATATCATAGCTGTTGTAAGTGGAAAAGGCGGAGTGGGTAAAAGCACTGTAGCTGCGAATCTCGCGCTTGCATTTGCCGAAGGCGGCGCAAGGGTAGGACTTATGGATGCTGACATTTATGGGCCCAGTGTTCCGATCATGTTTGGAGTGAGAGGTGAGCGTCCAAAAATGATGAATGTTGGTGATAAGGGAATGATTGTACCCCTGGAAAGATTTGGAATAAAGCTCATGAGCATCGGTTTGCTGGTGGATGAAAAGAATGCGGTGGTATGGCGCGGACCCATGGCAAGCAGCGCTATTAAACAATTTGTTACCGACGTGCACTGGGGCGACCTCGATTACCTGGTGATAGATATGCCTCCCGGTACAGGTGATATTCATCTCACGCTGGTTCAGACTGTGCCTGTTACCGGTGTTGTGGTGGTAACCACGCCTCAGGATGTTGCATTAGCCGATGCGAAAAAAGCGATCGCGATGTTTGGGCAGGCTCAGATCAATGTGCCTATCATTGGATTGGTAGAAAACATGAGCTACTTCACGCCGGCAGAGTTACCGGAAAGCAAATACTACATCTTTGGCAGGGAAGGTGGCAGGAAACTGGCGGAAGAATATGAAATTCCATTTCTTGGACAAATACCGCTTGTTCAGAGTATACGCGAAGGCGGTGATATTGGTATACCCATCATGAAAAGCGATGACCACGCTTCGAAAAAAGCCTTTGGCGAGTTTGCAGGAAATGCGGCAAGAAGCATTGCTATGCGAAACGCAAATATGAAGACCGGAGAGGTTGCTGAAGTGGTAGAACAGGAAGCAACCACCACCATTTAATCTCAATCACAAAATAAATGTATAGCCTTCCTTATTTCAAAGAACATGATCCTGCAGTGATCATGGACTTCATGCGTCATCATCCGTTTGCAATGCTGATGGGATGTGCAGACAATAAACCGGTTGCCACACAGATTCCGGTATTGTTGGATCAGCGCGATGATAAATTGTTTCTGCGCGGACATATGATGCGGCAGACCGATCATCACAAAGCATTTGAGAACAATCCGCAGGTGCTTGCTGTATTTACCAGTCCGCATACCTATGTAAGTGCAAGCTGGTACGAAAATCCGCACCAGGGTTCTACCTGGAATTATATTTCGGTACATGCAAGGGGCACGATGAAGTTCCTGGATGCAAACGGACTGATTGATGTGCTGAAAAAGACCACGCTGCATTTTGAGAATAACAATCCGTCATCGCCCACTGTTTTCGACAACCTGCCCGAAGAGTATACCAGCAAGATGATGAAAGCCATCATTGCTTTTGAAATTGAAGTGACGGAAATTGAGAACGTTTTTAAGTTGAGCCAGAACAGGGACGAAAAAAGCTTTCACACAATCATGGGAAAACTGCAGCAGCAGGGAAATGAAGGCGCTTATATTGCCGGTCAGATGCAAAGGATCGAACAGGAACTGTTCAGTCAAAACGGCAAGCCGGAATAGAAATACTTATTCAATGAATCGTACAAAAGACCTTATCCGTCTTACATCCATTCTTCTTTTTGTTGTAGCTTGTCACATGGCTAAAACCGCAGGTACAGGACTTACCACACTTGACAAACAGGGTCACAGAGGCTGCCGCGGATTGATGCCCGAGAATACTATTCCGGCTATGATAAAGGCGCTGGAGCTTGGAGTTACTACTCTTGAAATGGATGTGGTCATTACAAAAGACAAACAGGTTATTCTGTCGCACGAACCATTTCTGAGCCACGAGATCACTACAAAACCCGATGGTGGATTTATTTCTGAGCAGGAAGAGAAGAGTTTCAACATCTTTCAGATGACCTATGAAGATGTAAGTAAGTTTGACGTAGGAATGAAACCCCATCCGAGATTTCCCCGTCAGCAAAAATTGAAGGTTCACAAACCGCTTCTTTCCGCGCTGATCGATAGTGTTGATCAGTTTGTGAACTCCAGCCAAAGACCGCAGCCATTTTATAATATCGAAACGAAATGCCTGCCCGCAGGCGATGGGTTGTTTCATCCAACGCCTTCGGAGTTTGTTGAACTTTTAATAGCAGTAATAAAGCAGAAGAAAATTGAGGACCGGGTGATCATACAATCATTCGACTTCCGCACGCTTCAGTATGTGAAGCAGCATTATCCCCAAATCAAAACGGCTATGCTGATTGAAGATAATGATACCAGGAGCCTGGAGCAGCAGCTGCAATCGCTGGGCTTCAATCCTGCAATTTATAGTCCGCATTATTCTCTGGTAAATGGTGTTGTGATGGAAAAATGCCGTCAACGAAATATCAGGGTTATACCATGGACGGTGAATGACAAAGCATCAATTGAAAGGATGAAAAACCTGGAAGTAGATGGGATCATAACAGATTATCCCGATTTGTTTTAAACTTCCGGGAACCTGACGCGCTGTCGAGCAATCATTACAAATAAACATCCTCACACCGGTTTTATTTACTTATACCAAGCCAGCTCAGCGCATTTTTATACAACAGCTTCTCTTCGGTTTCTTTTGGCAGCTGAAGGCTCTCGATCAGTTCACCAGGACGGTGTTCTCCTAACGGAAACGGGTAATCGCTACCAAGGCATATCTTGTCCTCATTGGCAAGCTGCATCATGAAATTGAAGGCCGCTTTATCGTGCACCAGGCTGTCTATCCAGAATTTGCCAAGATAATTGCGGGGATTAACCGGGTTGTCAATTTGAACGAGGTCGGGTCGCACGTTGTAACCGTGTTCTATTCTTCCCAGTGTATAGGGAAATGAACCGCCTCCGTGCGCAAATGCGATCCTGAGTTTTGGATATTTTTCAAAGATCCCTCCGAAAATGAGTGAGCAGATCGCGCGGCATGTTTCCGCGGGCATGCCAACCAGCCAGGGCAGCCAGTATTTTTCCATTTCCTTTTCTCCCATCATTTCCCAGGGATGTACAAATATGGCACAGCCTATTGTTTCCGCGGCTTCGAAGAACGGGAGAAATTCAGGTTCGCTGAGGTTTTTGCCGTTGACATTTGTGCCGATTTCAATTCCCGGCATTTTTAATTCAGACAAACATCTTTCCATTTCACGAATGGCCAGCAACGGATCCTGTAATGGAACAGTTCCAAGGCCAATAAAATTATCAGGATGATTGCTGACTGTTTCCGCGATATGGTCATTAAAGAAACGGGAGGTTTCCAATGCGTCCGCTGCATTTGCCCAATAATTAAAAAGCACCGGTATCGTAGAAAGCACCTGCCGGTCAACACCAGTGGCCATGCATTCGTGTATGCGTGTTTCCGGATCGAATGTGTTTTTATCTACTACACGAAAGACTTTATCGCCTTTCATCATGCAGGCTTTGCAATTCCTTTCTTCCAGATGAATAAACTCGCCGTACCCGAACTTTTTTGTCCAGTTAGGCATTTTTTCCGGCATGATGTGGGTATGGATGTCGATTTTAGGCATTAGCGGGAACGCTGAGCTATTTAATTATGTAGATTATTACAGGATGCAAGAGATACTTTCGTATTCAGTATCATTTACTTCTTCCGGGAGCTTCCATCACTTTCCCGCAATTCTTACATGTACGCAGTTCTTCCGATGAGTAGAACTTCTCCATGATCGGTGGCAATTGCTTCACTATATCCCTTACAAAAACAAATTCTTCATATAATTTATTCCCGCAATTTTCACAAAACCACATGAAAGCATCTTTTTCATTTTCTTCGTCCTCCCGAACTTTTTCAATCACCAATCCAACCGTATTTGCAGGGCGCTGCGGCGAATGGGGCGTCATTGGGGGAAGCAGGAACATATCGCCTTCATTGATGGGAATGCTTCTTGGCTCGCCGCCATCAATGATCTTCAGAACAATATTGCCTTCCAGCTGATAATACAGCTCTTCGGTCTTGTTATAATGGTAGTCTTTCCGGGCATTGGGGCCGCCAACAACCATCACTATAAAATTCTCGGCATCCTTGTACACACATTGGTTTCCTACCGGTGGTTTCAGCAGGTCGCGGTGTTCATCTATCCATTTTTTCAAATTGAAGGGTGCGCTGATAGCCATAACATGATCTTTAAGTGAATGAATGAGGTCAAAAAATTACGACAATTTTTATTTAGGTTTGATTTTTAAACAAATACATGAATCTTTCACTGGATGGAAAAACGGCTGTTGTTTGCGGAAGCACACAAGGCATTGGATTGGCGATAGCCGAAGAACTGGCGCTTCTGGGGGCAAACTGTATCCTGCTCGCCAGGAATGAAACAGCGCTTCAGGACGCGCTTGTGAAGCTGGATAACAGTAACAGGCAGCTGCACAGCTTTGCAGTGGCCGATTTTAATAATCCTGAACAGGTCGAAACCGTGATCAGCGAAATTGTCGCGTCCAATACTGTTCACATTCTGATTAATAATACCGGAGGCCCACCGGGAGGCCCTGTCATGGACGCGATCACGGAGGAATTTCAGATAGCATTCAACCAGCACCTGGTCTGTAATCATATCCTTACCAAAGCGGTAGTCCCCGGAATGCGGGAAGCAGGTTATGGCCGTATCATTAATATCATTTCCACTTCCGTGAGGATCCCTTTAAAAAACCTGGGAGTTTCCAACACTATACGTGGGGCGGTGGCCTCATGGGCTAAAAGCATGGCCAATGAGCTGGGTCAGTTTAATATAACCGTCAACAATATTCTCCCCGGCTTTACGCGCACGCAAAGGCTTACCAGCATTGTATCTTCAACAGCAAGCAGAAAAAACGCAACTGAAGAAGCGGTAGAAACCGAAATGCAGGAAGAAGTACCGATGAAAAGGTTTGGCGAACCATCGGAAATCGCTAACGTAGCTGCTTTCCTTGCCAGCCCTGCGGCTTCATATGTAAATGGAGTCAGTATTCCGGTTGACGGTGGCAGAACAGGAAGCATTTAATACAACATGAAACTTCACATACCATATTACCTGGAGAATTTCGTAGGAGGTAATCTCATAGGACCGTTGAGCGGTCAGTTCATCGACAATGTAAATCCTGCAACCGGCGAAGTGTTTACGCGTGTGCCTGATAGTAATGAAAAGGACGTAGACGTTGCAGTGATCGCCGCAAAAAAAGCTTTCCCGTTATGGTCTGTAACACCTGTTGAAAAAAGGTTTGAAATCCTCAACAGGATCGCGACGATGATTGACGAGAACCTTGACAAACTGGCGCTGGCCGAAACCACAGACAATGGTAAGCCGCTCTGGCTAAGCAAAAAGGTGGATATTCCAAGGGCCTCAGCCAACTTCCGCTTTTTTGCAACCGGCATTATGCACTTTGCTTCCGAGAATCATAACATGGAAGACAGAGTGATCAACTACACCCTGCGCCAGCCAATTGGAATAGTTGGCTGCATTTCTCCCTGGAACCTTCCGCTTTACCTGTTCACATGGAAAATTTCGCCTGCCCTGGCCGCGGGAAATTGCGTTATTGCAAAGCCATCTGAAATAACTCCCGTTACTGCTTATCTGTTAAGTCATATCTGCCGCGAAGCCGGATTGCCAGATGGTGTATTGAACATCATACATGGAACGGGCCCGGTTGCGGGTGAAGCAATTGTAAAACACCCGGACATTAAAGCCATTTCATTTACCGGAAGCACAAGGGCTGGAGAAAGGATCGCCTCACTTGCCGCGCCGAAGTTTAAGAAACTATCGCTTGAGCTGGGTGGAAAAAATCCTGCTATCATATTTGAGGACAGCAATTGGGAGAAGATGATGAAAACAGTCATTCAGTCGTCTTTTTCCAACCAGGGCCAGATATGTTTATGCGGTAGCCGCATCCTGGTGCAGGAAAGTATTTATGAAAAGTTCAGGAATGAATTTGTAGAAAAAGCAAAACAACTGACTGTGGGCGACCCCATGGATGAAAACACGAAGCAGGGAGCTGTAGCAAGCAAACTGCATTTCGATAAGATCATGGGATGTATTGAAACCGCAAAAAAGGAAGGCGGTACAATCCTTTGCGGTGGAAATGCCGTTCAGTTGGGCGATCGCTGCACCGAAGGATTTTTTATTCAACCAACGGTCATCGAGGGCCTGGGGCCATTGTGTAAAACAAATACCGAGGAGATATTCGGGCCTGTTGTAACATTGCAGCCGTTCAAAAATGAAGAAGAGGCGCTGCAACTTGCGAATGCTGGTGATTACGGACTTGCCGCTACAATATGGACACAGGACATTTCAAAAGCGCACAGGGTGGCCGGAAAAGTTGAGTGCGGAATTATTTGGGTGAATTGCTGGCTTGTGCGCGACCTTCGCACGCCATTTGGCGGCATGAAAAATAGTGGAGTGGGAAGGGAAGGTGGATGGGAAGCTTTAAGATTTTTTACTGAGTCAAAAAATGTTTGCGTGGAACTTTGAGTAGTTCATTTTAATCAGAATGTCAAAACCCATCAATACAGAAAATGCTTCTAAACCTCTTGGCGCTTATCCCCACGCCAGGCGCGTAGGCAATCTGTTGTTTTTATCCGGCATCGGACCAAGAAGCGCGAAGGACAATTCTATACCCGGCCTGGAACTGGACGCCGCGGGTAATATCATTAAATACGATATAGAAGCCGAATGCCATTCGGTTTTTGCAAATGTCAAAGCTGTACTCGAAGCAAGTGGTAGCAGCTGGGACAAAATTGTTGATGTTACGGTATTCCTCACTAACATGAAAAAAGATTTTCCTGTTTATAACAGGATCTATTCAGAATATTTTAATGAGGTGCAGGCTTGCAGGACAACAGTTGAAGTTAAAAGCCTGCCAACACCTATCGCTATTGAACTTAAAGTTATCGCAACTGTTGATCAGCCATAAAGCTCCGAAGCGTTCGCTAATCATATGAACATGAATTTTGAAAACAGCCTGGATTTTGCCCGTGGTCTTGATGATCAGGATCCCCTGAAACATTTCCGGAAGAAGTTTTACATTCCTCACCTCAACGGAAAGGAAGTGGTTTATTTTACGGGCAATTCGTTGGGGTTGCAGCCGCGCACTACAAAAGATTACGTCAACCAGGAACTGGACGATTGGGCCGAACTCGGCGTTGAAGGACATTTTCATGCACGCAATCCCTGGTTTCCCTATCACGAAATTTTTCCTGCTCAGTTATCAAAGATTGTTGGATGTCTTCCGCAGGAAGTTGTTGTAATGAACCAGCTGACTGTGAACATCCATCTGCTGATGGTCACTTTTTACAGGCCTTCAAAAGAACGGTTCAGAATAATTTGCGAGGCAAGGGCATTTCCATCGGATCAATACGCGCTTGAATCGCAGGTGCGTTTACATGGTTTTGATCCGCACGATGCGATCATTGAAGTTGAGCCCAGGAAGGGTGAACATACAATACGCACGGAGGATATAATTGAAACGATAAAAAAACACGGAAACGAGACAGCGCTGGTGTTTTTCGGTGGAGTAAATTATTATTCAGGACAGTTGTTTGATATGAAAGCAATTACCGCAGCGGCGCACGAAGCAGGCGCGTATGCTGGATTCGACCTGGCTCATGCTGCGGGTAATGTAAAGCTGGAACTTCACGACTGGAACGTTGACTTTGCATGCTGGTGCAGTTATAAATACCTCAATTCTGGTCCTGGTGGCGTAGCCGGTGTTTATATTCATGACCGGCACGCGCGAAATAAAGACCTGCCGCGGTTTGCAGGTTGGTGGGGATATCCCAAAGCAACAAGATTTGTAATGCAAAAAGGATTCGAAGCCATTCCAACCGCGGAAGGCTGGCAATTGAGCAATGCTCCGATACTTTCAATGGCCGCGCACAAAGCCGCTCTCGATATTTTTGATGAAGCGGGTATGGACATGCTGGTTGCTAAAAGCAGAAAGCTGACAGATTATCTGCTTTTTATTCTGGACGAAGTAAATGCATCCCAATCTTCTGTATCAGTTGAACTGATTACTCCAAGGGAATACAGTGAACGGGGGTGTCAGGTATCTATGCTGATACCCGTTCGCGGCCGCGAAATTTTTGACCGGCTGATTGAACAGGGTGTGATAGCGGATTGGCGTGAACCTGATGTAATTCGCATTGCCCCGGTTCCATTATACAATACATTTGAGGACATCTACCGGTTTGGAAACATCATAAGCAACACACTGAACCGGAATTAAGCATGAGCAATTCAAAGAATATAATCATAATAGGAGCCGGACTGGTTGGAAGCCTGCTCGGAATTTACCTGGTGAAGCGTGGTCACCGTGTAAAGATCTATGAACGCCGGCCGGATATGCGCAAAGCAGAAATAATTGCGGGCCGGTCAATAAATCTTGCATTGAGCGACCGGGGTATAAAAGCGCTTGGTGAAGTTGGAATTGCAGAAGAGATCATTAACATTGCCATCCCGATGAAGGGCAGGCTTATTCATCATCCTGATGGGTCAACAGTACTGCAGCCGTATGGGAAGGAAGGTCAGGCCATTAATTCGGTTTCACGGGGCGAACTTAATAAGAAGCTGATGGACCTTGCCGAAGAACATGGGATAGATATTTATTTTAATGAACGTTGCACAACCATCGACTGGTCGTGCAACAATGCGGAATTTGAAAACAGCAATGGATCCACTACAACGGCTTCCGCTGACATCATCTTTGGAGCCGATGGCGCTTATTCGGTAGCCCGTCTACAGCATATGCTTCAGCACGAAAAGTTTGAGTATCATCAATACTACATCGACTGCGGTTATAAAGAGCTTTCGATCCCTGCGGGCGGGTCGCAGCAATTCCGGATGGAAAAACATGCGTTGCATATATGGCCAAGGCGTGATTATATGCTCATCGCGCTGCCTAACCTCGATGGAAGTTTTACCTGTACACTTTTTTTCCCATTCGAAGGGCCGCTTTCTTTTCAGAAACTCGA
>DASWTK010000086.1:0-5455 GCA_036402175.1 Chitinophagaceae bacterium | reverse complement strand
GAAAAGATCACCGGAAAAAAATATGAAGGCGGCGATACCAAACAGGATATCGCGTTCCGCGTACTGGCCGATCATATCCGTGCAATTTCATTTACGATAGCCGACGGACAGTTGCCTTCCAATACCGGGGCAGGATATGTTATCCGCAGGATATTGAGAAGGGCAGTGAGGTATTATTATTCTTACCTGGATCATAAGCAGCCGTTGCTTCACGACCTTGTTCCGGTGCTTGCTGAACAATTCAGAAATGTATTTCCAGAATTGTATAAACAGCTTGATTTTGTTAAGAGGGTTGTGCGGGAAGAAGAAGACGCGTTTTTAAGAACGCTTGGAAAAGGTGTTCGCTTATTTGGGAATTATATTAAAACAGATGATTCGTTGAACGTTGCAGAAAGCAGCGAAGACCTGGCCGATGCCATGGATCTGAAGGATAAGGACCGTGCCTTCCGCGAGAAAAAAATGATCTCGGGAAATTTTGCATTCTTGCTGAACGATACTTATGGTTTCCCGATTGATCTTACAAATCTCATGGCAAGGGAGCAGGGATGGACAGTGGATATGGATGGATTTAGTAAAAACCTTCTTCAGCAAAAAGAGCGTTCCCGTGCGGCCACTACGCTTGATACCGAAGATTGGGTGATTGTGAATGAAACTAACAGTTCCGCATTTGTAGGGTACGACAGCCTGGAGACCGAGACTTCGGTTACCCGCTACCGTAAGATAAAGACAAAAGGTAAAGAGGCATTTCAGCTTGTATTGCAAGCCACGCCCTTTTATGCCGAGAGCGGAGGACAGGTTGGCGATACAGGTACCCTGGAGTTTAACGGAGAAAAGATAAAAGTTACAGATACAAAGAAAGAGAACGACCTGATTGTTCACATGGCCGATAAGCTGCCATCGGATATTACCACTGGTGTACATGCTAAAGTTGATGGTGGAAGACGCAGGAAGATAGCCATTCATCATTCGGCTACACACCTGTTGCATGCCGCTTTGCGGAAAGTATTGGGGACGCATGTTGCGCAGAAAGGATCACTGGTAAATGATGAGCACCTGCGGTTCGACTTTTCTCATTTTTCAAAAGTGAACGATGAGGAAATGCGTTCTATCGAGGCAATGGTAAATGAAAAGATCAGGGAAAACATTCCGGTGGTGATAAAGCAGATGCCCAAGGAAGAAGCCCTTGCAACGGGTGCGATGGCCCTGTTTGGTGAAAAGTACAGTGATATTGTGCGCGTAGTGATCATCGATCCGGCGTACTCTATTGAGTTATGTGGCGGCACCCATGTTGGAAATACGGGCGAGCTTGGATTTTTCAGGATCGTTCACGAAACGGCAATAGCCGCGGGAGTAAGAAGGATTGAAGCGATAAGCGGAAAGGTCGCCGAAGAACATACGGGAGAAGAATTAAAAATAGCGCGGAACATCCGGGAAGCATTAAAGAACCCCAAAGAGCCCGTAAAGGCAATTGAGAGCCTGCTTGCCGAGAACAGTGAACTGAAAAAGAAGATTGAAAAGCTAGAAGCGAAACAGTTGTCGGTACTGAGAGCAGAGCTGGTAAAAAGCGCAACCGCATTGAATGGCGCGAACTTTCTTGGAGCAATCGTTGAAGTGAACAGCGCGGATGCGCTGAAGAAATTATGCTTTGACCTGAAAAAAGACCTCAGCAATTACCTTGTGGTGCTGGCAGCTAACGTAGATGGCAAACCGCAGATTGCGGTAATGCTCGATGAAGCACTTGCAACAGCAAAAAACCTTGAAGCGCCGAAGATCATAAAGGAACACATCGCACCGCTGATAAAAGGGGGCGGAGGCGGACAAAAAACGCTTGCAACAGCCGGAGGGCAGGATGCAAGTAATTTACCACAGGTGATTGAAAAAGTAAAAAGCTTGCTGCAGTAATGCGCGAAACAGGAATACAATACAGTTACCTGTTAATTGCAATTTTTTCCTTTGCATTTCCAAACACCTCAGCGGTTACAAATAATTTCATTGACGATTCTAATTGTGAAATACAGGGAAGCAAAAGCGACTTTCCGGTAGATTACGCGGCATCAACTGTATTGGATAGTCTGAGTCCGGATAAATCGCTACTCCTCGATTCTGTTTTTAACCCGCGGGTACTTGCAAGTTATGTAGCGTTTCTTTCATCCGATAGTATGAAAGGGCGGTTGACTGGCACTGCTGAAAGCGTAAAAGCAGCAGAATTCATTGGTATTACATTTGAAAACGCCGGGTTACAGCCGTTGCCAGATCTCAAAAGTTACTATATGGCTTTCAGGCTAAATAGTATTCCTAACAGCATCGTTGGAAAAAATTCACTGGGTTATAATGTGGTCGGTGTTTTGCCTGGGAAAACCAGGCCAAAGGAAGTGGTGATCTTCAGTGCGCACTTTGATCATTTGGGTTATGAGTCAAAAGTGCTGTACCAACTACCAGCAGACAGGTCAACTGAAAAAGGTGACACAATTTATAATGGAGCTAACGATAACGCATCAGGCGTGGCTGGACTGATGGCCCTTGCGAATTATTTCAGCGTTTTGAATAATAATGAGCGAACGATCGTGTTTGTGGCATTTTCGGGTGAAGAATTTGGTTTGCTGGGATCAAAAGCATTCCAGAGGATCATCAGACCATCACAAATTAAAGCTGTAATGAATCTGGAAATGATCGGACGTACAATTTACGGGCAGGCACAACCATTTATTACAGGGAGTAAATATTCGGACCTGAGGAAACTTCTTAATGAACACCTCCAGAAAACAGATTTGACAAAATATGGTATTTCTTATTTTGACTCCGATGTAAATATGGATATTCAGTATTTCCACAGGTCGGATAATTTTCCATTTGTCGTAAATGGAGTTCCAGCCCATACGATTATGCTGGGAACAGATAATGATCCGCATTACCATTCAGTTCAGGATGAAGCTGAAACCCTCAATTTCAGGATGATGAGTGACATACTTAAAGCCCTGGCCCTTGGTTCTGAAGAGATCATAATGGCAAAAGTTACTCCCCGCCGGATTGATACCCGGACCATCAACCACCTGAGAGATCCCCTGACAGACCCCCTGAGAAATTTTTGATGGATGGGAGAATTTAACATTTCCGAAATTTTTC
Source organism: Chitinophagaceae bacterium (assembly GCA_036402175.1). Classification (GTDB taxonomy): domain Bacteria; phylum Bacteroidota; class Bacteroidia; order Chitinophagales; family Chitinophagaceae; genus DASPKM01. The sequence goes on along the minus strand of DASWTK010000086.1, from coordinate 2,332 downwards.
GTATTTCAATTATATCCCTATATTTGAATCTACGAAAAACGACGTAGTCAAATTTTAAAAACTTTTTAGCGATGAAAAAATATCTTCTAAGAGCCAGTGGAGTCGCCGCGTTGGCTGTATTGCTTTCTACTTCTGTATTCTCCCAGGAAGAAAAGGAAAAAGTAAAAGAAAAGGAAAAGATCAACAAGGGCGACGAGGTAATTATCATAACCAAAGGAAACAAGGATGGTAAGGTAATCGTTGAAGTGAAAGATGGTGAGGTAACGGTTAATGGCAAGCCGGTGGATGAATACAAGGACGGAGATATTATTGTTCGCCGCAACCGTTCTTATAATGGTAGCGCACGCGTGTATGCGCCTTCGCCGTTCAGAGGTCAGGCATGGAGTTATGACGATAACCTGTTTGATGGCAGAGACAGGGCTTACCTGGGTGTGTCAACTGAAAAATCAGATGGAGGCGCCCGTATTACTGAAGTGAACGAAAACACGGCAGCTGAAAAAGCCGGACTGAAAGAAGGTGATATCATCACACACGTTGGTGAAACCCGCATCAATGATCATGATGATCTTTCAGCGGCGGTACGCAAGCATAAGCCGGAAGATAAAGTAACTGTAACTTATAAAAGAGACGGTCGTGAGCAGAAGGCAACTGTGACCCTTGGGAAACATTCAGCAATGACACTTGCGGCTCCAAGATTTGAAATGGCTGAACCCCTTCTGGAGAATTTCAGAGGAATGGATGGCTTTGGCCAAACATTTAGTTTCAATGGCCGTCCGCGCCTTGGTATTCGTGCCCAGGATACTGAAGACGGTAAAGGTGTAAAAGTTTTAAGCGTTGATGAAGGCTCTGCTGCGGATAAGGCAGGGATCAAACAAGGTGATATCATCACTGAATTTGAAGGCAAATCAATCAACAGCGCTGATGAGCTGGCAAGCGCCGCTCGTTCTACCAAAGACCAGTCTGCAATGAAATTGAAATTACAGCGTGATGGTCGTTCTCAGACTGTGGAAGTGAAAATTCCGAAGAGGCTGAAAACTACAAATCTTTAGTGATTGATGGATATTGAATAAATGAAAGGGCTGCTATTTGGCAGCCCTTTTTGTATTTTGTGCATTATCAAAAACTTTTCAATGCAAAAGATATTTTTATTCATTCTCCTTGCGATGACAGGCCAACAGGTATTTGCGCAGGTGTATAGTTCTAAACAACCTTTAGCGCATACTTTTTCCATTGTTGCACGCGACGAACAGACAGGTGAATTAGGCGTGGGTGTCCAAAGCCACTGGTTTTCTGTTGGCACGGTGGTGTCGTGGGCCGAAGCAGGGACCGGTGCTATTGCAACACAATCGTTCGTCAACAAATCATTTGGTCCGCGCGGGCTTGAATTGCTGCGTAAAGGAATGGGCGCCCAGCAGGTTCTTGAAACCCTGATAAAGGAAGATGAAGCAAGCGAAGTCCGTCAGCTGGCTATTGTTGACAGGGATGGAAATGTGGCAACGCATACCGGCAAGAACTGTATTCAATATGCATCGCACATAACCGGGCAGCATTTTTCGGTTCAATCCAATATGATGCTTACTGATAAGGTTAATACTGCAATGGCGGATGCCTTCAAAAAAAGCGCAGGAAAACCTTTGTCGGAAAGGATACTGCTTTCACTTGAAGCAGCCCAGAAGGCGGGTGGTGACATACGGGGGCAGCAGTCGGCCGCATTGCTTATTGTACCCGCGCAGTCGGAGGGCAAACCATGGGATGAACGAACCATTGACCTTCGCGTTGATGATGCAGCGCAACCTCTGAAAGAATTGCGCAGGCTGCTAACTGTGCATACTGCCTATCAGCATATGAACAACGGCGACCTCGCTATTGAAAAGAACGAAATGGACAAAGCGATGCAGGAATATTCGGCGGCCATGAAACTGATGCCTTCCAATCTTGAAATGCAATACTGGACCGCAGTCACCCTGGCAAATAACAAACAGGTGGCTAAGGCGATACCTATTTTCCAAAAAGTATTCGCCCTTGACAAGAACTGGAAAGAGCTTACCCGCAGACTTCCGGAGGTTAAGCTGCTTACTGTGAATGATGCGGATTTGAAGAGGATTTTAGCTTTATGAGTTTTGGGTTTTGGGTTTTGGGTTTTGAGTTTTCGGTTTTCCAAGAACAGGAGTTTGATTTTAGGTTTTGAGTTTGGGGTTTTTGCGAGCCCGAAACACGAAACTCATTCCCCATCAACCTGCCGGAGAAGAACCGGAAACCCGAAACCCGATTCCCATCAACTTTCCGGAGAAGAACCCAAAACCCAAAACCCAAAACCCAAAACCCGAAACCT
>DASWTK010000085.1:0-39796 GCA_036402175.1 Chitinophagaceae bacterium | reverse complement strand
GGAGATTGAACTGCTGCCCGCATTGCCCGCGGCCTGGAAAAACGGCATGATAAAAGGAATTAAGGCAAGAGGGAACTTCACCGTAGATATTTACTGGAACGAAGGAAAACTGGTAAAGGCGATCATTCATTCCAATGTTGGCGGTAACTGTCGTATCCGTACTGCCATGCCTGTAAAGATCCCTGGATCCTATTCAACAGCTGCGGGAAATAAAAATCCAAATCCATTATTCACAAGTTATGGGAAACCCCCTTTCAAAAACAGCGCAAGGGAAACATTGCAGGAAGTAAACAAGCCTGCCGCGTTTGTAATTGATTTTAAAACCGAGAAAGGAAGAACTTATACCATTGTTCCATTGTGATCAATAAAATTTTAAATGAAAAATCAAAGAACAGGATTTGTTGAGTTGCGATTAAGGCTTGCGATTGTGGGTTTTTTACTTTTTGCAGTTTGCAGTGCGGCAGCCCAGCAGATCAGATGGAGTGAAGTAGCGCCTGGTGTATGGAAAGGAATTATAGGAAGGCCAGAAGATTATGACCTTCTTAAAGCATCGGGTTCGAAACCGAACGTTGAGGCCTTAGGCAAGATCGTAAAAGCAAACTTTCCCTTATCTCAGGCTGACATCTCAGGCATATTGCAGGATAAAAAAACATACCTGCGCTTTCCCTTGCAAAGAGATGAACAGCTTTATGGCTTTGGCTTGAATTTCCAAACAGTTCATCAACGCGGTAAGATACTTCAGTTGCATGTTGATCATTATGGCGGGAAGGACAATGGCCGTACACATGCTCCAACTCCATTTTATGTGTCTTCAAATGGTTATGGGGTATTCATCAATTCCGCCCGTTATCTGAACGTTTATGCAGGAAGCGGTGTGAGGAAGGATAGCAAAAACCCTCCCGTTGAAAAAGACAGGAATACTGATAAAACGTGGAGCTCGCGCCCTTATTCTGATGCAGTAGAGATTGTAGTTCCAGCTGAAGGAGTGGAAGTGTACATATTCGCGGGGCCAACAGCGCTTAACGCTGTTCAGCGGTTCAATCTGTTTAATGGCGGCGGCGTGTTGCCGCCGCGCTGGGGACTGGGTTTTACGCAAAGAGTGCGATCATTGTTCACAGCGGAAGAAGTGGAAAAGGAAGCAGATGCATTCAGGGAAAAGGGATATCCGCTTGACTTTATTGGCCTGGAACCCGGCTGGCAGAGCAAGGCATATCCCGGAACATTTGAGTGGGATAAAAAAAGATATCCAGATCCGCAGGCCTTTGTAAAAAAGATGCGGGACAAAGGAATTCGTTTGAATCTCTGGATCAATCCTTACGTTTCAAAACAAGCTTCATTTTACGGGCAAATAGAGCCTTACACCGGATCTCACACCGTATGGGTGGGTGCTGTTCCTGATTTCAATACGGAACAGGCAAGAACGATATTTTTCAGCCAGTTGCAGAAAGACCAGGTAAGCATAGGCGTTAGCGGATATAAAATAGATGAAGTTGATGGATATGATCATTACCTCTGGCCTGATGTAGCAAGTTTCCCTTCAGGCGTAAGTGCTGAACAGATGCGTCAAACCTATGCGTTATTGTGCATGAGGTACAGTTCAGATCTTTTCCGCCAGAAAAACCAAAGGACGTATGGGTTAGTGCGTGCATCAAATGCCGGTGGTGTATCTATGCCGTATGTGATCTACAATGATTATTACAATCACGAAGATTTCATTACGGCACTGATCAATAGCGGATTTGCGGGAGTGCTGTGGACTCCGGAGGTACGCGCTTCAAAAACCGGAGAAGAGTGGTTGCGGCGTTTTCAGTCGAACGTTTTTTCACCGATGGCAATGATCAATGCTTGGTCGAGTGGTACAAAGCCCTGGACCTATCCTGATGTGGCAGAGCAGGTAAAGCAATTTGCATTATTGCGGTTACAGATGATGCCTTACTGGTATACAGCATTTGCAAGGTATCATTTCGAAGGCATTCCACCATTCCGCGGCATGGCCCTGGAAGAAGGATTCAGACACGAAGTGAAAAAAGAAGCCGGTAATACCAGTCTTGAAGAAAATCCTTATGCCGAGGCAACATCGAAGGAGATCAAGGATCAATATATGGCAGGAGAATATTTACTGGTGGCACCTATGTTTGCCGGTCAGACGTCTCGAAAAGTAGTCCTGCCAAAAGGGAAGTGGTATGATTTCTATACAGGTGAATTCGCAGGCGAGGGTACCATCATAAGCGTTAGTCCGGGTCTGGATAAAATTCCTGTTTACGTAAAAGACGGTGGAATCATACCTATGATATCACCAAGGCTGCAGGCTCCGAAGGCAGAAGAAAAAGTGAATGTTGAGATAAGGCATTATGGAGAGAAGCCGGGAAAATATTTGCTGTACGACGATGATGGAGAGACTTTCAATTATGAAAAGGGAGAATTCACCTGGAGAGAAGTAATTGTCCATAAGGATAAGAAAGGCGTTTTCAAAGGGACAATCTCTGCACCTGTAAAAGGTAAACCTGATACCATCAAAAGTGTTAGCTGGAAATTCATGACCACCCATAAAACCGAAGAGAAAAAACAATGAAGTGGGCATTCATTCTTTTCAGTGTATTTGCCACAGCTTGCCGGAGCCATCAAAAAGCAATGGTGAATCCGGTAAAGAATTCGCTTGAGGAAGAGATAGCCGTTGTTTTGCGCAAACAGATAATGAGCGAAGCTTCATGGGCTTTGCAAGAGGAACCTGTTACTGTAACATTTCAGACCTCTCCGAGAAGCGCTGGTGGAAAGCATGATTTTTTCTCGGAAGGTGATTATTGGTGGCCGAATCCAATGAGCGCCGACAGCCCTTATGTTCAGAAAGACGGTTTGACCAATCCTGATAATTTCGTTGCCCACCGACATGCAATGATACGCCTGAGCAAAATTGTCGGGGCTTTGGCAGCTGCATATAAATTAACTGCCGATGAAAAATATGTAAGGCATGCGTTGAAGCACTGCCGGGCATGGTTTGTTGATACAGCAACGATAATGAACCCTCACCTTCTGTATGCGCAGGCAATTAAGGGAAGATTTACCGGAAGGGGAATTGGAATCATTGATACAATTCACCTCATTGAGGTGTCGCAGGGGCTGCGCTCGATGCAGTATGCAAAAAGCATAAACTATCAGGATCTTGTGGCTATCAGGAGCTGGTTTGAGAAATATCTGCAATGGCTGACAACGCATAGTTATGGTAAGACTGAGATGAACGCTGAAAACAATCATGGCACATGCTGGGTGATGCAGGTAGCGGCTTTTGCAAAGTTTACGGCTAACAAAAATCTTATTGATCTGTGCATCGACCGGTACAAGAATGTTTTGCTCCCGAGCCAGATGGCTGTTGATGGAAGTTTTCCGCGAGAGACCAGAAGGACCAAGCCTTATGGTTATTCAATTTTCAATCTCGATGCAATGGCAATGATATGCCAGATACTTTCAACTGAAGAAAATAACCTGTGGCAGTACGAGACAAAGGATGGCAGGTCCATCAGAAAAGGCATTGAATTTTTGTATCCATTTATCGTCGATAAAAACAAATGGCCATTTCAAAAAGACGTGATGTATTGGGACAACTGGCCGGTGGCTCAGCCATCTCTTGTTTTTGGTGCCATTGCGTTTAACAGAAAAGATTGGTTTGAAACATGGAGACATCTGAACCATGATCCTAAAACGGAGGAAGTGATCAGGAACCTACCCGTTCGCCACCCATTGATCTGGTTGAATTAAAATTTACAACAATGAACTCAAAACGAAGGACGCTTATACTTATACATTTTATTATTTTTCATTTTACCTTTTTCATTTGCCCCGCCCAAAACAACGACGCACTTAAAAAAAATCCATCAATTGACGAAGGCAAACAAAGAGATAGGCAAGCAATTGAAGAAGCCAGGAACGGCTGGTGGACCAGGTCAATGAAAAATCATGACAAGCGCATTCAATGGTGGCGTGAGGCCAGATTCGGCATGTTCATTCACTGGGGCGTATACTCTTTGCCCGGTGGAGAATGGAAAGGCAAGAAGGTGAGTGGTTATGCTGAACACCTGATGCGGAAGGAAAAGATCTCACGGGAAGAGTATCTGGAACTTGCGCATCAGTTCAACCCGGTAAAATTCAACGCTGACGAATGGGTGGGAATGGCAAAGGATGCGGGAATGAGGTACCTGGTCATCACTGCTAAACACCATGATGGATTCGCCCTTTATCCGTCGCAATTCTCTGAATTTACAATCGCAAAACAAACTCCTTTTCAGCGTGATCCGATGGCTGAATTATCGGCCGCGTGTAAAAAGCAAGGATTAAAATTCGGGTTTTATTATTCCCATGCGTTCGACTGGGAACATCCCGATGCTCCGGGAAATGATTGGGAATACCGCAATCCTGGCGGGGATTCCAATTTATTCGGAGGGAGGGAATGGTACAACCTGCATCCTGACCTGCTGACAAAAGCAAGGAAGTATGTGGATGAAAAGGCCATTCCGCAGATCAGGGAACTGCTGCAAAAATATCATCCCGACATACTTTGGTTCGACACACCACAGAAACTGCCCTTATCAGAAAATATTAGGATTCTGAAAGCAATCAGGGAGCTTGATTCAACGGTTGTAGTAAATGGACGGCTGGTTCGTTTCGATAATGTGAATTTTGGCGATTACCGCAATACAGCTGACCGACCTGCTGAATTTTTTCCAGTAACGGGCGACTGGGAAGCCATACCCACGACAAATGAATCGTACGGGTATCATAAATATGATAACAGCCATAAGCCTGTTGCACATTTTGTTCGTCTTTTTGCCAGTGCGGTTTCGCGCGGCGGCAACCTGCTCATGAATATCGGGCCGAAAGGAGATGGTACATTCGATGAAAAAGATAAAAATATTTTAAAAGGCATCTCGTCATGGATCAATAAGAACCGTGAAAGCATTTATGAAGTAAAGAAAAGTCCGTTGCCAATGCAAAGCTGGGGTGTTACCACAGCCAACAGCAAAAAAGTTTACCTCCATGTCTTTGACTGGCCTGCAGATGGGAAATTGTATGTTGGCGGATTGAATCAGCCTCTGAGTAAAGCCTACCTGCTAAGCGATCCTTCAAAAACTTTCCAGGTTACAAAACTGCATAATGACGCGGTGATCACGGTTCCGCGTAAAATGCCCGATACAATGAATACGGTGATCGTGATTTCACTGGACAGGGCCTTGCAGCCTGATTCGCTGCGATACATCTCACCTAATGTAACTACACGGCTGCTGGCTTACGATGCAATGCAGCAAGGAAATGGATTCAGTTTTGGTGATGGAAAAACTGACCGGTATTATATTGAGGGATGGAGGTCTGCTGACCAGTTTCTTATATGGAATATCCGCCATTCAGTTCCGGCGCAATATAAACTCATCATTAAATATATTGCTCCAAAGGAATCTGCAGGAGGCTCGTATGCCGTTTCTGTTAACGACATAAATGTTGAAAGAAAAGTACAAAATACAAGCAGTAGTAACAGAATAATTACTGAAGAGCTTTTTATAATCCCTTTTAATACAGCCGCTGAACACCGGCTGCAGATCAGGCCTGTTACGATAACAAAGGCCGAGTTGATGAAATTGCTGGAATTGCAATTGGTACCTGTTAAACAGGATGTAAGTCTGCCTGCTGTTTTTGCAGATGCAGAAAAGCAAACGAAGGTAATGCTGGCAGAAATTCCTAAAGCTATCGCTGCAGGATCGTCGGTTACCACAGGTGGAACTCCCGGAAGTGCAGGCAGGGACCTGGTGACCCCGCGGTCGCTGGACAGCGGAAGGTTGCGGCTTGTGACGTCGAGGGACTGGACGAGTGGTTTCTTTCCCGGTGTTTTATGGTACTTGTATGAGTACACCAGAAAAAATGAATGGAAGGAACAGGCGGCTGCCTATACTTCTTTGATTGAAAAAGAAAAGACCAATGGCACAACACACGATATGGGCTTTAAGATCTACTGCAGTTTCGGCACCGGTTATGCATTAACGAAAGACCAGCATTACAGGGATGTGATCATCGAATCGGCCACGACACTTACCAAAAGATTCAATGCTACAGCCGGCGTGATCCGTTCGTGGGATCACAGCAAGCAGAAATGGGATTTTCCGGTGATCATAGATAACATGATGAACCTGGAATTGTTATTTGCGGCAACAAGACTAACAGGCGATTCCACTTTTTACAGGATCGCTGTGAGCCATGCCAACAACACGATGAAAAATCATTACAGGCCTGATCACAGTTCGTATCATGTAGTGGATTATGATACAACTTCAACCGGGAAAATAAATAAAAAGACGACCCATCAGGGCTTTTCAAACGAATCGGCCTGGTCTCGCGGGCAGGCATGGGGGCTGTATGGTTATACCATGTGTTACCGCGAAACGAAGAGAAAGGAATTCCTGACTCAGGCTGAGAATATTGCATCTTTTATTCTTAAACATAAAAATTTTCCCCGTGATGGAGTGCCATACTGGGATTTTGATGCACCTGGTATTCCAAATGAAGTTCGTGATGCATCTGCAGGGGCAATTATTGCGTCTGCACTTTACGAGTTAAGTATGTTCAGTAAAAACGGAAAGGAGTATCGCAGAATGGCGGACAGGATCGTAGAAAGCCTTACAAGGTATTACCGTTCCCCGGTTGGGGAGAACAAAGGATTCATTCTGCTCCATAGCACAGGTGCAAGACCTTCGAACAGCGAAGTTGACGTACCATTAAGCTATGCCGATTATTATTACATAGAGGCTTTATTACGCATGAAAAAAATAAAACCGTGAAAAAGATCCTGATCGCACTGATGTTATTATGGGGCAAGATGTATGCAGGCACAATACCAGTATCGTCTATTGCCGAGTTGCAATCGGCTATTAACAATGCAAAGGCAGGTGATCACATCGTACTTAAAGATGGAATATATACACTGACATCAGATGTCAGGATTGCCTGTGCAGGCACAAAAGAGCTTCCTATAATTATTTCTGCACAAAACATAGGCGGGGCGGAGATTACCGGACAGGGTGGTATCAACCTGGTGAGCCCCGCAGCTTACATTGTAATCCGCGATTTTAGATTCACTCATGCCGCATCAAAGGCAAGGTCGTCATTCGGAACGAGTTTTTGCCGATGGACCAATAACATCTTTGAAACTCCGGGTGATGGCGAAAACCTGTTGATCGCAGGAAATGATACGGAGGTTGACCATAACATTTTCCGGAACAAGAATGCAATGGGCAGGTTCCTTGCAATCAGGGGTAACGGCAGCCAGATAGCTGAAAGACTGCACATTCATCATAACTATTTTAAATCGCACAAAGACCAGGGTGGCAGGAACGGAGCGGAATCGTTGCAATTTGGATTGAGCGGACTTAGTTTGTCGTCGAGCAACAGCATTGTAGAATTCAACCTGTTTGAAGATTGCGCCGGAGAAAATGAACTCATTTCAATCAAAGCTTCCGCCGTAACCCTTCGTTTCAACACAATTCGCAATTGTCCTGCGCAGTTCACCTTGCGTCATGGCAATAAATGTGAGGTATATGGCAACAATTTCATTAATACACCTGGTCTCAGGATTTTTGGAGATGATCACAGGATAAACCGCAATTATTTCGAAAACTGTGATCCCGCCATTCAGATTGGCAATGGCGGCGCTGAGGTTGCGGAAGGCGCTCCGCTTACATCTCATGACCGGCCAGACAGGGTGGTTATAGAGTACAACACGCTTGTGAATAACAAGAGGAACATCATGCAGTCACCAAGAAAAGATGGATTGGGTGCTACTTTCATCACTGTTGCCAATAACCTTATCCAGGGAGGAGAGCAGGCAGCAGTCATTAGTGGCCCAATGACCAGCCCGGTATGGAAAGGGAACTTAATCATTGATACAAAAGCCGGCGACATGCCGGAAGGCAGCTATAAGGCGATAGAAATGAGTTCTGCGAATGACATGAGAAAAGCAAATGCAATGGCGCAGGCCCGAGTACTGGATCCGCAGGATGTTGGACCTGCGCACAAGCAATAGTATAGTTGCAGAAAAGTCAAAATGATTTAATAACTGGTTAATCCCCGGTAACAAAACCTGTTTTATTCTTCTTTAGTTGCAGTTTAATAACAAGTAAAATATTTGCTAAGATGAAAAAGCTATTTGTTGTGATGCTGGCCTGCACATGTTGTATCCAGATCGTTTTTTCACAGGACACTTCGCAGGCCAACCGGATGAAATGGTGGCGCGAAGCACGATTTGGAATGTTCATCCACTGGGGCGTTTATGCTGTTCCCGCCGGCACTTATAATGGCCAAAAGATCAACCGGATCGGTGAATGGATCATGAACCGCGGAAAAATACCTGTGCGGGAGTACCAGGCTTTCGCAAAGCAATTCAATCCGGTATTTTATAATCCCGATGAATGGGTGAGAATGGCTAAGGAGGCCGGCATGAAATACATAGTGATCACGGCAAAACATCATGATGGATTTGCGCTGTTCAATTCCGCCGCAAGCAAATGGGATATTGTTGATGCTACTCCTTATGGAAAGGATCTGCTGAAGCCATTGGCGGATGCCTGCCGGAAACATGGGATCAAACTGGGATTTTATTATTCGCATGCGCAGGACTGGAACAACCCCGGAGGTGCAGCTGCGCGGAAAGTGGCCAGTGAAGGCTGGGCAAACCCCGATTCAGCAAAAATTGATGCATATACCGCGGCGAATACCGGCCATTGGGATTCATTACAGACAACGAGGAGCATGTCGGAATACATAAATGAAATAGCAGTTCCGCAGGTTAAAGAACTGCTTACGAATTATGGGGATGTGGCAGTTTTCTGGTGGGATACTCCAACCGGCATGACGGATGAATATGCCGAAAAATTAGCAGCACTATTGAAGTTGCAGCCAATGATCATTACAAATGACCGGTTAAAGCGACCAAATTTTGCAGGAGATTACAAGACACCTGAACAAAGGATACCAAACCTGAGTGAACTTGATGGAAAATACTGGGAGACCTGCATGACCATGAATGAAACATGGGGATATAAGTCATATGCAAACAACTGGAAGAGCACAGAGACCCTTGTTCGTAACCTGATCGACATCGCATCGAAAGGAGGCAACTATTTGTTGAATGTAGGTCCGAAAGCAGACGGAACTTTTCCAAAAGAAAGCGTCGACATTCTGAAAGGAATGGGAGAGTGGATGAAAATAAATGGAGAATCAGTGTACGGGACAAGCGCCAGTCCGTTATCACCTGTTCCCTGGGGGCGGATAACAAAGAAAGATGGAAAAAATATAACCACGCTTTACCTGCATGTATTTGAATGGCCGGCAAACGGGAAGATCATCCTAACTGAATTGAAAAATGAAGTTGCAAGTGCAGGCATCCTGGGTGGTAATTCTGGTAAATTGAAAGCAAAAACGGCAAGCGATGGAGTAGTGATCGATCTTCCCGGCAGCCCTGTGAATAAAATAGCTACGGTCATCAAACTTGAAGTGAAAGGTAATGTCGTGCCTATAAAGCCGGTTGCAAAAGACAAGATGAAGACCGGCGAGCTTGAATAACTACTATCATCATGCGAAACGTTCTGTTCCCGATAATCATATTCTTCTACTCAGCAGTATTTGCAAGGGATGTGAATGTAAAAGATTACGGAGCGGTTGGCGATGGCAAAACACTGAATTCTGCCTTTTTGCAAAAGGCCATTGACGAATGCAGCGCTTCGGGTGGTGGAAAAGTGATCTTTCCAGAGGGTATTTATCTATCCGGCACAATTTTGCTGAAAGATCATGTGACACTTCATTTTCAGAAAGGAGCAAAATTAGCCGGCAGCACCAATATTGAAGATTATAAGAACCCGGACCCTTTCACGGAAGGGTTGGGCATTGACGTTGGCTGGGCGTTGGTGGCGGCAGTCGATCTTAAGAATATCGGAATAGAAGGCGAGGGCTCAATTGACGGTCAGGGAACCAAATTAAAGGCTGAGCATATACTTACAGACACTCGCCCTGAAGGAAAGCGGTGGGGCCGGCGCCCGTTCCTGCTGCGGGTTGTAAGATGCAATGGAGTTACAGTTAAAGACATCACCCTTAATTATGCCGCAGCCTGGACCTCTCATTATTTTCAGTCAAAGAATATCGTGATAGAGAATATTAAAATTGTAAGCGTGGGAGTGGCGCATAATGATGGAATAGGCATTGATGGCTGCCAGGATGTTCGGATAAAGAACTGCGATGTGATTAGCGGTGATGATGCCCTGGTATTTAAAACCACATCCAGTAAGATGGCCTGCAAGAACATTGTTGTAACCGGCATGCGATTAAAAAGTAATCAGGCGGGAATAAAAATGGGAACTGAATCGATGGCTCCGTTCGAAGATATCAGTATAACTGATTGCCATATCTATGATACAAGGAATGGAGGGATAAAATTATTAACGGTTGACGGAGCACATTTGCGTAACATAGAAATATCCGGTATTACTATGGACAATGTGCGAACGCCGATGCTGTTCAGGCTTGGTTCAAGGTTAAATGTCTTTCGCAAGAACCAGGATATAAAACAATCAACCGGCACATTTACAAACGTTATTATAAAAAATGTAAGAGCAAAATCATCCGACAGCACACAACTGAAACCTGCATCGGGTATCCTGATTACCGGAGTGCCGGGGCATTATATCACCAACCTGACTCTGGAGAATATTGAGATAGAACTTCCAGGTGGGGGCGACAGTTTACATTCAAGGGTAAGCGTGCCTGAAGCAACAGATCAATACCCTGAAGTAAAAACGTTTGGTCCTACCATACCTGCATACGGTATCTGGGCCAGGCATGTAAAGGGATTGAGACTGAATAATATTACGTTTTATCTGAAGGCGAACGATCAGCGGCCCGCCTTTATTTGTGAAGATGGGAAAGACATCAGGCTCAGCGAATGGAACATTCCCGTAACCAGTGGGGCTGAAGCGATCATGCGACTTGAGAATGTAGATGGTGCGTTAATAGAAAAGGTGAATGTAAAAGGCAGCGCAAAATATTTTGTAAAGATAGAAGGATCCGGAAGCAGGAACATCCGGCAGTCAGGTAACAGGCTCCCCCTGATCAAAGTGGGAATTAGGAACGGGAAAGAAAAAACAGGTCTTTCTTATGCAGACAATGCAACGCACATTGGTAAAATCACAAACGATTCCATTGTTGTGGCCACAGGCAGCACTTATGCATTTACGGTAGATACTCCGGAGGACAAAGGGCTTGTGTTCACGAATACCACCGTCGCGCAATTAATGTCGCAGGTCGTAAACACAAATGGAGAGCAGCTGAAAGGTAAGGTAATAGATAAACAAGGCAATGAAAAAGAAGGTCTGTTAGTCTCCGGCGATCGCCTGGTAATTGACCAGGGTGAAGGAAGACAACCGAAAATATATTTCATAGCAGCGCGGCCAATGGCATTATCCGGCAATCTGCAGTTAAAAAATAAAAACATTACCGCAAACAGTACTATAAATCTCACTGTTTATTTTACAGCCGGCCAGCGCACTCCAAATGCAACGGTAAGGATATTTATTCCAAAGGGAATAGTGATCACACCAGACAATGCTACCGTGAATATTATCGGGAGAGGTGACGTGAAGCTTGATTCGCTGTCAACACAATCAATTGGAAGGACAGGGACCGCGTATCCTTATAAGCAGGTTGGGAATTTTTCATTAACCAGGACTCAGGATGGAACCACAGTCCTTTTATTAAAGCATCTTGACCTGAGGCCTGCCAATGGGGCAGACCTGAAAATTGAGATCACAGGAGTAAGGTTATCAAAACCTGGCGAATATCCGTTAAGGGCTGTCTATTCAACTTCTAAACCAGAGGTATTAACAAGTTCGGGTGTTGGAACAGAGACCGCAATATTATATGTGACTCAGCATATTTCTGATCTTGAAAGAATACCGGATGGTTCAATTCATTACAGGGAAAATAATTCTACCTATACAGAAGCGAAATTCAAATGGAACGCCTCGGGTGCATCAGGGATTCAAATGGTGTATTCATCAAATGAAGGTGTAACATGGACGCCCGCCCCTGCAGTCATTGATGAAAAGAAGTCGGTCGCTTCAGTATCCGGCCTTGAACCAGGGAAATTATACAGATTCAAATTGTTTGTAAGCAACGGATACAATAAGGGCTATTCAAACGAAGTGAAGTTCTATTCGGGCAAGATGGATATTAAAAAATTTGGCGCGACCGGTGACGGAAATGGAGATGATACAGAGAAGATCAATGAGGCAATTTTATACCTTAATAAAATTGGCGGAGGCACGCTACTTTTCAGTGAAGGTACGTACAACGTTAGAACGGTCCACCTTAAGAGTAATGTTTACCTGTATGTGGCAAAAGGCGCGACTATCAGAGCTATCAAAGGCGCCGATGCCCCGGAAACTACCTGGTTCAGCGATAAGAAATACCGGTCGGGACTTTCTCCAACGGATAGGGGTCCTTATGATGATCCTGAGAACTGGCTCACAAAACAGGATGTGGGCCATCATTATTTCAGGAACACCATGTTCTTTGGTGAAAGACTTGAGAATGTGAAGATCATTGGCAATGGTTGCATAACAGGAAATGGAAACCTGGTCACCGGTGACAGGGTTATGAATAATACACCAGACAACCGTGCGGATAAGATGTTCACGCTGAAATTGTGTACAAATGTTGAGATAGGCGGACTGGATGGATCCGGGGACCTTTGGTACGATTCATTGAAGGACGAACCATATTATATCCGCAAAGATGGATCAAAGGATACTACCATTGATAATATGTTGCAAATAGACAGGGGAGGACATTTTGTCTTGCTGGCAACAGGCACAGATGACATCAACGTTCACGATACTTATTTCGGCAGAAGCAGCACGGCAAACGCGCGCGATATTTATGATTTCATGCAGTGCAATAACGTAACGGCAACAAATATCTATTGCAAGGTGAGCTCGGATGATATCATCAAGCTGGGATCAGACTGCTCATTGGGATTTACACGGCCTGCAAAGAATTATAAGGTGAGAAACATAATTGGTGATACAAACTGCAACCTTTTCCAGATAGGTTCTGAAACGGCTGACGATATCACTGATGTTTGCGTTGACAATATTTATGTGCTTGGGGCGAATAAAGCAGGCTTTTCCATTTCAACAAACGATGGTGCGCAGGTTAAAGACATCCATCTTAATTGCGGTCATACCGGCAAGCTGCATTCACGTTCTAAAATGTTACGTGCAACCACGCCCTTCTTTATCTCTATTTCCAATCGGGGCCGCGTGCTGGGCGCAAACGTGTCGAGGTTCAGATTTATGGAAGATACGGTGAAGCACGATGAGCTGCTGGTTACGAATGTAAACATAGGACGTGTGGAAAATATCCTGATTAACGGAGTAGATATTACTGAAGTTTATGGCGGCAGTTCATACAGCGATGCGAAGCAGCGTTGGAAGCCGTATAACGGTAAACAGCGCAGAGCCACACCAATTATTGCGGGTTATTCACTTCCCAATCCATCGGTAGTGGAAAATGGGTTGAACTTTACTTTGCCAAATAAGAAACATACCGGGTATGTAAAGAACATAAGTTTTACCGATGTTCATGTGCTGGTAAAAGGCGGAAATCCCAGCTCGGATACTGCCGCATCCCCACCCGAACTGGGCGTTGGACAGTATAATGTGTCTAATCTGAAAGTGCAGCCATCGTACGGATTATGGGCAAGACATGTGATGAACCTGGCTGTAAAAAATTGCTCTTTTAATTATGAAGCCACCGATAACAGGTACCCTCTTTTTTTAGACGATGTGATCGGTGCAACGATATCAGATATTAAGATCAATAAGGCAAGGGACGTTGTTGCTGCGGTCAAATTAAAAAAATGCAAGGAGGTGATCTTAACTAACATCACGTATTATAGTTCAGATCTGAGTGGTGCACCTAAATTAAACTCAACCGGCACAACCAGAGATTGAACTTAGTCGAACTAAATGATCCAACAATATCAAACGGTATGCGAGTTGTAATTTCTTATCTGATCTCAGCGTTTTTTGTGACCGCTGCGGGTTGCACTGCCAGCCGCAAGCCCGCTACATCCTATTTTTCAGACTTTTCAGCGGGAACTTCTCCCCAGGAAATTGGTAATCTTGTCGCCAAACGTTTCCTTGAAGTTCCGCACCCTAATTTCGGCAGGCCCGAACCTCCTGTTCGCATCTCATACCCGGAAATTTGTTCGTGGTATGGCGCACTTACGTTTGCAAATGTCACCAACAATAAAATTCTATTGAATGACCTCGCAAAAAGATTTGAACCTCTATTTACAACGGAGGCTAAACTTGTTCCGGTTCCGGACCATGTAGATCATACCGTTTTTGCAGCGGTTCCGCTGGAGTTATATGTACAAACAAGCGATATCCGTTACCTCAACATGGGAAGACCAATGGCAGACACCCAATGGGCAAAGCCCTGGAGCAACCGGGCAAATGCGCTGTCGTGGCATTATTATAATAAGGGCATGACATGGCAGACACGCATGTGGATCGATGACATGTTCATGATCACGGCCGCCCAGGCGCAGGCATACCGTGCTACAGGTAACAGGAATTACATCGATCGTGCGGCCAGAGAAATGGTACTTTACCTTGATTCGTTGCAAAAGCCGAATGGTTTATTTTATCATGCGCCTGATGTTCCTTTCTTCTGGGGAAGGGGAAATGGATGGATGGCCGCGGGTATGAGCGAATTACTGCGGTCGCTTCCTAAAGATAATCCAGATCGTCCGCGTATAATGGAAGGATATAAGACCATGATGGCTTCACTACTGAAGTATCAGGCAGATGATGGCATGTGGCGGCAATTGATAGATGACGCGGGTTCATGGCCCGAAACATCCTGCACAGGTATGTTCACTTTTGCCATGATCACAGGCGTAAAAGAAGGGTGGCTCGATGCGACGTCTTATGGCCCTGCTGCAAGAAAAGCATGGCTTGCCCTGATATCGTACATCAATCCAAATGGCGACATCCGCGAAGTATGCCAGGGAACAAATAAGAAGAATGACCGCCAGTATTATTTAGACCGCCAGCGGTTGACAGGCGACATGCATGGACAGGCACCGGTACTTTGGTGTGCAACCGCTTTATTGCGGTGATGTCATGACCTGTTCTGTACTGAATCCTTATTGGCGCCATTTTCAATGGCTACAGGAACGGCTCCTTTTTTTATATCGCAGCCATTCAGGATGATATTTTCACTTCCCCGGCCTTCTACTTGCAGAAAGGATCTGGCAGGAGTGAGTAACCTGGCGGCAGTTATCAAAATGTCTTTTGAATTGATGAGTCTCATGGTTTCCGTTTGAGCGTTGCCCTGCACATTTAATCCTGTTATTGAGGCATCCTGAACATTTTCAAAAATTATTGCAGGGCGCATTTCAGGTTCATCAAATTCAAACCGGACGTTCTGCAAAACAAGTCCTTTTACGTTTCGTGCATACATCCCGTATGCAGGAGGACCGCCTGGTGCTTTGTCCCACACTCCAAAGTATTCGGCAGCAACGTTGGGTACTTCTCTTTTTGCACCTTGTTCAGCACTTCCCCCACCTGCAAATTTCACATGAATATCAGTGAAGCTGATGTTTTCCAGATAGTATTCTCCCATTGCATTTAAAGTAACACAAGAATTTTTTTCTCCTTCATACACTTTCACATCAAACGGAATGTCAGGATGATTGACCGGTTGTTTTACAGTAGTTGCACGAATACCATTGAATGAAATATTCCGGATGAAGGGTTTAATATTATTCTGTTCATTCGCATTATTGTTATTTGAAACGCCGCTGAACCCTATTCCAATCGGGCCGGTTACATTCTTCATGATGATGTTGGAGAAAGTAAAGTTTTCTATGCTTGCTCTGCCTGCACTGATCTTTATGGGGCAGCCATACGTATCATAGATCAGGCAATTGCTTACAGCGATGTTCTGCGAGGCCCCACCGCCGAAGCGGAAAATTGACCATCTTGTACTAAAGCTGCAATTGGTAATGGTCACAAATTTATTGCTGCCAAATAAAGCACATGCATCATCCTGGCATTGTATATCACAGTTTATTATGTGAACGTATTGGCAGTCGTTAAAATGAAATCCGTCGTTGTTCTTGTTCACCCTATTATAAATGCGGATGCCATCAATGTGCACCTGCCTGCATTTAAGTATCCTGCAGCAGTGATACGCACTGGCGGTAAAAAAAGTGTTTTGCAAAAGCAGATTGGTACACTGGTAAAAGATAATAAGGTGGGGCCGGTCGAAATTACCGCCAACTCCTCTCTGTCCCGGTCCGGTATTATCTCCTTTGCCGTTATAAAAAGCGGCTCCATTTCCGTTGATCGTTCCCCGTCCTTCAATAGTGATATTTTCTGCGTTCACTGCATAAATGAAGACAATATTGCCATTCCCGGGAGGCACGCCTTTGCCTGCGGTATAGTGTTCCCGCTTTGTGCTTCCCAGCAAACTTCCATTTGCAGACAGATGAAGTGTGACGTTTGATTTGAGTTCAATTGTACCGCAAAGAAAATCTCCTGCAGGAATAATAACAGTACCACCTTGCTCGGAAAAACACTTGTCGATGGCAGCTTGTATGGATGTTGTATTGAGTGTTTTCCCATCGCCAATCGCGCCAAAGTCCTGGACATTATAACTTTTGGCGCCGAACATTTTTTTATCAGAAGGCCCGGCAACTTCAGCATTTGCTTTTATGCCAACCAGTCCTGCACCAACTGTGACAACTACCGGAAGCGAAACCTTTCCCAGCCACTGCCGGCGTGATATGCCATTGTCATTTTCATTCATGACACATTATTTTTTATTTGCAGAAACCCTCCAGATAGTATTGGCAGCATCATCCGCAACAAGAATGGATCCATCCTTCAGCACGGTAACACCTACAGGGCGACCATACACTTCAGCTGAAGTCTCGTCTGCAATAAAACCGGTGAGAAAATCTTCCGGCTTACCTGGCTTACCGTTCCTGAACGGAATGAAGATCACTTTGTAACCAGAGAAAACAGAACGGTTCCAGGAACCATGCTGGCCGACAAACGCGCCATTCCGGTATTTATCAGGGAACGAGTTCCCAGTATAAAATGCCAGTCCGAGCGAGGCGGTATGCGCACCTACAGCAACATCCGGCACCAATGTTCTTGCAACAAGATCGGGACGCTGACCTTTTAATCTCGGATCTTCGTTGGGTCCGAAATAAGCATATGGCCATCCATAGAAACCACCTTTTTTTACAGAAGTTACATAGTCAGGAACAAGTTCATCGCCCAGGTGATCACGTTCATTCACGGCGGTCCATAATTCTCCTGTTACAGGATTCCAGTCCATGCCAACGGGATTGCGTATGCCAAAGGCAAATAATTTTTCGCCGCTGCCATCGGGATTGATCTCCAGGATGCAGGCGCGGCGAACTTCTTTGTCCATCCCATTTTCACCGTTATTTGAACCCGATCCTGTGGACACATAGAATTTTTTTCCATCCCTGCCTGCTATGATGTTCCTTGTCCAGTGATTGTTATAACCATCCGGAGTAAGGTCAAGGATTTTTGTTCCCTGTCCGGTTATGGCTGACTGGCCGGGAGTATAAGGATAACGGTATATGCCATCTGTATTGCACAGATAGAAATAATTGCCATGAACCAGCATGCCAAGCGGCTGATTGAGCCCGGACATGAACACTTCATTCATTTCATAATTTCCATCATTATCGGCATCTCTGAAAATAATGATATTGTTAGGAGAAGTTTTTTTGTTTGTTTTAGACTGGGATACAAGAATGTCGCCATTTGGAGTAACATATATCCAACGCGGATTATTAAGCTTATCAGATTTGTCGGCAAATCTGGTCACGGTAAATCCTTCAGGTGCGATTGGTTTTTTATCAGGCGGCCAACCGATAACCTTGCTGGTTTTTTTATGTGATTCTGATGGCTCTGGCAGTTGCACATTTTGCGCGAACGAATCAGTTGTAAAAAGCGCAAATAAAACCGTGATGAACAGTGAAATTATCTTCTTCATGCTTTATTATTTGATAGTTCAGCCAGAACTTCACCTTCTTTTTCCAAGGTCTACCAGTTTATCCTTAGCCCTTATCATTTCTGCCCCTGCCATAAGGAATGCTCCGAGACCATGTGAATCATTGGTTTGCCGGGGCCGGTGAAAATAATAGCTTAGGTCTTCTTCCACTGATGTGCCGATACAGATATCCTGCACCTGACCTTCTGCAGTTACATTTTTCATTAATGCATCCCAGCCACGCTGCGCGATGGTGATGAAACGACGATTGATCCAACCTTCGTTAACTGCTTTGGCAATTGTATAAACAAACATTGCGGTGACTGATGACTCGGCGTATGACTCGGGCCTGTCCAACACCTGGTGCCACATGCCGCTGGTGTCCTGGAATCTCGAAAAGCCCACTATCTGTCTCAGTAAAAGTTTGATCAGTTGTGTTCTGCGCGGATCGCCGGCGGGCAGATTGTTCAGTAGTTCCACCTGGGCCAGCGCTACCCATCCATTGCAACGTCCCCAACGGGCAACTCCATTCATATTCTCATCGTTGAAGTATGTATGAAAGTATAAACCTGTTGAAGGATCGAAAATGTATTTGTTGAATTGCTCCACCTGTTTAATGGCAAAATCAAAATACTTCCGGTCCCCCGTAAGTTTACCCATTCTCGCGAGGTAAGGCACACTCATGTAAAGATCATCGGCCCAGAGCGTCATTTTCCGCGGACCATTCCTCGCAAGCGTTCCATCATCAAACCTTACCTGTTTATCCAGTATGTACTCACTTACCCGGTTGAGATAATTCAGATAGTCGCGTCGCTGATCGAATGCATAAACATCCAACAACCCTGCAGACATGGAACCGCAATCATCCAGGGAGCCGATGCGAAATACCGGCCGGTATTCAGGATTTACGCCACCATCGAATAATTTTTTAAAATAATCAAGGTTGTCGAAAATAAAATTGAAATTCCTGCGAGGATAATCCGAGTACCTGGGGTCATTCAAAACGTTTCCGAGACGGATCATGCCTACGGTCAGCACTCCATTTACGTACTGCCACTTATTGAACCTGCTCTCTGCTTTGAGGTTGTTGGTTGTATCAAGGCCTTTGGTAGTTGAAAATTTTTCTCCTGTTTTGTTATTTACGAATTGAAAAGATGTCTGGCTGATGATATTATCTGCCACTCTTCTTACAACTTCTTCCGTGCTGTTCTGAGAAAAAAGACAGGATGGAAGAAGCAATAACAGAAACAATATCAGTTTCATAACATAGATTATTTTTTTCGGGCGTGAAGTTGTGCGTGGTACAATGAAGCTGGCCTCAAACCTTTCCTGTTATGGCCTTCCCATATCCCTTCGGGCCTGTCTTTGAAATGTCCTGGTACTTTTTCGCCTGTCAGCCCGATACAGTAGTTGTTGCCCGAGATGCCATAAGCGCTTTGTACCGCGGCCCTTCTGACAGTACAATTCCAGATCACCTGTGTGATCCCGGCCCAGCCATGGCCACTGCCCATTTGGCCGCGATCCTGTACATTAATATCGCCATCGGTTACAATGTTGTCGTATAAAGTTCCCATTGCCCACCGGTGGTGTGGTCCAATGTCGGCATGTGTTCTTTTTGCAGTACAGTTTACAAATGCATTAGGACCGTGTACCCTTGCACCGGTTACGAAATCATGTCGTCCATCCGTAGCATGGCAGTTCATGAACAGGTTAAGTTGCCCGTCATTATTAAATGAATAACGTCTTCCCCCGGTTATGACTGATTTATGTTCGAAACAATTTGAATTGAGAACGGAAATGTTTTTTGCCGATCCCGAGAGATTGACACACGAGTAGGCAAAATAGCGGGCCGTTACATTTCGTACCCAGCCATGTTCTGTCTTTTCAAATTTAATTGCATCCCATGCGTGGTTCTCGGATGTATCTTTTTCAAATTCTGATTCGAAATAAATGTTTTCGATTCCTATATGATTGATACGTCCGTTGAAAGTGTATTTGCAGATCTCACCTCCTCCATATTTAGCTTCCATCGGCATCACGATGGGGTTATCGATCGATATCGTATTGCCTTTAACGCTGGTGATCACTCTTTCAAACCGAAAATTATATTCTTCAGCCTGCCACTGTTTCGTGCCCTGCCGTTCAACGATCTGGTCCATCTTCAGGTCTTGTATCCATTCCTTTGTTCCTGGCCGGGAGACAATTATTCTATCGCCGGGCCGGAGTCCACTTGCATCTGCTACGTTGAATGAGAATGTCCCGGTGGCAACATAGTCATCTGTGATCTTAACCTTTGTTCCCGCTACTTCGTTCATACTCCCACTTCCTGAAACAAGGATGAGCGCGTCTTTTGTCTTCATCTGCGCTATAAGCCTGGTGCCATTTTCGTTGTCGCCTTCGCCGCGCAAAACGATACCGCTTACGTTAATTTTTAATGTGCCGGCAATATTGTAAGTACCTTTTTTCAATACTATTGCTCCGCGAAAGCCGTCTTTGTTAAGTGGCAGTTTTGATAATTCATCAATTGCGGCCTGAATGATCTTCATATCATCATCAGAAGGCTCAATCGTTCTTGCAACTTTAACATCAGGGATTTTTTTATCACCTGAGTAATAACCAACACGACTGAAATCCGGAATGATATTACCTTTTTCATCCGGTGTATAGGAAAGCGATCCGTTTTTGGTTAAGCTGACAAATTTCGACTGCCAATCGGGCCTTTCAATAAACGAAAGAAGTACAATCAGCAGGAGAACAAGCACTGAAGGCACAATGTGTTTTCTATTCATACAGCAACAATTAATGGCTGTATAATATTCCTACAAAAAATCAGCATTTTCACCTGTTTGCCAGAATTGTTGAATAGTTTGCTAATGGCATAAAATAGTTACCGACGAATTGTGGTTTTCTTGCAAATTGCAATACATCCGCGCAAACTTATGAACAGAATTTCTTTGCTTTTTATATTCATTTCAGCCTGGGTTTTTTCCAGTGCTCAACCTGTTACACTCACACCGCAACAGGACAGATGGGCTATTTTGCCTGATGGCAGCATAGAATGGAAAATTGACAAAAGACTACCTCATTCCGATCATATAGAAATGGGAGGGGAGAAGGTAGCTCTCTGGATGCAGTATGCAGTAGACACCGGCGGCAAGTGCAGGTTAATACGCACCCTGGTATTTCCAAGTTACCGTTTATTGCCCCAGCGCACTACATCGCACATGATGTATGACGTTAAGGATGAAGAATTGCCCCGTTTCATAATCAATGATCGTTTGTTCAAAACCGGCGTGTTCAATGCAGCTGTGCAGGCTGACCAGCCGGAGAAAGTAACAGCTATCAGGCACAAAGGCATCATGGATATCTTCAGCGATATAGGGCGTGACAGAACGCTGAAATTGAGGAGAACTTTATTCCCTTCCGTTGATAAGCCAATGGCCGTTGAGAAATGGGTGTTTACAAACACGGGCAAACAAGCTGTGAAGATTGAAATGGAATACATGAGGAGAGAAAGCGCACCTGCGGTTAACAGAACGAAGGATGGCCCACACCATTTCATAATTTCAACCATTGGACAGGGCGAGAAGAACCTGCAACCAGGCGACTCCGCGGTATTTGGAATTACGTACCAGGCAACAAGGGGCACCGATCCTGTTATTGTTGCCGATGTAAACGCTGAATTGCAAAAGCGCAACGACCGGATTAATGGCATTCTATCAAATCTTAAACTCGAAACACCAGACCCTGTTTTAAACACGATGTTCGCATTTGCAAAGGTCAGGGCTACTGAAAGCATTTATAATACCAGGGGTGGATATCTGCATGGCCCGGGAGGTTTAAGGTATTATGCAGCAATCTGGGCTAATGACCAGGCGGAATATGTGAATCCTTATTTTGCTTTTTCAGGTGATGAGATTGCAAACCGTTCGGCCATGAACTCTTACCGCTGGTTTGCAAAATATATGAATCCGGCTTACAAGCCCATACCCAGTTCCATTATTGCTGAAGGTGAAGGCACCTGGCATGGAGCGAAGGACCGCGGTGATATGGCGATGATCGCTTATGGCGCCGGACGATATGCACTGGCTTATGGCAACAAAGATTCGGCAAAAGTATTATGGCCATTGATCGAATGGTGCCTCGAATACCTGAGACGCCAGCTGAACGAACAGGGTGTGGTGAAGTCGAACAGCGATGAACTGGAAAACAGATTTCCTGCAGGCACAGCAAATCTGAACACGAGTTCTCTTTATTATGATGCCCTGATATCTGCTATGATGCTTGGGAGAGAACTTGGAGTGCCGAAAAATAAACTTGAAGAATATGATGCGCAAGCGAAAACTTTGCGAAATAATATAGAGAGTTACTTTGGCAGGACAGTTGAGGGATTTGCTACCTACCGGTATTATGAAGGGAACGATACTCTACGCGCATGGATCACAACTCCGCTGACGGTCGACATATTTGAACGGAGGCAGGGCACCATTGATGCGTTATTCTCTCCGCGCTTATGGACTGAAGACGGTCTCGCGTCACTTGCAGGCAATAAAACATTCTGGGACCGTTCAACTTTATATGGACTGCGTGGCGTGTTTGCCGCAGGTGAAACAGAAAAGGCATTAGATTTTCTGAAATATTATTCGAAAAGAAGATTGCTGGGTGAGCACGTTCCGTATGCAGTTGAAGCATGGCCCGAAGGTAATCAACGGCATCTTTCTGCAGAAAGCGGATTGTACTGCCGGATCTATACAGAGGGTGTTTTTGGAATGAGACCAACCGGACTTCGTACATTCAACATGACCCCGCGACTGCCAAAAGAATGGAATAAAATGGCCTTAAGGAAAATCCATGCTTTTGAAACTGATTTTGACCTGGAAGTAGAAAGGGCATCAAATTCTAAACTGAAGATAACGGTCATCACTAAGGGAAAACCAAAAACCTATACTATCACAGAAGGGGCTACGCAAAAGATACAGCTATAAACTATGAAGATAATATTGCTTATTATGCTGTTTCCGATTATGGCTGCAACCTGTAAAAAGGCTGGAAGCAATGGACAACAAACGCCATTACCCTTGCCTGTTGACCCACCTTCGCAAGGCGTAAAGCTGGTAGCCGATGGACCCGGAAATACTTATGAGCTGATCAATTCAGTTCTGGGAGGGGATGCATTGGAGGATCCGGATTGCGCGCACGCTGCATTCGGCAGGCACGTAGCTGAAGTGTTTGACAACACGCTCAACAAAAATGTATTTGCATTTTATATGCACGTAACACCTGACAATGACCGTTGCAATGGTTCAACAGACCGCCAGCGGAATGAAATAAAAACTTATGGGCCGTCACCTGCAAATCTCAAGGGACAACTGAACGATACCGTAACATATCGCTGGAAATTTAAAATAGATGCGGGGTTCCAGCCCTCACCATCATTCACTCACATTCACCAGATCAAGGCTGGTGATGGCACTAATGATGGCTCGCCTGTTATTACACTTACACCCAGAGCGGGAACTCCTGAAAAACTCGAACTGATTCATACAGGCAATACTACGGCCGGCACTTTAGGGAAGGTAAAAACGGTTGACCTGGCAGCATTTAAAGGGATCTGGGTGGAAGTAATAGAAAAGGTGATCTATAAAACCGAAGGTTCATACGAAATAGCAATCAGGCGGATCAATGATGGTGCGGAACTTTTGTATTACAAAAATACCAGCATTGACCTCTGGCGTGAAGCTGCCACTTTTTGCAGGCCTAAATGGGGAATTTACCGAAGCCTGAACAATGTTTCTTATCTCCGTGATG
The DNA here is from genome assembly GCA_036402175.1 of Chitinophagaceae bacterium. Lineage (GTDB taxonomy): Bacteria > Bacteroidota > Bacteroidia > Chitinophagales > Chitinophagaceae > DASPKM01. The sequence continues at coordinate 15,856 of DASWTK010000085.1, read as the reverse complement.
AAGAGGTCCGGTTCGCTGATTTTTGCATCGCGGAGGGGAAGGCGGTATGTCAGTAAAAAAATGTGCGGGTAGTGGTTACTGTCCGATATTCTTTTGATCATTCAGCAATCAGTTCAAATACATAACTCGTGAACGAATTGGCCCTGCCCGGTGCTAAATTCAATCCAGTGCTCATTAAAAATTCGCCGGTCAGCAATTTTTCGTTGTCGGGCTGCGATGAGCGGGTACCTGGAAATAAATTGATCTCCCTGATGCGGTATTTTTTATTTACGTCCAATCCTTGCAGCTTAACCCTGTTAAATATGTCCTTTCTCCGGGGCGTGGTGAAATAATTAAAGAGAACAGCCTTGTTTTTATCCTCGCTGGCATACATTAAAACAGCACGCTGTTCATCGTAAGGCGAAATGAGACGATAGAGGTCGCCTTTCCAGATAATGTCTGAAAGGCGTTTATAAGTTTTCACTGCATTATAACTGAACTCAATTTCCTGGGGTGTGAAATTATCTAACCTTATATCATAGCCAAGTTTTCCCATCATCGCCACATCGGTCCTGAATTTCAGCGATTGATTCTTACCCATGCTGGTAACGTGTGCCGACATTACAATGGATGGAAAGAAATAGGAGTATCCCCATTGTATGAAGATCCGTTCAAGTCCATCGGTATTATCGCTTGGCCAGAATTCTGTAAAATATTTCAAGGCTTCATAGTCGGTGCGGCCACCACCGCCAGCGCAAAGCATGATTGGGAGCTTTGGATACTTTGCCCGGATACGTTCCATTATTTTATAGAAACTCCTGGTGTAATCGATATAAAGGTGCGACTGTTTTTCTTTAAGGTAATGCGAGTATGCGTTCGTCATGCTGCGATTGCAATCCCATTTAATAAAAGCGAGGCCTGAATTTTTTTTCATCAGGTCATCCACAACCGAAAAAACAAAATCCTGCACCTGTGGATTAATAAGATCCAACACTAACTGGTTGCGCCCATAATTTTCCGCGCGGTTGGGAAGCTTGAGTATCCAATCGGGATGCGTTTCGTACAATTCGCTTTTGGGATTCACCATTTCAGGTTCCAGCCATATCCCGAATTCAATGCCTTTTGCTTTTGCCTGTTTTACAAGATAACCAATGCCACCAGGCAGTTTAACGGCGTCTTCCTGCCAGTCGCCCAGCCCGGCTTTATCATCATTTCGGGGATATTTATTTCCAAACCATCCGTCATCAAGTAAAAAAAGGTCTACACCTAATTTTTTCGCTTCATCAAACAATTCTACTAAACGGCCCTCATTGAAGTTCGTATGCGTGGCTTCCCAGTTGTTCAATAGAACCATTCTCTGGCCATTGCCGTCGTGTATCGCATAATTTCGCGCCCACCGGTGGAGGTTGCGACTGGCCTGTCCTTTACCATTTGAAGAATAAGTGAAGATAAAATCGGGTGTTTTGAATGTTTCATTTGGCTGTAAAAAGTATTCGGAGGCAAAGGGATTAATACCAGAGCGGATGCGAAGATTATTGCGCTGATCAATTTCGAATGTGTATTGAAAATTTCCCGTCCATCCCAGGCTGCCTGCAATAAGCTCGCCGGTTGTCTCTGTTGAAGGTGCGTTCAGGGAAACAATGAATGTTTGAGTCTGGTAAAAATTTGTTCTGGTTCCCAGTTTACTCTCAATATTTTTTATACCATTTGTTAGCTTCTCTTCTATAATATTTGCTTCTCTTGCCCAGTCGCCATGAAATTGCGTAAGCCAGTATTCATCGGCTGTAAAGTGAAGCATGGACGAAGCGAATTGCGTCATCATTACAGCTTTCTTTTCCGAATGCCTTATTTCTGCCCATGTCTTTATAACATCCTCATTAAAATAACTGGTGTAATTAAGTATCACTTCGGTGGGATATACAGGATCTTTCAGGAGTATAGAGGTTGTGTTGACGTTACTGTTGGTATTAATGCTTTTATGCGAAACATATTGCAAATCCAACGAGGGGTTGCCGTCGGTATGTATTATTCTCAATGCAGGTTCGAACTGGTTTTCCATTCCTGCGGTAAGATAAACTTCCCTTCCGCCGGTATAATTTCCCAATTCCGATGCAGGAAGCCTTTTGCCGATGTATGATTGATTAAGTCTTTTGCTGTTACCTACAGAAAAAATTATCGTGGTGCTTTTTGTTTCAACAATAATTTGTCTGATCTGGGAAAAACCCGGAAGGTACGTGAGTGAGGCAATCAATAAGCTGACTATTTTCTTCATAAGCATGACAAAGGAAAAAAAGCTTTTGTTGGCGCTGGCCACCAAATTGCCTTTTTATTCAGTCCTTTTGGCAAAATGAAATTCAATTGGAGACAAATTCCTTTTGATAAGCGAGCGGGCTTTTGCCTGTGATCATCTTAAAATACTTGTGAAAACTGGTGAAGTTATTAAAGCCGCTTTCGTAACAAAGACGTTTGATGCACTGATTGTTTTCGATAAGCAGTTTGCAGGCGTGTCCTACTCTTAATTCAATCAGGAATTGTGAATATGTTTTCCTTGTTCTCGACTTGAAGTACCTGCAGAATGAATTGGGACTAATATTGGCCACTTCTGCGATCTCTTCCAGTTGGATCTTGCGTTTGAAATTCTTGATAGAATATTCATAAATGGCATTGATCCGGTCGCTTACCTCATCCACACTATCGGGTTTAAATCCGATCGACGAAAGAGTGATCAGCTGTTTGCAGCTGGCGATAGCGGAAAGTGCTTCAATTAACAGGATCACTCGGTGCGCGCCTTCGGCAACCAGAAGATGTTCAAGAAGCTCAGCCACTCTTTGTCTGGTTTTTCCGGTGATCTGCAATCCTCTGCGCCCTTTTTCCAGTACATTCCTGATGTTGTTATTTTCTGGTAACTGAAGAAATTGTTCACCCCAGAAGTTTTCATTGAAATGTGATACGCGCACGTCGGCAAGGGCCTTTGTATTCTCTTCGAAATATACGTCATCAAACCGCCAGTAATGTGGCAGGTTGGAGCCTACGAGCACTACATCACCTGCTTTGAATCGTTTGATGTTGTCACCAATGAACTGTGTACCCTCGCCTTTTTTGAAATGGATCAGTTCTACTTCGTTATGGTAATGCCATCGGTTATTTACATGGGGAACAAGGTCACGCCTCACGCTAAAGGAGCGGTCAGGCCCTTTCGATACCTTGAGAAGTTGAGGTCTCATTCAGCTGAGTTTACGTGCAATCGTTAGAAATGGAAGGTTTAATGCCAAATTAGCTTATTTATTATTTTTTTGAAAACTTTTTTTGCTCTATTTATTGAAAAATGTGGTGTATGCTAAAATAGTTGAATGGATGGGCAATCTGATGCAATCACGTTTAACAGTTTCAATTTTTATTTGTCATTGGTATGTAAGGAATTGCACCTTCAGGCGAAATAACTGCTGCTGTTTAAAATAGAAATAAAATGAGTTGAGATGATGATCAATGAAGAAATAGTTGTACAACCCTTTTTGAAAATTCATCCGGGTGATAATGTACTGGTTGCCTTGAAAGACCTACCATCGGGTACATCTGTTGTGTTTGACAACGGAAATTTAGTATTGCAACAGGATGTGGCGGCAAAGCATAAATTCTTCATTAATGAAATGAAGGCTGGCGACGATGTGATCATGTACGGCACGTTAGTAGGGAAAGTACAATCCGACGTACCACGGGGTGGTCTCATGACTACAATTAATACAAGGCACGCCGCGGGGACCTACGCTTACAAAGGTTACAACAGCAACTGGGAGAAGCCCGATATTTCAAGGTTTGCCGGCAGGACATTCAAAGGATATAAACGAAGCGACGGAAGGGTGGGCACTGCAAACTTCTGGCTGTTCATTCCAATGGTGTTTTGTGAAAACCGGAACCTCGATACAATCAGGGATGCACTGCAAAAGGAACTTGGATACTCTATCTCCGATAAATACAATCGTTTCACCAGGGCTTTATTAAATGCCTACAAAGCTGGTGAAGATATTGAAACAGTTGATCTTACTCCCTCATCATCCGTTCGGGAGCGATTTTTCAGGAATGTTGACGGAATCAAGTTCCTGAACCACCAGGGCGGATGCGGAGGTACACGCCAGGATGCTGCTACACTCAGTTTGCTGCTGGCGGCTTATGCCGACCATCCGAACGTAGGTGGTGTCACAGTACTGAGCCTGGGTTGCCAGCATCTGCAAACAGAATATTTTCTGAGAGATGTAAACAAAAGGAACCCTTCATTCGATAAGCCGATCTTCATTTTTGAACAGCAACGTTCACAAAGCGAAGAACAGCTGATATGCGATGCAATCCGTAAAACTTTTACCGGCCTCACGGAGATTAATAAATCAGAAAGGGAAGAATCTCCCCTGAGCGCGTTGACCATTGGCGTTAAATGTGGCGGCAGTGATGGCTTCAGCGGCATATCAGCCAATCCGGCGGTAGGTTATTGTTCGGATCTGGTGGCTGCACTTGGGGGCAAAGTATTGCTTGCTGAATTTCCTGAGCTATGCGGAGCGGAACAACAATTAATTGACCGGTGCGTGAACAAATCCGTAGCAGAGAAATTCATTAACCTGATGGAGTCATATAATTCACTCGCTACAAAAGTTGGATCAGGGTTTCATATGAACCCTTCTCCGGGAAATATAAAGGATGGCCTGATAACCGATGCAATAAAATCAACAGGCGCGGCAAGGAAAGGTGGCACATCGCCGGTAGTGGACGTGCTGGATTATACAGAGCCATCAAGGAAACCCGGCTTGAACCTTGTTTGCACTCCGGGAAATGATGTGGAAGCAACAACTGGTAAAGCAGCATCAGGCGCCACGCTGATCTTATTTACTACCGGTCTGGGGACCCCCACTGGCAATCCGGTAGCACCTACGATAAAGATTGCAACAAATTCCAACTTAGCCGCAAGGATGAGCGATATTATTGACATTGATACCGGTGGCATCATAAGAGGTGAAAAAACCATCACACAAATGGGGGAGGAGATACTTGAGTATTGCATCAAAGCCGCCAGTGGTGAAATAATACCTAAAGCGGTACTATTAGGGCAGGATGACTTTATTCCATGGAAGCGCGGTGTGTCACTATGAATTAAAATTCATTCATCATTGCTGTTCAGGGTCAGGCTATTGACAATTCCAACTGTTATTTGGTTAACTTGTTCAGGAAAAGTAACGGCTAATGGTTGGAACCTTACTGACTTATATCGCGGTTACACTGAGAATAATTTCAAATCCGTTAGGAAATGTTTATCAAAAGCAATTGACGATAAAAGGGCATCATCCGATGCTCATAAATTTTCTGACGTATCTTTTATTGAGCTTAACCTGCATCTTTATCCTGTTCACGGTAACATGGAAAAAACTCCCTGGCGAGTTTTGGATATATTCAATCCTCGGAGGTATTGTTGGCGCATTAGGGAACGGATTTCTGGTGAAGGCGCTTCAGCAGGGAGACCTTTCAATACTCGGACCAATCAACTCCTACAAATCGGTGGTGGGAATTGTTGTCGCAATTTTTTTGCTGGGTGAAATACCGAATTTGTTGGGACTGGCGGGTGTTGCCATCATTATATTCGGAAGCTACCTTGTGCTTGACACAACAGAGGAAAAATTTTCATGGGCATTATTGAAGAATACAGGCATTCAGTTCCGCATCTGGGCCATGATCCTGACCGCCATTGAAGCGGTGTTTGTGAAGAAGGTTATACTGGCATCTGATATTACTACCGCTTTCATCAGCTGGTGTGTATTTGGAGCGATCCTGTCGTTTTTGCTTCTGGGCTTTTACAGGCTGAACCTGAAAACTGAGATAAGCAAATTGAAGGCCGGCGAACTTGGTAAATACCTGTTGCTGATCATCTGCATAGGAACCATGCAGTTCACCACGAATTATGTTTTTGCGAACATGCCTGTTGGTTATGCCTTGTCTCTTTTCCAGCTTTCAACGCTGGTAAGCGTCTTTTTTGGTTACCGTTTTTTTAAAGAAAAAGATATACGAAAGAAATTATTGGGAGCTGCTATTATGATCGCAGGATCGGTCATGATCATTCTGATGAAAGATCGGTGAGCTGAAAGAAGCCACCGAATTAATCAGGTTGCCATTGGGATTTCATATTTCCGTGCTATTTTTAGAATACCTACTTTTTAAATGCCATAAGATAATGATAACTGCAACTGCGCCATCCAAAACAACAATACAGACTTCCAATACACGCTTTGCATTTATCCTGATAACGTCGCTGTTTTTTTTGTGGGGGTTTTCAAACAACCTGAACCCAATTCTGATACCCCATCTGAAGAATTCTTTCACGCTTACTACTACTCAATCAACGCTCATTGATACCGCTGTTTACATCGCTTATTTTTTGATGGCGCTGCCGGCCGGTTATGTGATGAAAAGATTTGGTTATAAGACCGGGATAATAATGGGGCTGTTGTTCTTTTCTGTTGGAGCTTTTCTCTTTATACCAGCAGCAAATACTCAATCATACGCATTCTTTTTATTTGCGTTGTTTGTAGTTGCATGCGGACTTGGATTCCTGGAAACCGCAGCCAATCCTTATGCAAGCGCACTAGGACCACCTGAAACCAGCACACAGCGGCTGAACCTGGCCCAATCGTTCAACGGACTTGCAGCAGCCATCGCACCTGTTATTGGCGCCCGTGTGATACTAACCAAAGGTTATACAGAGAGTGAATTGAATGCCATGACCGATTCGGCCCGCAAACTAGCCCTGGCATCGGAGGCCTCTTCTGTAAAAACGCCTTATTTTATCCTTGGCGCAGTGCTGCTGGTGATCGCCATTGCTTTTTCATTGACGAAGTTGCCGAAGATCCAGCACGAAGAAGGTCATAAGAAAAGCGAAAGTATCCTGCATGCTTTCAGGCACAAACATCTGACCTGGGCAGTGATCGCGCAGTTCTTTTATGTAGGCGCACAAGTGTGTATTTTCAGCCTTTTTATTTTATACGCAACGCAATCAGCCAGTGTGAGTGAAGTGAGGGCCGCAGACCTGCTGGGCGCATGCGGCATCGCTTTCCTGGTGGGTAGATTCCTGGGTACATTTTTAATGAAATACATTCAGCCAAATAAGTTGTTGGCCATTTACGCCGCTATCAATACTTTGTTGTGCATTATAGCAATCGCCGCACATGGAATGATAACGGTTTATGCCGTGATTGCCATCTGTTTTTTCATGTCAATCATGTTCCCAACCATCTTTGCGCTGGGAATAGCCGACCTGAAAGCTGATACGGAATATGGAAGCAGCCTGCTGATCATGTCAATAGTTGGTGGAGCTATTCTTCCACGGGTGTTTGGTCTTATCAGTGATGCCACCGGTAATATTCAGCTTGGTTACATTGTGCCTTTGGTTTGCTTTGTGGTTGTCTGTTATTTCGGATGGAGAGGTTATAAGACAGTAGAGGTTGTGGATGTTCAGAAAGATCCAAATATGAATGCGGTTTTTTAAGATCATGGAAATCTGACACAGATATCTTTCGCCAAACTGCAGTTGATGAATGCGGGAGAATAAATGAAAACTGATGCTCAAGGACATTAAGAATCAGGAGAAGCGCCAGTCACTGGAACAGGATATACCGCCTGTCATTTTCGGGACAAGCGGATTAGGTAATTTATTTGTTGCTCAGAGCGAAGATGAGAAATTAAATATCATCAGGGAATGTTTCGGGCATTCAAAAGGCAAAGTAGTTTTTGATTCTGCCGGAAAATACGGAGCCGGGCTTGCATTGGAAGCTTTGGGCAATTGCCTGAAACGGTTGAACGTGCCACAGGAAGATGTAATCATAAGCAATAAACTTGGATGGGTAAGAACTGAACTGAAAACACCGGAGCCTACCTTCGAACCCGGCGTATGGCGGGATATCAAACACGACGCGGTTCAAAAGATCAGTTACAATGGCATTATCGAATGTTTTGAGCAGGGTAACGAACTACTCAATGGATACATTCCTCAGATGGTATCGGTTCACGATCCCGATGAATATCTTGCCAGGGCAAGGGATGAGCAACATGCAAAGGAGTTGTATAATGATATCCTGGAAGCTTACCGCGCGCTGCGGGCGCTGAAGCAGCAAGGAAAGGTTCAGTCAATCGGAGTTGGGGCCAAAGACTGGAAGATCATTCAGCGAATAGCAGGTGATGTGGAACTGGATTGGGTTATGATTGCAAACAGCTTAACGATAATGAATCATCCTCCTGATCTGCTGAATTTTGTAGACGAACTTCACAAAAAAGGAGTTTTTATCATTAATTCCGCTGTATTTCACGCGGGCTTTCTGGTAGGAGGCGACTATTATAATTACAGGCTCCTTGACAAAAATAAAAAGGCAGACCAGCTATTGTATGAATGGAGAGATAAATTTTACAAATTATGTAATGAATTCCAGGTAAAACCGGCACAAGCCTGCGTTCAGTTTGTTTTTAAGATACCAGGTGTAAAAAGCATTGCACTGAGCACAACGAATAAAAACAGAGTGAAGGAGAATATCGATATGGTCTATGTGCAGATCCCGCAGGAATTCTGGACGGCGATGAAGGAGAGGAACCTATTGGAAACTGATTTCCGGTATGTATAAGTAATAAAATTTTACCATGTTCGACCTGAATGATAAAACAGCAATTGTGACCGGAGCCGGCAGCGGGATTGGAAAGGCAATTGCACTGTTGTTCGCTAAACAAAAGGCCGAAGTTCATTTGCTGGATTTAAATAGGGAGTCTGTAAATAAAGTCCTTGAAGAAATTCGTCAGCAGGGTGGTAAGGCTACTGCCCACGTGGTTGACGTTTCTGATCAACAGCAGGTAAAACAAATCGTAGATAACATCAACAAAATAGATATTCTCATAAACAGCGCTGGCATCTCGCACGTAGGAAAAGCTGAAAATACATCCGAAGAAGATTTTGAAAGGATCTATCGTGTGAATGTAAAGGGCATCTACAACTGCCTTCACCTGGTTATTCCAAAGATGAAGGAAAAAGGAACTGGCGTCATATTGAACATGGCATCCATTGCCAGTAATATCGGATTGCCCGACAGGTTTGCTTACTCCATGAGCAAAGGTGCGGTTAGCGCCATGACCATGTCGGTAGCAAAGGACTACATCAACTTTGGTATAAGGTGTAATTCCATTTCACCCGCGCGCGTACATACTCCATTTGTTGATGACTTTATAGCCAGGAATTATCCCGGGAAAGAAAAGGAGATGTTCGAAAAGTTATCAAAAACACAACCTATAGGGCGGATGGCGCAGCCGGCGGAAATCGCCTTTCTTGTACTTTATCTCTGTTCTGATGAAGCTTCGTTTATTACAGGCTGTGATTATCCTATTGACGGCGGATTTATAAAATTAAATAACTAACCTACGATGAAACTGATCCGGTTCAGGCAAAATGGCAGCGTTAAACCTGGTGTTTTTAAAGATGAAAAATATTATGACGTTTCCTCTTTTGTGAGGGATTATGATGAGAACTTTTTTGCCAGCAACGGAGTTGAAAAACTTCATTCGGCATTTCAAAGCGGGAAGCAGGAGTTCCCTGTTGTAAAATCAGACGTCTCATTAGATTGCCCTGTAGCACGCCCTTCGAAGATCGTTTGCATCGGCCTTAACTATAGCGATCATGCGAAGGAAACAATGGCCACTGTTCCTTCCGAACCTGTTATATTTTTAAAGTCGACAACCGCCATTTGCGGCCCGTTCGACGACATTATCATACCCCGTGATTCTGTTAAGACCGATTGGGAAGTTGAGCTGGCTGTTGTGGTTGGGAAAAAAGCATCATATGTCGAAGAACACGAAGCAATGGACTACGTGGCAGGTTATTGTGTACATAATGATATCAGCGAACGGGAATTTCAACTGGAAAGGGGTGGTACCTGGGACAAGGGCAAGGGTTGCGACACCTTTGCACCGCTGGGGCCATACCTGGTAACAAAAGATGAGATCAGTAATGTAGACGACCTTCGTATGTGGTTGACCGTAAACGGCAAGGTTTTTCAGAACAGCACTACAGCAAACCTCATATTCAAGATCCCTTTACTGGTGTCGTACACAAGCCGGTTCATGACCTTATTGCCGGGAGATATAATCTCTACCGGTACACCAGCCGGTGTAGGACTGGGACAAACCCCAAATATTTATCTGAAGCCCGGAGACATTGTTGAGTTAAGCATCGACGGATTAGGCACCGCCAGGCAAACGGTTAAAGCTTATGAAAAGAATTGATGCTCACCAGCATTTCTGGAAATACGACCCGGTAAGGGATAGCTGGATCAATGAAGAAATGAATGTGATCAGGAAAAATTTCCTTCCTGCTGACCTGCAACCGTTATTAAATCAAAATGGATTTGATGGATGTGTTGCCGTTCAGTCGGACCAATCGGAAGCTGAAAATCATTTTCATTTACGCAACGCAGAAGCATTTGATTTTATAAAAGGAATTGTCGGTTGGGTGGATCTGCAAGCCAAAAACATACATGAGCGTTTGTTGCATTTCAGCCAGTTCAAAAAGATCAAAGGCTTCCGCCACGTTTTGCAGGGCGAAACGCAAAGGGATCTTATGCTGCAGCCCGCATTTATGAATGGAATCTCGCTTCTGAAAAAGTTCAATTATACTTATGATATTTTAATTTTTACCGACCAATTGCAATACATACCAAAATTTGTTTCTTCTTTCCCCGATCAGTCGTTTGTAATTGATCATCTTGCAAAGCCGGACATTAAATCAGGTGAGATCAGTGAATGGAAGAGACTTATTAAAACAGTTTCACAATTCGAAAATGTCTATTGCAAATTATCGGGAATGGTTACTGAGGCGAACTGGGATAACTGGAACGCTCGGGACTTTAAACCCTACATTGACGTAATTTTGGAAGCGTTTGGTACAAGCAGAATAATGTTTGGATCGGACTGGCCGGTTTGCCAGGTGGCGGCATCATATGACGAAGTTGTTGGAATAGTGGAAGACTATTTTTCCTCCTTTTCCAAAACCGAACAGGAAAAAGTATTTGGGTTGAACGCCATTGATTTTTATAATTTATAGAAGCATGTTATGAAAACCTTAGTTTGTATAAATCCGGGGACGCTTGAATATGCTTCGGCTGAAAAGCCTGAATTGAAAAAGGATCATGCAATAATCAGGATAAAACGCATCGGCATCTGCGGTACTGATCTTCATGCTTTTGAAGGAACCCAGCCATTTTTTAGTTACCCCAGAATATTAGGGCATGAACTGGCCGGGGAACTGATTGAGGCAGACAATGCTGCCGGTTTTTCAATTGGCGAAACGGTCACCTTCATTCCTTATTTCTACTGTGGAAAATGTGTTGCCTGCCGTGCGGGTAAAACCAATGCCTGCGTAAACATAAAGGTATGTGGCGTACATCAGGATGGGGGAATGGTTGAATACCTTTCAGTTCCATCTTATTCTTTGGTTCATGGCGAGGGATTAAGCTTCGACGAGCTTGCATTGGTGGAGCCACTGGCCATAGGCGCACATGGAGTGAGAAGGGCGGGAGTAGAGAAAGACGAATTTGTTCTCGTGATCGGCGCAGGCCCGATCGGATTGGGCACGATGGAGTTCGCGCGGCTTGCAGGAGGCAAAGTGATTGCGCTGGATATTAATAACGACCGTTTGAATTTCTGTAAACAGCGATTGAAAGTTGAACATACTGTCAATGCCCTCGATGCCGATGTAACCAGCCAGTTGAACTCGATAACTAACGGTGATATGCCTACGGTTGTCATTGATGCCACCGGTAGTCTGAAAGCGATCAACAACGCGTTTCAATACATGGCACATGGCGCCCGATATGTTTTGATTGGGCTGCAGAAAGGAGATATAAGTTTCAGTCATCCTGAATTTCATAAAAGGGAAGCTACATTGATGAGCAGCAGGAACGCAACACGCGATGATTTCGAGCACGTGATCAATTGCATGAAGAACAAGGATGTCGATCCCACAACATACATCACGCACCGTGTATTGTTCGATGAAGTGAAAGCATCATTTTCGAAATGGGTAGGACCGGAGAGTGGAGTAATAAAAGCCATGATCTCTGTATAAAATTCGATTCGCAAATTCATTACAATGCAACGTTATTGCTTAGCCCTCGACCTGGTTGATGATCCCATACTGATTGCCGAGTATGAGCAATGGCATCGGCCGGGTAAGGTATGGCAGGAGGTCCGACAGAGCCTGGTTGATTCCGGTATCATTGATATGGAGATCTATCGTACCGGCAACAGACTATTCATGATCATTGAAACAGATGATACATTTTCATTTGAACGTAAAGCAGCACTCGACGCTTCTGATCCAAAGGTGCAGGAATGGGAACAACTCATGTGGAAGTTTCAGCAACCGTTGCCCTGGGCAGCCAAAGGCGGGAAATGGGTATTAATGGACAGGATATTTGTTCTTTAATTTTCAGCTAACCCTTACGTTTCTTTTTAACAGGTTTTTCTTCAGTTTCTACCGGCACTACAGTTTTTGTAACCTTAGGTTTCGAAATATGACTTTCTAACCTGCGCAGGTAATCCTGCCCCTGTTTGATATAGTACTGGTCACTCATCTTATATTCATTGATCTTTGTAGTATCCACTATTTCCAGGAACTGGCTGAATCGCCTGTAAGCCTCATCATATTTTCTTTCTACTCTCAGCTTATCACCCTCGCGATAGTAGACCATTCCCCGGTTAAAAACAATTGTCCTCATTTCCATCGCAGCCTGTTCATCGGTTTCGATCAGCATTTGCTTTACAACTTTGATCTGCTTTTTAGGATAGGCTGCCAGCGGCTTCACCTTTTGCGCAGAATCGTACCATTTCAAAGCGGTTCTGTAATCTTTTGTAATCCATGCGCTGCTATCTGCATAATGTACATACATTTCATACGATACACTGTCTCTTACCTGTTGCAAACGCTTTTCATCCATTACCACTTTTGGCGTTGAGGCCGTATTACGATAGAGTGCCTCCTTATTTTGTGAGGTGTTGGGCCTTGCTGTTACGCGGTCACCGAAAGACACCGTTTCATTGCTCTCGTTTGCGTTTTCTTTTTCATATCCTTTCAATTTCTCCGTGTTCTTTACCGTTGCATTGGACATCATGGCGTTGATCTGCGTTATACGCACGCCTGGGTATTTTGCAGTTGGTTTTAATCTTTGCGCCCGCTGGTAAAAAGCTTTCGCGTTGGAGTAGTCCTTGTTGTAAAAAGCCTTATTTGCTTTATCCAGTTCCGCGCTATACCTGGCGTCGGCCTCGATTATCTCCTTACTCACAGTTGGAGCTATAACCGCCACGGTCTTATCATTCTTTGCAGTTTCCTTACTGGCTAGCCTGGTGCCAGGGGCTGCTGCAGCCCTTGAATCGGTTGACATACCGGTTTCCGGTGAACTGGAATTAATTACTTCGGGAGTTGCTGGTCTGCTGATGGTTTGTTTAGACTCATTGGTATTTGCAGGTATTATAACACTTTTTGAATTGTCAGGGTTACTCGTATTTACAACTTTCACTGAAGCTTTGGCATCATTTTGAACAGAAACATTTTGAACCGCAACAGGTTTCTTTTCGGTTGTTTTTGATGATTCTTTCGCGGTCTGTATCGCTCTCAGCCGGGAAATGCACCATGGATCGTTCGGTTTTAATTCCAGTGCTTCTGTATACAGGTGTTTGGCGTCATCCAGCCTGTAATAAATGAATGCCTGATCAGCAAGATCTACCAGCTCCGCATATCTGATTTCGGCTTCAGATGGTTCCTGTTTCAGATCATTCGTTATGGATTTCGATACTTCCGGAACTGTTTTTAAATTCTCAGGTGTGGTTTTGATTTCTGTTACCTCTTTCCTGATCTCAGCAATTGAGTCCATCACCACAGATTTTTGTTCTGCTGTTTTCTTTTCATCGGGACTTGATTTCAATTCAGCCGGCGCAGGTTTCTGATCAATTGGGTTCGCCTTTATTTCCGTTGAATCAGATTTCGTTTCGGGAACAGCAGCCGATTGAGTCATTACCTTATCAGTTTCAGCTAAGCTGGTATTTTTGATCGGATCTGATTTTGCAGGGAACTCGTTATTAACGCGCACCTGTTGTTTTACAACTGCATTTGTTTGATTTTGCGAAAGCAAAGCATCCCTGGTGGAGAAATCATATTGGGTTTCTGTAGCTTCATCAAGGTTAGACTTATAAGCCAGGATAAACAAATGGGTATTCTCTCCTTCGGTAATTACCAGACTGGCAGGTTTGAAATTTTCCTTAAGGCTATTAATATGAAAGCTCTTATTATTTGAGACTTTTAACCTGAACGCTTTCGATTCACTCTTATTTACGAAACTGTAATTTTCAACAGTCGAACGGAATTTCAGTTTTACTTCCTGTAAAGAAGATACATAGATCACCTTCCCGCGTATGCTTTGTGCAAATGACTGAAAACTTCCAATCAGCAGAACAGTTACAAATAAAATCGCAACTTTTACTTTACCCTTCATGATGATCGCCTGATTTAAAATTACCTGCTTTAGATTCCCGGACCCAAGGACTAACCCGGCATTCTGAATTTATTTCAAAATTCTGAGATAAATCGTGGTCTGAAGATTAAATTTTATGCTGCAATAATGATACCGGTCTCTGCTATTCAGTATATCCCTGTAATTTTCCCCAAAATGTTGCTTGTCAGATCACTCAACGATTGAGGTTGGGAATTTTTATTCATACAAATGAATTCACCGGTTTGGACAGGCAACCGTATTTTTACTAATCCGGTTTTAATTTCCTTTTGTATCAGGCATGAACATCCTCAAAAACGTCCTTTTTATTATACTGGTTCTGTTGGTTCTTTCCGGCCTCAAGCATCTGCTTGACAGGATAAGTCCGGCGTCGATAATTTTTCATTACAACCTGCTTACCTGCATACAGTATTTTATAATCATTGCATTGTTTGCCTGGATAGCCGCTCAAATTTCATCAACCATTTTTCGAAACAGAAGGACCAGAACAGTGATTTATCTGTTCTTTTTTGTGATGATGTTGTTTGTAGAAGTTAGCTTTTACTATCTGATGAGAGATGCTTCAAAAGTAAAAGGCCGCTTTCATGATCTGCTTACTGAATATTACATGACTTACGGGATAAACTTTCCCAGGCTCAGTTATGATACGGAGTTGTCGTACACGCTGAGAAAAAATTCTTCGTACGACCATGACAATATTGAATTTTCGAACAAGATCAACGTTAACAAAGAAGGTTTAAGAGATGATGAAGCTTCCTTAGTTGATCCGGAAATAATTTGTCTCGGAGATTCTTATACAATGGGCTGGGGAGTGGAACGTGATCTGGCTTTTCCCGAACTATTGGAAGATAATTCGGGTTTGAAGGTTTTAAACGCAGGGATCACTTCTTTCGGAACAGCCAGGGAGTTGATATTGTTGAACAGGCTTGACACTTCACACTTAAAATATATTATACTTCAATATTGTTATAACGACTGGAAGGAAAACAGCGCTTTCTTGAAAAACAATCGATATCTGCCAGTAGGATCTCAGCGCACGCAGGACAATACCTTTAAAAGCTATCGGCTTGCACGGATTTATTTCCCATTTAAATATTCACTTACCATCTTAAGGCTTTATCTACGCGATCAGTTGCAAATGGAAAAAGGGAAAGATACCGATGTTATAAAACCATGGCAGCACTCATTAGATTATGTTGGCCCCTCGGCCGATGCATTTCTGGATGTGTTATCGAAAAGCAGGATCAATTTTAAAAAAGTTCGTGTTTTGCTGATTGACACAAACCGGTACCCCGACTATGACCATC
>DASWTK010000084.1:0-5321 GCA_036402175.1 Chitinophagaceae bacterium | reverse complement strand
AAAGCTGATCCCAATAATCCTGTCAGCGCCAGTGGCAATCTTGATATGTACCATTTCAATAATTTCGTACAGGCCATCAGGGGTGAGACAAAACTAACCGCGCCGATTGATGACGGCCACAAAAGTGTGCTACTCTGTCACCTCGCTAATATCGCTCAGCGCACAGGCAGAACACTGAATTGCGATCCATCGAATGGTCACATATTGAATGATAAAGAAGCGATGCTGTTGTGGAGAAGAAATTATGAAAAAGGATGGGAGCCTGTGGTATAAACCGAGTGACCGATCAATTGTTCATGATCAGTAAAGCTGTTTACTCAGTCCCGTCAGTCAATGAAAACAATTTATAATTTGTTTTAAAATGAAGAGATCACTGCATACCCTTGTTTTATTCATTATGTCGCTCTGCAACGTCAATGCGCAGACATCCACCGGAAATGGATGGAAATCACTGTTTGATGGCAAATCTCTTTCAGGATGGAAAATTCTTGCGGGCTCTGCAAAATACGATGTAGAGAATAATGCGATTGTAGGCACAACAGTTGCCAGGTCCCGAAACACTTTTCTTGTAACGGAAAAACCTTTTTCTGATTTTGTGCTTGAACTGGAAGTAAAACTTCAGGACACAACAATCAATTCAGGCATACAGTTCAGAAGTCAGTTCGATCCTCAGAAAAACGAAGGGCAGGGACAGGTATTTGGCTACCAGTTTGAATTAGATCCAAGTTCAAGAAACTGGACTGGAGGAATATATGACGAGGCAAGGCGCGGTTGGCTTTACCCCGGTACGCTTAATCCATTACCCGCGGGTACTTTCAGAAACGGTCAGTTTAACAAAGTCCGTATAGAGTGTATCGGCAATGAGATCCGGACGTGGATCAACGACGTGCCTGCAGCTTATGTAATAGATGATGCCGACAAAAGTGGATTTATTGGATTGCAGGTTCACAGCGTTAACAGCGAAAATATGGTCGGCAAAAAGATCTATTGGAAAAATATCCGCATCAAAACAACGGGCATCAGGCCATCAGCGTTCCCTTCCGGAAAATATGTGGTGAACATGCTGACAAATAATTTGTCGGACTATGAAAAAAAGAACGGCTGGCGTTTATTGTTCGACGGTAGTACATCCAATGGCTGGACAGGAGCATATAAAGACTCCTTTCCATCAAAAGGCTGGCAGATAAAAGATGGAGTGTTGTCAGTACTCGCATCCGATGGAGGAGAATCCACTAATGGCGGAGATATCGTAACAATAGAAAAATACAACGCATTTGACCTGACTTTCGATTTCCTGCTTACGCCAGGCGCTAATAGCGGAGTGAAATATTTCGTAACGCTTTCTGAGGGAAATAAAGGTTCCGCGATTGGACTGGAGTATCAATTGCTGGACGATAAACTGCATCCCGACGCGAAAATGGGAAGAGATGGGAACAGGACACTCGCATCGTTATATGATCTTATAAAAGCGCAGAAGCAGGAAAGATTCGTTAACCCACCCGGACAATGGAACCGGGGAAGAATTGTAGTACATCCTGACAATGTTGTTGAACATTATCTGAATGGTGTGAAAGTACTGGAGTATGTCAGAGGTTCGGCGGCATTCAGGGAACTGGTTGCGATAAGCAAGTATAAGATCTGGCCTTCATTCGGCGAAGCTTCTTCGGGCCGTATATTACTTCAGGATCATGGAAACGCTGTAAGCTTTAAGAATATTAAGATAAGGAAGCTTTAATCACACAAAAATTATAGGAAAAATGCAACCAAATAGCGTTGTTTTTCCTTTGTGCCGCAGATTACCAGGTAATAGCTTTATAGGGTTACCCGGTGTATATGCTTATTCAGAACCATAGATTTTCAATTAAAGCTTTCCAGGAAGGCGATCCCCGTGCTTTTGCTTTCATTTTTGCGATCTATTATCCATCACTCTGTTATTTCGCAAACCAATTCATTATCAGAACTGTTGCCGAAGAGATAATCCAGGATGCCTTTATAACATTATGGCAAAAGCATACCGCCTTTCATTGTCAACGATCCATAAAGACCTTCCTGTATGTAGTTACCCGTAATGCCTGCATTAACTTTCTCAAGCAATGGCAACGCCAGAAAAAATATGAAGAGCTATGGGCATTCAGATGGAAAGAAGAATCCGAAGATGAAAGATTTGAAATGAATGCTGGTGAAATGTTTGAAAACATTCATGCGGCTATTCAAACTTTACCGTCTCAATGCCGGAAAATCATCAGCTTAAGTTATCTCAATGGCCTAAAAAATCAGGAGATAGCCGATCAGTTACAACTCTCTGTTCAAACCGTCAAAAATCAAAAGCAAAGAGGGGTTCAATTACTAAAAAAGCGATTGAATTTTGCATGATCCGGTAATGGTAATCAATTGGTTCGGGAAAATACTATTGTTGTATGTGTTGGTTCATGGACTTTCCCTATCAGGCCATGTTTTTGCCACATCCGGCACGGTTTGGTATCATTTTCGCTTATATCTGGCAGTTTTAAAACAGTACATTATGAAAAAACAACTTTTCGTTCTGCTTTTCGCGACTTTAGCGGTAGCCTCTTTTGTTGTTGTGTCTTGTAGTAAACAAAGCAATAACACAACATTAAAAGTTAATCTTACCGATGCGCCGCTGGATGCGGAAGAAGTAAACATTGATCTTTTGGCAGTCCGTGTAAATTTCTCAAATGATTCCAGTGGCTGGACTGATCTCTCAGCTGTTCCAGGTATTTACAATCTCCTGGGTTTACAGAATGGACTTGATACCCTGATTGCCCAGGGCACAGTTCCTGCGGGAAGGCTTCAGGAAATCAGGCTGATACTTGGTAATAATAATAGTATCAAAGTTAATGGACAGGTTTACCCATTAACTATTCCTAGCGGAAGCGAGTCAGGTTTGAAGATCAAAGTAAACAGGAGTCTTTCTGCTCCGATCGATTCTTTGCTGATCGACTTCGACGCTGCGCTTTCCGTTCACCAGGAAGGTACTACGGATTATAAACTAAGGCCTGTGCTTCAGATCAAATAACATCTGATGACGAATAAACCTCTCATGTGACCAATAAAAAGCCCCGCATTAGCGGGGTTTTTTATTTATATAATTTGAATCTGAAATGAGGATTTGAATAGTGTGGTCAATATTGCAGCTGCCGTTAATTCAATTACGCGTAATATAAAAGTCTGAAGAATGTGAAAAGCATTAACAGAACACTCAGCCACATAAGATTGTCGGGCCTCAGAATAGCTTTAGCGATAATCTCTTTCCTTTGATCTTTAGGATTCTTTACCATAGGATACAAATTTACCACACATAAAAATCCATGCGCCTCAGTATGCATTCAATAACATTTTAAAAACATTGAAAGGCAAAAAAAATTGCCTGCTTTTCTTCATAAATCTCCACGGAATCCAACAAAAAAAAGCAGGCAAATCAGATACTAAAAGGACGCAAACGGGATGTTTTCTAAAGGATAAGGATCCAGGTCAAGGGATAAAGGTCAGGGATACAGGTCAGGGATACAGGATCTTTAAAGGTTTTCAAAGGATAGGATCTGTATATTTTTCAGCAATTCGGACGATAGGAAGAAGGTTTGGTTTTCATAGTTCCGGGTCTGGGGGCGGTACCTTATGGGAAAAAGGGAATTTCGGAAAAAAGAAAGTTGACTGACATTGGACTTTGCGGTTTCATAGATATTGGAAAACAGTTCTAAGGACGGTAATTAAGGACATTGGATGGTTTGCTGAGGGTGCTAATCCTCGTCAATCAACTTCTGAATCAAAAATAGCTGTGAATAAGTATGTTAACAAGAGCATAAATCCCTGATTTTAATTATTCAGGATTTACTTGTTTACTAGTAGAGTTCACACTCCGCCTCTAGAAAAACTACCCGTTTGGCCATAGTAAACTTTCCCAATAGCCATCGTATTGGTATATTCCGAAAGGAATTTGTTTCGTACATTTACGATAGTATTTGTCACCGATTTGTTGCAATTTAGCGGTGGCGAACACCTGTTTGCGCCCTGTAATCTGAAACAATAACCGTATGAAAAATCTTGACATGAACAGGCCTATTAAAGTAGCTATCGCTGATGATCATGCGCTTTTTCGCGCTGGCGTCAGAACCTCCCTGATGGGTAGAAAAGACGTAGAGCTGATAGCTGAGGCCGATAATGGAATGCAACTGCTGAACCTGCTCAAGCATATAGATCCCGACGTAATCCTGCTGGATATTCAGATGCCTATCATGGATGGTATTCAAACCCTGCCTGAGATCAGGAAACTGTATCCGCACATTAAGGTGATCATATTATCAATGCATAATGATCATTCCATGATATCAAAGCTCATGGAAATCGGGGCAAACTCATACCTTACAAAAAATTCCGATTCAGAAACTATTTACCAGGCGATCAAAACCTGTTATGAACAGGAGTTCTTCTTCAATGAGCTGACCAATAAGGCGCTTTTGAGCGGCTTGCGTACAAAACGCACTGAACCGGGAACACCCCAGGACATCAATCTATCCGATAAAGAGATAACGATCTTAAAATTGATGTGCGAAGAAAAAACCACGAAAGAAATCGCAGACATTGTAGAGATAAGTCCAAGGACCGTGGAAGCTATCCGCGACAAGCTAAAAACAAAAACCGGCGCGAAAAGTATGGCAGGTCTGGTTATGTACGCCCTGAAAAGCGGCATAATCAACCAGGAATCCTGATCGGATATTAACGCATTTGTCAGCCCTGCCTGCAGGGCTTTTTTTATTTCAATGGGAAACTATATTAATTACAATGGCGGAATTGTACCCGGTGACCAGCCGATCCTAATGGCCGGGAACAGAAATTTCCAGTATGGTGATGGCTTGTTTGAAACCATGCGGGTTTCTCATGGGAAGGTGCTTTTCGTGCAAGACCATTTTGAACGCCTGTTCGACGGGCTAAAGGCACTAAAATTTACAATACCCACCAGTTTCAATACCCGGTTTCTTGAAGACGCCATTCTGAACTTATGCCTCGAAAACCGGCTTTATCATGCAAGGATACGATTGACTGTCTTTCGGGACAACGATAACAATGCTGTTGGGAACCCGCATCAACCGGCCTACCTGATAGAATCATGGGAACTGAATGAAAATTATTCGTTCAATTCTGAAAAGTTCAGTATCGGCATCTATTCAGGCGCAAGAAAAGCGGCTGATGACGTTTCTTCCTATAAAACCTGCAGCTATCTCCCCTATGCCATGGCAGCGGTTTCAGCGCGGCAACAAGGTCTTAATGATTGTCTGGTTTTGAATACAGCCGGTAGAATATGC
>DASWTK010000083.1:0-13456 GCA_036402175.1 Chitinophagaceae bacterium | reverse complement strand
GCTATTGATCAGAGCGTGGGTTTAATAAGGGACGGAATGGTATGCAGCAGGAGATATAAAAATATGATGGTGTTACTAACAAATATAAGGTGATTTCACCCTTTTTATCAATGATAATGGTAGAAATATTTCTGGTGGATTGGTCTGCATACCCTTCAGCTTGAGCCTTAGAATTTGGATTTATTTCACAAAACAGGCATTAAATTGTTAGCATAAAACTTAAGTACCCATTTTTTACAGGCTGATTTTTCATTGACATCTCTTAATAAATAAATGACCTAATACTGAAAATCCTTATAAACAATATATAGATATGACACGTTTAATTTCGTATTTGATTCTGGTTGGATTAACTGTATTGTTGCATTCAAAAAATTTAAGTGCGCAAGACAAAAAGATCCCTACCTACTGTCAGATATCTACTAAGTTGTATTATCAGAATGACTACTTCGTGCAAAAACTAACTTTTTGTGCAGCATACCAAAAATATGCAGATAGTCTTTTAACCATCTGCCGAAATATATACAGTAATCAGAAAAAAGACTTGAATATTATTGATGCCCTTAACTTTCTTTCAGATCGTGGATGGGAACTGCAAACAGTATTTAATTCCCAATATCCTGATAGAGACCTGGACACAGTTTACTACATCCTAAGGCGGAGAGAAAAAGAAAAAAAATAAAACCCGAGTTTTTGAAAGTTCAACAAACAACAGTACTATTGCCCTCCTTATGAAATACAATTTGACAAGTGTTTTACTCTGTTGCCTCGCCCTATGCTTTTTACCTTATTGCAAAAAGGATAATAGTGACCCTTCTGCAAAAGAGCAGGAATTCTTAATGGTAAAGAAGATCGTAGGTCCTGTTTTATGGGAAAACTTCATTGTCGGGTACGGATCGGACAGTATCCTGTACACTTATAACACCAGTAATCGCATCAGCCATATTACCTATTACGGCAGCCACGAGTCTGCAGGCATTACTACTCGTTACAGATTAGAATCGGACCTTACATATGACTCAAAAGGAAATGTTCAAAGGATTACCCTTCAGGGGGATAATGGTTTGCTTGAAAAAGAAATCAGTTTCCGGTATGACATTGACGGAAATATATCAAACACAAAGCTAATTTTCCGGGCTGATGGGAATCTTATAAGAGAAAACGATAGCGTAGTCATTACTTACTATCATAAAGATTATGCAATTTCCCCTTCAGTTATCAATGGCCATCCCATCGTTAATCTTGTTAATGCCAGCGGTGACTATTATGGAAATACGGAAGCTTTAAAAGAATACATGAGGAGTTGGGAAAACAACAGCTTTGCATACGCGTATTTTCTGAACAAGGATAATATTCCAATGCAAATATGGAGATCACGTTACAATGTTGCTGCGGTGATGATTGACAATTACAGATATGATGTTGTAGATACCAATATAGTAGGAGTGAAAACATACCTGAACGATATGTCAGCCCAGGGAGCCCCATTCAATATCGATACATACGAAAGAACTGCAATTCCCAATGTAAGCTTCCAGATCACTAAAAGTATATTCGGTAAGAATTTCTGGATTTCGAATATTGGAATGCTGTCTCCTTTACATACGATGGAAGTCAGCACATTTGTAAAAAGCATTAATCAGGGTAGGCCCGCGGCTCTGCATTTTTCTTTTGATGTAGATTCCAGTGCAAAAATAATAACGCAGTCGTACAGGGATCAGTATGGGGTTTATCAGCCGTTGACGAAGTTTTATTTTTATTAAAGACTGGATTAATGGGTTCTCCTACTAATTAGTTACGATGATGATGCTGCTCACGCAGTGGGTTAGTTTCAAACTGAAAAAAAACAAACCGCACCTTCCATGCGGTCTCTGAAATTCTTGGTATATCCCACGAAGTATTTACCGTTTGCACAACGAAGTATGTATACGTAGTACATCATTTTCAAAGATCTGGAAGATGGAGAATGTGAAAATGTGCAAAGGGACAGAAATTGGCGGGAATTTTCTTTTTAAATAGGAGCTCTCGGCCTTTCTTACGGATTCGGTCTACCGAAGCCCGCTGGCCTACGCTAAAGCTCCAAAAAAATAAAGCCCGCCTACACTAAAGCTTCGGCGGGCGAAGGCGGAGGAGAAGGGATTCGAACCCTTGATACGGTTACCCGTATACACACTTTCCAGGCGTGCCAGTTCAACCACTCCTGCACTCCTCCGTTAGGTTGATCTGCCCTTTCAGGCAGGGTTGCAAAAATACACGTATCAACCCTGAAAATTGAATATTTTTTGCGCGTTGGCAGTAGTTACCGACGCAACTTCATCTGTGCTCATTCCCTTAACTTCAGCAAGTCTTTCCACTACATATTTCAGATAACTGCTCTCATTCCGCTTTCCCCTGAACGGTACCGGACTAAGATAAGGCGCATCCGTCTCCAGTACCAAACTCTCCAAAGGGACATCCTGCAGCACCGGCCCCAATCCCGCATTCTTATAAGTGATCACCCCTCCAATGCCCATATAAAAACCCAGGTCAATGATCTGCCTGGCCTGTTCAATCGTTCCGCCAAAACAATGAAATATGCCTTTCAGCTTACCGTTTTGCTTCTCCTTTATAACTCCAATACACTCATCAAGTGAATTGCGGGAATGGATAACCACCGGCAGATCAAGTTCCAGGGCCCAATCTATCTGCCTCCTGAATGCATCATACTGCTGGTTCGTAAAGCTCAGATCCCAATAAAAATCCAGCCCGATCTCTCCCACCGCCGCAAACTTTCTCTTTCTCAACCACTCGTTAACCAGTAGTAATTCCTCCTCGTAATTCTCCTTTACCGAACAGGGGTGTAACCCCATCATCGCAATACACCTGCCCGGATATTGCTCCTCAACCGCCAAAAGATGGCCCAATTCGGTACTGTCTATAGCCGGAAGGAAGATCTTAGTGACTCCTTCCCGGGTAGCCCTTTCCAGAACTGATTCCCTATCAGCTTCAAATTCAGTTACATACAGGTGACAATGTGTATCTATCAACTCCATAAGCCGCAAAATTGGGGAAAATTATAAGAAACAGTTAAACTCTTTGAAATTCCACCGGTCTTAACAACGTTATTATAATCAACTTAAAACACACCCGTTTATGAAAGGCATGCTTAAAGCAACCAACCTGGCAGCCCTGCTGCTATTATCATTTCTCCTGATCATGTCAGGATGTAAAAAGGAAAGCAGCGAACTCACAGCTGCCGAGGCCAAGGAATTTGGAGAAGCTACCTCTGAGTCCGATGCAGAAGCCGAAGCTGTATACGACGATGTGTTCGATAATGTGATGGGTGTCAATACAGAAGTAGGTATCGGTGGTACCGGTATCTTTGGCCAGCGCAACATCCAGTATGGCGAAGAGATCATCTCTGAAGTCAACGGAACTGATACGCTTCCTCCATGTGTTGTCATCACCGTGGTTCGACTGAACCCGCCTGCAGCTTTCCCGGTAAGGGTTACAATTGACTTTGGAACAGGCTGTACAGGTCGCGACGGACGACTTCGTAAAGGCAAGATCATCACTGTTTATACTGGCCGCATGGTAGTTCCAGGCAGCGTTTCGGAAACCACATTCGACGGCTATTATGTCAATGGCATCAAAGTGGAAGGCGTTCATCGCGTTGAAAACAAGAGTACTTCACAACAATGGATTTTCGCTACCAGTGTGCGGAATGGTAAGCTTACCAAACCAAATGGGAATTATACTCAGTGGAACAGCACAAAGACCATTACTCAGATCGATGGCTATGGCACACCGTTATTCCCGCTGGACGATGTATTCAGTATCAAAGGTGAATCAGCTGGTACAGTAAAAAGAGATACTATGCTCTTCCAATGGGCTTCAAGAACTCTGCCGGATCATCCGTTGATCAAAAAGTTCTCATGCCGTTGGATAGTAAAAGGTAAGATCGCCATTCGCCGGTCAAATTCAGATGTAGCAGTGATTGATTACGGCCAGGGAATTTGCGATAATAAGGCGACCATTATCATCAATGGGGTGCCGCATGAAATAACTTTGCATTAATTCAAAAAGTTTATACCTTTAAGTCAGTTTTCATAGGGTACGGATTAAAAACGGGCCAGGGTGTCTACCCAGGCCCAAATTTTTTATAGCCTGTCCCAGTCTGCATTCCACACCATTCTTCTGCCAGAATTATCTACAATCTTATGGCTTCAAAACGGTATCCTCTAACCGAAAAGTAATCGAGCGTGGCAGGAAGCGCCGCACGGAGATTGGGAAATGCCTTATCGCTGTCATGAAAAACAACGATCGACCCATGCCCAGCATTCCGGAGAACATTGTTACTGCACTTTTCAGGACTAATGGTTGTATCAAAATCACCACTCACAACATCCCACATGATCACGTTGAATTTGTGAGAAGATTCAACAAGATGTTTCGCCTGGAAACGAGTGATCCTTCCGTAAGGCGGACGGAATAATTTTGAATCGATAAATTTCTTCGCTTCAATAATGTCTTTGAAATATGCATCGTCGGTTACCTTCCATCCGTTCAGATGATTGAATGTATGATTTCCCGTAACATGACCTTCACTAAGTATCTGACTGTACAATGATGGATGCCCTGCAACATTTTTGCCGATACAGAAAAAAGTGCCGGATGCGTTATACTTCTTTAACTGGTCCAGCACAAACGGAGTAGCAGTTTCATTTGGCCCGTCGTCAAACGTGAGGTACATCACCTTCTCCTTCCCACGGGAAGGCACATCCCACGTAAGGTTTGAATAAAGTTTCTTAAGATACCATGGCGTTTTGATAAAATAATACATCGATACGGTTTAATCAGTATGTAGTTAGATGAACAATCCTTCCGTTATGCCTGTACGCTTTTCCATTTTCCTTAATGAACTCTTCCTGCGATTTTTCATCAGACAGCAACCTGTCCATATAAGTTTTGATCCTTGCCTGAGGCATGATCACCCTTGATCCGTGCACTATCGCTTCATCGATATATCCATGCAACATTGGCTCCAGTTGTCCGTAAAATAAATTTGTTCCCGCAAAAATATCGCAACCAATTATACGGTCGCCCGAAATACAAACAACGCCAACAATCGTGCTGTCACTATTCCTGAATTTCTCTTTATAAAAATCCCAGTACTCTTTTTCCAGTGCTGTAAACTTTTTATCCTGGCTGCGTGCGAGGTATGAATACGTTCCTGCCTTTACCTTATCCTTCTCCAGTTCATTGTAAATTTCTCTCCATATCAGCACCTGGTTCCTCGACCGGTCAAGCACCTTCCTGAGATGTGTATTCGCCTGCTTCTGATAAACGAACTTTTTTTCCTTTTCGCTCCAGCGCCCTTCCTCAATACACATCACCGGCACCTGCATCCTGCCTTCTTTGGCTAACATTATCGTATCCCGACTTATCATCCTGTCCTGACGGCCACCACCAATTATATCTCCGCCAGGAATAAAAATGTTCTTCTTTGAAAGATTTTCAACTATCAGCCAGTGCACATTCTCAGTTGAAGCAGTGCCTCTTTCAGAAATACGCGCGTGCCCCTGCTGCAATGCCTGGTTCAACGTTATGGTTTGTGCGGGAACATGACCCGTATATGAACCTGTTCCCTTCCACCGGATGGGTATCACTTTCAGATTTCCATATTGCCATGCACTATCGTAGTCAACATACAGGTTTTCATAAGTGAGTTGCGCGTATAATTCAACCCGCACAAACAAAAAGATCAATATGATGAGGTAACGGCGCAATAGAATTAAGATGAATTTTCAGGATTAATGGTTGGATATTTCGCCATAATCAATTTGGGAATAAGATACGGGAACAAGATACTCCATCCCGCTTAAACCTTATAACACTTCGCCAATCATCTTTCCTAAGTGACAATGTGACGATAAATCCTCCAGTAACAACATCGTTCGGAGTTCGCCCACAACAACCGAACTCCAGAACCCAAAACTCAAAACCCAAAACCCAAAACCCGATATATTTGCGTATGAATCCAACAGTCAGAGTTCGGTTTGCGCCAAGTCCAACCGGCGGCCTTCATCTCGGCGGCATGCGCACCGTACTGTACAATTACCTTTTCGCCCGTCAGCAGGGTGGTCACTTCATACTTCGCATAGAAGATACCGATCAGTCAAGATATGTAACAGGCGCGGAAGAATACATTTTTGAATGCCTTAAATGGTGCGGACTGGAACCCGATGAAAGTGCTCTGCATGGAGGCAACTATGGTCCGTACAGGCAGAGCGAACGCAAAGAACAATATCGTCAGTACGCCGAAAAACTGGTTGAACAAGGGTTTGCCTATTACGCGTTCGATACACCTGAAGAACTGGATCAGATGCGCGAACGGCTCAAAACAGAAAGCAATCACGCTCCGCAATACGATCATGCCGCACGCAAACAGATGCGTAATTCACTCACGCTTCCCGAATCGGAAATAAAAAAACTGCTGAATGATGGAACACCGCATGTGATCCGCATCCGCATGCCAGAAAATGAAACCGTGAAATTCATGGATATGATCCGCGGTGAGATCCAGTTTGAAACAAACGTGGTGGACGATAAAGTGCTGTTGAAAGCCGACGGCATGCCCACTTATCATCTCGCGGTTGTGGTAGATGATTACCTGATGAAGATCACCCATGCTTTCCGTGGTGAAGAATGGCTACCCAGCGCTCCTGTTCATATACTGTTATGGAAATATCTCGGCTGGGAAGAATCTATGCCTCAATGGGCGCACCTGCCACTGATAATGGGACCAAACGGAAAACTCAGCAAACGCGATGGATCGAAATACGGATTCCCGGTTTTTGCAATGAACTGGACCGATCCGCGCACCAACGAATTCACTGAAGGGTTCCGCGAACGCGGCTTCTTACCCGAAGCATTCGTGAATATGCTGGCCATGCTGGGATGGAATGATGGTACTGAACAGGAACTGTTCACCATCGATGAACTCATTCAGAAATTCTCCATCGAACGTATACACAAAGGAGGAGCGAAATTTGATTTTGAAAAAGCCAAATGGTTCAATCATGAGTGGATCAAAAAACTGGATGTCGCACATTTGAAGTCGGCAGTTGAAAAGGTTTACAGGGAACAAGGACTGGAAGTTGAAAACGACCCGCGGCTCGACAGAATAATTGAATTAATAAAGGACAGATGCACCTTGCTCACCGATTTCTGGCAGCAGGGAAGTTTCTTTTTTTATACTCCCGCTGAGCATGACGCAGATGCGGTGAAGCCGAAATGGAATGAAGCAAAAAAAGATTTCTTCATTTCCCTGTCCGAAGAACTGAATGCTACTCCGGATTGGCAATCCGCGTTCATCGAATCAGCTTTTAAACAGATGGCCACAAGTAAAAACATTAAACCCGGTGAATTGCAACTGCCATTCCGCATAATGCTGGTGGGCGGAAAATTTGGTCCGCCGGTTTTTGATATAGCCGAAGTGCTGGGAAAAGCAGAAACGCTGAAACGCATTAAAATTGCGCTGGAGGTTTTTGGCTGATCGTCCGTGACTATTAAATGGCAGTTTTTCGAATCGTTCGAAGTTTTCGGCTGATCATCCCTGTTTCTCCATCTTTTCCACGATCGGTTGCCACTCCGCTCCGCCCATGGAAAGCAATATCTTCATACTTTCCGGTGATAATTTTTTCAGGCCGGTTGTATTTTGCATTACATGATCAGGAGTTCGGATGCCTGGTATCACTGTGCTGACTTCTTTGCACGATAGTATAAAACTCATAGCAAGCGCAACAGGTTCCAGTTGTTCCTTCTCTCCTGCAGGCCAAACTTTATTTTCAAGTATATCCAGTGTCTGTTGAATGATCTCAGGAGTTAGCCTGAATTTGCGATGATCTGTTTCAGCGAAAATGGTAGAACTCTTTAGCTTGCCAGTCAGCAACCCAAACTGCAACGGCATTCTGGCAATAACACCATAACCTCTCTTTCCCGCCTCCACCATTACGTCATATGCGCGCTGATTGATGAGATTGAACACCAGTTGAAATCCATCACCCACATTGTTTTCCATCATCCACATGGCTTCCGGTGCGGGATAAAATGTATTCAGCGACAGGCCCCAATACCTGATCTTTCCCTGCTGCTTTAACCTTTCCATCGCAGCCACACATTCACCGGCCTGCAATTGCGGTAAACGCGCAGAATGCAGTTGATAATAATCGATCACTTCGCGTTTCAGCCTTTTAAGACTCAGCTCACACGCCTCTGTTATGTATTCTGCGGAGTAATCAAGCACAATGGCATTATTAATATCCCGGTGTCCCACCTTTGTGGCAATGATCACATCCTTTCTTTGATTAAGCGATTGTCCCAGCAATTCTTCGGAATGACCAAGTCCATAAAAATCCGCGGTATCAAAAAAATTGATTCCTGCATCCAGCGCTGCGAGTATTGCGCTGCGGGAAACTTCATCATCGGCTTCACCCCATCCGATGGGAGTATTGCCAACTTTGGCTGCGCCCCCGATGGCCCACGCTCCAAAGCCAACCTCGCTTACATTCAGGTCTGTTTTTCCGAATTTTCTGTAGTTCATAATCAAATCAGCTGCATCAAATGTACGCAGATGAGGAAGTACTTGTATTTTTACGCGCCAATCAAAAAAAATGAGCCAGGATTTGAAACGCCCCATCAGGGTACTAGTTGCAAAGGTAGGACTGGATGGACACGACCGCGGCGCAAAGGTGATCGCAACTGCACTGCGCGACGCAGGAATGGAAGTGATCTATACAGGCCTTCGCCAAACGCCCGAAATGGTGGTCAATGCCGCTATGCAGGAAGACGTTGATGCAATAGGCATAAGCATATTGTCTGGCGCGCACATGACGGTATTCCCGAAAGTGAGGCAGCTGATGAAAGAAAAAGGCCTGGATGATGTATTGCTTACCGGAGGCGGAATTATCCCTGATGATGATATGAAACAATTGAACTCAGAAGGGGTGGGAAAATTATTCGCGCCGGGCACTCCTACAACAGAGATCGCTTCCTACATCAGGGATTGGGTCAGTAAAAACAGAGCCTTTTAATTCGTCATTCAAAAATTAATAATTCAGCAGAAACCAAAAATAATGAGTTATCAAACCTTACTTACTTCACTGGAGAACGGAATATTCACTATCACCATTAATCGTCCCGACAAGCTTAACGCGCTTAACAAAACAGTGATGGAAGAGCTGGGCATGGTCATGGACGAGGTGCATAAAAACCCGGAAATACGGTCAGCTATCATTACGGGTTCAGGCCCGAAGTCATTTGTGGCTGGAGCCGATATCAGTGAATTTATTGGATTGAATGCGGCAGAAGGAATGGAATTGGCAAGAAATGGCCAGGCGGTTTTTTTTAAGATTGAGAATTCCCCAAAACCAGTTGTTGCGGCAGTTAATGGTTTCGCGCTGGGCGGAGGATGCGAGCTTGCTATGGCCTGCCATTTTCGTCTTGCATCGGAGAATGCAAAGTTTGGTCAGCCCGAAGTGAACCTGGGTTTGATTCCAGGTTATGGAGGTACACAACGACTTACTCAACTCATCGGCAAAGGAAGGTCGCTTGAATTGCTGATGAGCGCTAATATGATCGATGCGCAAACAGCTTTGTCATATGGTCTGGTCAATTACGTTGTTCCCGCTGACCAGCTGATCCCTAAAACGCGGTCAATCCTTGAAGTGATCAATTCAAAAGCGCCGCTGGCTGTTGCGCAATGCATTCAGGCGGCAAATGCAGCATATGGCAATCGCCCTCTTGATACATCTACCGCTTATTCGTACCTGAGCGGATACGACGTGGAGGTTAGTTCTTTCGGTGAATGCTTCTCGTCTGAAGACATGAAAGAAGGAACCGCAGCATTCCTGGAAAAAAGAAAGGCCAACTTCAAAGGCAGATAACTACTCATTTTTTTCTATCAGCTTTTCATCTATCAGATAAAAACTGATCTCACTTAATGCCGGGTTGGTTTTTGTTGCGGTGACCTGAACCATTACTTCTGTAACTTTTCTGACAGGAAAACTAAGGATGCGTTTGCGCCCTACCGTTGTTACAGGAATTTTCTCTTCGCTTCCATCAGTTGAACGCAACGTAACCGTCATGCTGATAATTTTCTGACCATATTCAACGGGCTCTCTCAAAACAATACAATTGATCTCGCGTGGAACTTTAGCAGTAAACCTGATATAACCCTCTTTGTAGTTTTCCAAAAAATTATAGACGGTCTTGCTCCGATCATTAAATAGTGTGAATGATGCCACGTTCTTAAACTGGAACCGGTCGAACCTGACCCTGGGAGCATTCAGTAAGTTATTGGTCACGTGTTTTCTGAAGTTCACAAGGCTTGCAGAATCCCTGGAGTGGATCAATCCCCTTGTATCGGGAGGAACGTTTAGTAAAAAATTGGCGCCTCTTCCTACAGATTTCAGGTACAGGTCGAACAACTGCTCGGGTGTTTTCACTTTATCATTTTCAGTTTCATGAAAAAACCAGCCGGGACGAATGCTAACGTCGCACTCACCGGGTATCCAGTTTTTCCCATTTACATTTCCCTGGTTCAGCGTATCCAGTGGAGGCGCACCCAAGCCTGGCGTAAATCCTGTTGTATCCAACAGATTCCAGTTTGTTTTGCCGGCAATTCCCTTTTCATTGCCTATCCATCGGATGTGCGGACCAACATCGCTGAATACAACAGTGGAAGGAGACAATTCCTTTACCAGATTCCGGAAGGCTGTCCAGTCGTATTCCTGCCTTTTGCCATTCGGACCTTCGCCATTGGCTCCATCCCACCACAATTCCCAGATAGGACCATAATCTCTGAAAAGCTCGCGCATCATATTCATGAAAACCAGGTTGTATTCAGGCGTTCCGTATTGAGGATGGTTCCTGTCCCAGGGAGAAATGTAAACTCCGAATTTCAGGTCAGATTCCCTGCAGGCTTCAGAAAGCTCTTTCAGAACATCGCCTTTACCATTTTTCCATTTGCTTTGTTTTACCGTATGCGTTGAATAAGCGCTGGGCCACAAGCAGAATCCGTCGTGGTGCTTGGCCGTAATTATTATTCCTTTTGCTCCAGCCGCTTTCGCGATCCTGCACCACTGCCTGCAATCGAGCTTCGAAGGATTGAAGGCGTCTGCCGGTTCATTCCCCTCTCCCCATTCCTTATTGGTAAAAGTATTTGGACCAAAATGCACAAAAAGGTAGAATTCAGCCTCGTGCCATTGCAGTTGCGCGTTGGAAGGCAAAGGCCCATAAGGCTTCAGATGCCCTATCGACTGACCCAAAATGTGCATAGGCAGCAAAGCGGTCAACAGTAAAATAGTCCGGATCATAAAAAATGTTTCTTCCCGTCAAAAATACCTTATAACATAACACCTAATTTTGCGGCACTAAATAATTATCATGGAATACCGGATAGAAAAAGACACAATGGGTGAGGTGCAGGTGCCCAGGGATGCGCTTTATGGCGCGCAAACGCAGCGCAGCATCGATAATTTCAGGATTGCGCAGGACATTAATAGGATGCCGAAAGAGATCATCCGCGCGTTTGCTTACCTGAAGAAAGCTGCGGCCATCACCAATTTCGAAGCTGGTGTATTGCCGAAGGAGAAATCGGACCTGATTGGATCGGTTTGCGATGAGATACTGGAAGGAAAGCTGGATGATTATTTTCCGCTGGTTGTATGGCAAACAGGTAGCGGTACGCAAAGCAATATGAATGTAAATGAAGTGATCGCCTACCGTGGACATGTGATGAAAGGTGGTCAGCTCACCGATAAAGAAAAAACACTGCACCCGAATGATGATGTGAACAAGTCACAATCGTCCAACGATACCTTCCCTACCGCCATGCACATTGCGGCGTATAAAATGCTGGTAGAGGTCACTATTCCCGGAATTGAAAAACTAAGAAATACGCTTTCCGAAAAAAGCAAACAGTTCATGAATGTGGTGAAGATCGGACGCACTCACTTCATGGACGCAACACCGCTCACACTTGGCCAGGAGTTCAGCGGTTATGTATCACAACTCGATCACGGACTGAAGGCAATCAGAAATACGCTTCCTCACCTCTCAGAGCTCGCATTGGGCGGAACTGCGGTAGGCACAGGCATCAACACTCCCGCGGGATATTCAGAGAATGTTGCAAAACATATTGCCAGTGTTACGGGACTTCCATTTATCACTGCTGAAAACAAATTTGAAGCGCTGGCAGCGCACGACGCCGTTGTAGAATCGCATGGCGCACTGAAAACTGTAGCGGTTAGCCTGATGAAAATTGCTAACGACATCCGCATGCTTTCTTCCGGACCACGTTCAGGTATAGGCGAAATCTTCATTCCCGATAACGAGCCCGGCTCTTCGATCATGCCCGGTAAGGTAAATCCTACACAATGTGAAGCGCTCACCATGATCGCGGCGCAGGTGCTGGGCAATGATGTTGCCATCAACATTGGTGGCGCAACCGGTCATTTTGAATTGAATGTCTTCAAGCCGATGATGATCTACAACTTCCTTCACAGCGCACGACTGATTGGTGATGGCTGTGTAAGTTTTAATGATAAATGCGCGGTTGGGCTTGCGCCGATAGAAGCGAATATTAAAAAGCATGTCGACAACTCATTGATGCTGGTCACCGCGCTCAATACAAAAATCGGCTATTACAAAGCAGCCGAAATTGCACAGAAAGCGCATAAGGAAGGCACTACCTTAAAAGAAATGGCGGTGAAACTGGGATATGTTACACCACAGGAATTTGATGATTGGGTAAAGCCGGAAAAAATGGTAGGGCTTTAAACAAATAAAAAAACCGTCTTCAAACAAAGACGGTTTTTTTATTATTTCAGCTGGAAAAAGTTCATCAGAAATTAACAACAGCTTCGAATTTACCATTCGTTATAGGCACAATTGTACCAACCGAATTCCAGGCATTACCCGTGAATGTACCTTTCACAATTTTTGTCGTAGCATCATAAGATGTAACAGTAAAAGTCAATACAGGCGTGGTTGGTGGCAAAGGCGGAAAATCTTTCACGTAATAAATGTCCTCACTGAAATCGTAGAAATAAAAGTCAGTAAGGTTATTGCTGCCCCAATCAGGATTTGTGGTGTATGTACCAGGTACCGGCGCCGTTGCCGAGGACGGGAACTGAATGTATATGAAAATTGCCGTATCGGTATTTGGGATCTCGCCATTCATTTCAAGCGCCTTGCCGATACTTAACGCATCTATTCCAAAATCGCTTCCAAATGGTAGCGTTCCTGAAAAGTTTCTTGTCCCCTGGGTAAAGCTCCATGAATTCACTGTTGTCACCGGCGCGGCAATAACTGTTACAGGGAAATTACAGGTGGATGCGGAAGCCGTAACGGTAAAGTTGTTGGTCCCGGCGGCGGTTGGCGTTCCCGCGCCTTTCAGCGTTACATTCTGCAC
>DASWTK010000082.1:0-6025 GCA_036402175.1 Chitinophagaceae bacterium | reverse complement strand
AAGCAGTGGTATTCCCGCCAGCATGGCGATGCCAGCCCAGCTTTTTGCGATCATTTTGAATGATGACAAGGCGATGGCGATTGTCTGTCGCGCATGAAAAGCGAAACCAAAAGTCCTTTTCACCCGTGGCACAGAAATGTGCGCTTTCTCTCTGATGAAAATAGCGGGAATGCGTGATTCCGGGTCGGATTGCGTACGGGAACGTCGGGTAAATTTTCTTAATACATTCCACCGGTTGCCGGCAGTACGATGTTTGAATCGAAAACCAATATAGGTGAGTGCAATCACTACCAGCGCGATACCAAACCACAAAAGACGATTTGTAAGTATGATGCCCTCCAGTTGAAGCAATCTGTCGTTCTTTTCGATCGGCGTCCACATATGCGCAACATCTTCTACTATGAAGCGGATGCCAATGGGATCCAGCAACGTACCCAGCCCTTCTTTGTAAAGCAGCAGTGAGGCGACGAAGAATCCCATAAAAACGAGCACGAAACTTCCAAAGTAACCAGCCATCGCACGTCCGCTCCTGGTGGCCAGTGCAAACTGGATGGCAGTAGCAACAAATGCGTTCGGTAGTGCAATAAAGGCGTAAGAAGTTAAAAACGCGGCAGGCCGGAAAGGACCGATCAATTCAGCGTCTACTCCAGGCAAATAAACTCCCAATAAAATGCCTGCCTGCACCGCGAGCAATAGAAATGCATTCAGAAAAAAAGCGGCGAAGAATCTTGCGCCGAGATAATCGGCCTTGCTTAAAGATGTTGTGTAGATGAGTGCGTGCATACCTGTTGCCTCGTCGCGTGCGGCTGCGTCTCCCGCAACTGCCGCGCACATCACCAGCCAGATCAGGCTCCCAAAAACAGTTGTCTTCGCGATGTTAAAAGGTGAGTTCAGAAAAAAATCGGAGTAAAGCACTTCTGCCAGCGATCCGTCTCTGGTCATCAGGAATGAAAGCACAAGCAGAACGGTAAAGAATAGCCACGGCCATGCTCTGCTGATCTGATAGGCGAATTCAAAACGTAATATCTTCAGGAACTTCATAGCGCGGCCTCCGCTTTTTCGCTTCGCCCTCCGATATGTCCTGCCATCGTGCTGAAGTAAACATCCTTCAGGTCAGGCTCCACCAGTTCAAATCTATTGCCCGGATCTTCTTTGCTATATATGTGCACTACAGTACGTCCGCTAAGCAGTTTGGATGAAATGATCTTATGCTCACGCTCCAGTTTCGGCAGTGCGCCTTTCTCAACGATCCGGCGCCAGATGCGGCCATTAAGTTCATTGACCGCGGCAAGCGGTTCGGCTTCGAGCAATATTTCACCCTGGTTGATGATTGCCATGCGGGTGCACAGTTCACTAACGTCTTCAACTATATGTGTAGAGAGAATGACCACGCTGTTCTCGCCAAGTTCACTTAGCAGGTTCAGAAAGCGCACCCGCTCTGCAGGATCGAGTCCCGCTGTTGGTTCATCAACGATCATCAGTTTGGGGTTTCCTATCAAAGCCACGGCCACGCCGAACCGCTGGCGCATGCCACCGGAAAATCCTCCAAGCTTTTGTTTACGCACTTCCCAAAGGTTTGTCTGGCGAAGCAACCCTTCCACCGTTTCTTTTCGTGCACGCTTACCTGTTATGCCTTTAAGGACCGCGAAGTGATCCAGAAGATCTTCGGCCTTTGCTTTTGGGTAAACACCAAACTCCTGCGGAAGATAACCGAGTGTTTTTCTGACCTCGTCCTTTTCCCTGATCACATTGATGGACGATTTGGAACCCGTCGAAGGATCAGTAAGCTGAACAGCGCCTTCATCAGGCTCTTGCAAGGTTGCCAGGATGCGCATGAGTGTTGACTTGCCCGCGCCATTGGGCCCTAACAGTCCGTACATTCCATTTGGAATTGTGAGTGAAATATTCTTTAGCGCCTGAACTCCGTTTGAATAGCTTTTTGAGATATTACTGATCTGTAATTCCATCACTTTTAAGCAGATTAGTTTTACTACAATTATTTTCTCTTTTGCGGCACTTCCGAACGACTTTGCTTCAATCTATCAGTCCCAGCCCCCATCATTCAACCTGGCAACCTTTACAGTGCTATCGGCTGCTAATTCAAAGACTATTGCTTCCACCGTAGTTCCCAAACCACCAAGAAACGGTTTTCTTTCGTAGTCGTACATGAGCAGGTTCTGTTCAATACCATCAGGCTGCCCCAGCATTTGTAACAATGAATCTTTCTTCATACCCGGCCACTTATAATTATTCAGCAGGTCGGTTATCATTTGCTTTCGGTAGGTATATTGTCCATCCTTCTTAATACTCCATTTTGTTTTTTCGAATCCGATCTCCTTTTGCTCTGCAAGCTTACCGGTCTGGCCATCACTATTGCAGGAAGCACAAAAAAATGAAATTACAAGAATCAGTATTGTTACCCGGGATGCGAGTGTGGAAGAATACATTGAAGCTAAACACGAGGTGGAATGCCTTACATTCTTTAGCGCTCGGGCAACATTATTAATGGTTTCAGAGGTGATAGCAACTATTCGTTTCATTGTTTTAAGTATTTGATCGGGAAAGTGTTTTAATTTTTTGCTTATGTGTTATATGAACTGCTGATTCAAATCAACATGGAAATAAATTATCTGAATCCAAATATTAATGGAAAAATAAAAGTCACGATAACTGTCCATATGAAATAAATGGGCAGGAAAAGGGAAATGCTTCTGCCAACTGCGTTGATGTCGGCCCTTTTTGAAATTACCCTGAAAAGCTGCGCGGTTACCAGGAGCAGATTTATTAAAATCAGAACATTGCCTCCGAGTACGGCAGCCCTGTTAGGCGACATCCCCCATTCTGAGATACGGAACAGGATGGCAGAAAGCGCGATGCCATTTACAACTATGGTAACCACCGATAGAAGAATCAGGATCCAGATTTCTGTCTGACTTTTTGTTGTCCGGGTTGTTTCTGCAACAGAAAAGAAAATGATGGCCATAACGCCAATGAGCAATGCATTAAATATTAGCAGGAAATCGCGGTCGTCATAAGGATTCTTGCCTGAGTAAAACATTGCCGCGAGATAAACTACCAGCATTACCAGGACCAGCGGACTGAAGATCTTTGCGATCACGGGTGAAACCTTTCCTACCAGTTGAGGATTTGTCTGTGTAAGATAAGTGCCCAGAATCGGAGCGGCTGGAAGTCCGAATTTTACAATGTTCTCAAAATAAAATTTTTCAATATTAAAGCCGATCAGTGAGAAAAGCCCGATGGTTATACCGGTCAGGATTGCGCCAGCTATTACAATAAGTGTTGTAATGACAACCAGGTCGCCATTGTACTTTAAAAAACTAAGGCGTTTTTCATGGTTATTGCTGAACTCACCCACAAAAGCAAAACCAAGTATCGACCACAGGAATAACAACAAGTGAATACTCGATAAGACCAGGGTATCGCTCTGACTTACATCGGGAAGTGAGTTGATAAAAATCAAACCGGCAAGGATGGTGCCTGCTATAAATGCGATTTTCCCGGCAGATAGTTTGTTCTTCCAGGCAAAGTAGGCTGATAAGACAGGGAAAATGATGAACCCGATATTCCTGGTGTAGAAATATTCTTCATTGATATTAAATATCGCGGGCAGTTTTGCAATGATACCTGCAACCAACGCTGCGATTATTACCACAAAAAGTTCCCTGCCAGTGCCCCAGTTGATCTCATCACTTTCATAAGTCAGCCGTTCATTCCAGAAATCAGCAAGGGTATTGCCTTTGATCTCCGGATACAGCATATTGAACTCACGCTTAAAACGCAACTTGTTTGCCCGGTATATCTTTTCAAGTTGCCTGGGGTCATGCAGATTGGTGAGTATTTCGTTTTTCATCAGTTAAAATTTATAAAGTGATAGTTTTTGTAATATAAGTTTAGTTCCCAGTTTTATTAAAGTACTTTGAAATACAAAGTATAAGTACAAAAAAAAAGCTCTAGTCGTTAACACCCTTTATCAGCTTTTCAAGCGCTTTAAGATGATCTTCAAATGCTTTTTTGCCTGTTTTCGTTATAAAGTATTTGGTATTGGGTTTTCTGCCGATAAATGACTTTTTCACATCAATGAACGACTCTTTTTCCAGGGCTTTCAGGTGGCTTGCCAGATTGCCATCTGTTACATTGGTAAATTCCTTGAGTGAATTGAAATCAAGCCTGTCATTAACAGCCAGCGCCGACATAATGCCGAGCCTTATCCTGCTTTCAAAAGCCTTATTTAAGCTATTAATTATTAGTTTCATCTTTCGTACCTGTAATGCAAATAAATGCCATAAATAATATGGACTACCCCAAAACCCAATGCCCAGATCAATAACCCATACTCAACATAATAAGAGCCGATCAGGCCCAATCCAATTACTATCAGCCCTAAACTTCTCACTTCGCCATAAGTGAATTTGCCGGCATTGTATAAAGCCAGCCCATAAAATATCAATGTGAATGGCGCAATGAAGCCAATGAATCCTTTAGAGATCAGAATAAGTATCAGCAAGCCCCCTGTTATCAGCGGAATCGCCATATTGACCAACAGCCGCCTGGCGGTTGCGTTCCAGAATCTCTCTCCGTTTTTATCCGCCTTTTTGTAGGATAGAAAAATAGCTGTGCCGATTGCCAAAACCAACACTGCAACGGCCAGAAAAATAACCTTAAGGAATCCAGGGGCCAGCGTGCCAGATTGCAAGTCACTATAAACGATCTCATCAGGATTAAAAGAGAATACTTTATAAGCGATATAGGCTCCTGTCAAAGCATAAATGCCCGCCATGACGCCTGCCAGACCCGAGAGCGACAGGAATTTGGAAGAACGCTCCATCATGGAGCGCATCTCAGTTATGTCCCGGATATAATCCTGTTCATCTTTCATTTAAAAGTACTTTGTAATTCAAAGTTAATGCAGAAATATGAGTTACGCAAGAACCTGGAAGGATTTTTTAGAAATTAACCACCGCCTAACGAACTTTTACCGGAGGAGGAGGATGGAACCTTATCGGGAAGTGCAGATATTTGTAATACATATTTATCAATTAACAGACGAATAAAAGCTAAACAGATGAGAATTATAATACCAGCATTGGCTCTAACTTTATTTACACTCCAGGCTTCCCCGCAGCAAAGCAAAACAATACCATCAGAAAACTCAAGGCCATTTGTGATCGGTGTAATCGAAGAAATACAATCAACAATTCTATCGGAAAAAAGAACTTTGAATATTTATCTTCCTGATGGGTACAATAAAAACGATACTACCAAATATCCGGTGATTTACCTGCTTGATGGCGCCGCAGACGAAGACTTTATTCACGTAGTTGGCCTTGTGCAATTCAACAATTTTCCATGGATAAACCGCATGCCCAAATCCATTGTTGTGGGCATAGCGAACGTCGACCGGAGAAAGGATTTCACTTATCCTACAACTTTGGAAGCTGATAAAGCCCGCTATAAAAGCGCCGGCAAATCTGCCAGATTCATTGAGTTCATCGAAAAGGAATTGCAGCCTTATGTTGAAAAAAAATTCAATACAAACTCTTCCAGAACGATCATTGGTCAATCGCTGGGCGGACTCTTAGCAACAGAGATCTTATTAAAGAAACCCCTTCTCTTCAATAAATATATAATCATCAGTCCCAGTTTATGGTGGGATGATGCCTCATTGTTAAAACAACCCTCGGAAATTTTAGAGCCCGGGTTTTCAGCACCCACAGATATTTATATCGGCGTTGGAAAAGAAGGTCTTGCACCAAGTGACATCCCTCATGTTATGGAAGTGGACGCGAACCTGCTGGCAGAAAAATTAAAGTCCTCGAAAAGCAAAACCTTGAACGTTCACTTCGATTATCTGCCGCAGGAAGATCATGCAACCATAACACACCAGGCTGTTTTTAATGCTTTCAGATTGTTGCACCCGTTAACAACAAACAAGTAATTATTAAGTATACACTCAATTATCCGGGCCCATCCAGTGAAGAATAAATAATTTGTCGCTACTCGCCCC
>DASWTK010000081.1:0-6022 GCA_036402175.1 Chitinophagaceae bacterium | reverse complement strand
TGCGAATGAATAAATGGTATGAATAAAAATCAAAGCCCGATTGCTGCTTATGACGGAACAAAGGCTCTCCCGCGTCTTTATCTGCCAGTACACCTGCCTGCACGCGGTCTTTATAATTATACCGGTAACGGATCAGCAGCTTCTGAGGTGAACCAAGGTAATTTTCTGAAGTTTTACTTTTACTTCCATCTTCTTTAAGTGATTGACTGTACCTGAATAGCAACGTCGCTGTTCCATCTTTTAATTCACCTATGTCAGATCTGTTCAAAGTTTTTTCAGAAACCGCGATAAAAGGTAAAACCTTTTGAATGATGTCAATATCCCAATGAGGGACAG
This sequence comes from Chitinophagaceae bacterium, assembly GCA_036402175.1. Taxonomy (GTDB): domain Bacteria; phylum Bacteroidota; class Bacteroidia; order Chitinophagales; family Chitinophagaceae; genus DASPKM01. The sequence continues at coordinate 5,686 of DASWTK010000081.1, read as the reverse complement.
CCTGCAATTCATAAATATGCACCAGGTCGCCCAGCATCTTCCGGTATTGTAACAATGAATTGATCTGGATAGCAGAAAGCAGTTGCAGCCTGAATAGTTCTTCCGCGCCTGCTTTGTTGATGTTCACGGGATGCCTTCTGAAATGTTCAAGCTGTTGCAGAAATGAATCATCCTCGATCCCTGTTTCATCTTTCTCAGCCAGTTCTTCCATTGCCTGCTGTTGCCTGACCGACAACGGCGCCTCCTGTGAAAATAACAGACTCGGATATCCCCAAACAAACAATATCAACAAGAAACTTTTCATTTTCCATTTTTCATTTTGACTTATATATTATATACATCCCCGGACTTGCCCCCAACCGAACATGATATCCCATTGAAACAATCAAACGCCATTGGTTCCAGGAAAAACCAACGTCCAGGTTCGGTTCTCCGGTCATAACAGCAATACCTGCCCGTAGCAGGACCCGGGCGACGGGCTGGTATTGCATGGCCAGGCTTACTTCTGCAGGTTTATCCTCTTCCTTATTGATCTCTCCACCCAGCAATACCTGGCCGGATACTTCATACCCCAATCCGGCCCTGTATGAATGACTTGTTTTGTAAATGTTTTCTTCTGCCCTACCCACTGAGGGGTTGAGTATTTGCAAACCCGCGTGAAGATCATCCGTTACATGCCAGCTGCTTCCAATGCCGAACGTGATACCGCCTTTGCTCCCATAGGCAGGAACACCAATCCGGTGATACCCAAATCTGACGCCTATATCAATGCTGCCTAACTGTTTTGCATAACCGATCGCGGCTTCTGATTGCTGAAAACCCGGAATCGAAAGATGGTTAACTAAAAAGCCGGCTCCGCTGTTCGCTAAAGGGAATCCACCTGCTAAGATTGCGTGTTTCAATTCTTTCAGCATATACAACCTACCGGAATAAATTCCCGCTGTAAATTTTTCATAAGAAACAAGCGAGGCCGGATTGCCTGTTATTGAAAAAGCATCGGTAAACTTCCTGCTGTAACATCCCGGATTAAATGGTTGCGGGACAGCCCGCAGCGATTGACCATCGCCACCTTCACACGTTAATAAAAACAAAGCCGGTATCAGGTATAATTTGAACAGGGAATTAAAATTTGCACCAAATTCAAACAATGTTCAGTCAGCACCATGGTTATTTCCTCATCAATTAGGCGTTTTTATACCTTTGCGCCATGCAAATTTTAGATGGAGTGCTGGTTTCCCAGGCAATTAAAGATGAATTGAAGGTAAAAGTTGCTCAACTGGTTAATGAAGGCAAAAAGATCCCCCATCTCGCGGCCGTGCTGGTAGGAAAGAGCGGGGCCAGCGAAACCTATGTGGGCGCGAAGGTCAAGGCCTGCGCAGAGATCGGTTTTCAATCATCCCTGCTTCGACTGGAAGAGGACATCACCGAACACAAACTGCTTAGCCTTATCGACGATCTTAATAATGATCCGGAAGTAGACGGCATTCTCGTTCAGCTTCCACTGCCACGTCATATTGAAGACGCGAATGTGATCAACGCAATTAATCCCGCAAAAGATGTGGACGGATTTCATCCTGTGAATGCGGGCAGAATGGTGCAGGGACTTTCTACTTTTTTGCCGGCCACACCTCACGGAATAATGTTACTGCTGGAGCATTACAAAATAAACACGAAAGGCATGCACGCGGTAGTGGTTGGGAGAAGCAATATCGTCGGCCGGCCAATGAGCATTCTGCTCAGCAGCAACTCCAATCCCGGTAACTGTACGGTTACCATCTGTCATTCTCATACAAAAAACCTGAAAGAACTCTGCGCATCGGCTGATATTATTGTCGCTGCTCTTGGTCGCGCTGAATTTGTAACTGCCGATATGGTCAAGCAGGGCGCGATTGTGATCGACGTAGGCATCACGCGCGTTCCAGACGCCTCAAAGAAAAAGGGATATGCCATCAAAGGCGATGTAAAATTTGATGAGGTTGCTCCCAAATGCAGTTATATAACGCCGGTTCCGAAAGGAGTTGGTCCCATGACCATCGCCGCGCTGATGCGGAATACTTTCAAGGCCTGTCTTGAATTGAGTCATTGAGATGAATATCCCAACACTGAGTTTAACACTGTGTCATTGAGGTTACCATTGACCCATTGACTTAATTACCGAACTTCGCGGCATGCAAGAGACGCTGACAAAAGTGAGTTTGCCCGTCATGGAATCTTTTTATACCATCCAGGGCGAAGGATTCTACCAGGGAAAGGCCGCCTATTTTATTCGCCTCGGCGGGTGTGACGTGGGATGCGTGTGGTGTGACGTAAAAGATAGCTGGGATGCATCGAAACACCCACAAAGGTCTGTGGAGGATATTGTTAATGAGGTTTCCTCCTCCTGCCCTTCGAGCGACGATGGCAACGGACCAATAGTGGTCATAACCGGCGGAGAACCATTGATGCATAACCTTGACGAACTTACCCACGAATTGCGGTTGAGAGGCTATCGTACCAACATCGAAACTTCTGGAAGCTGGCCGCTCAGCGGGACCTGGGACTGGATCTGCCTTTCGCCTAAAAAGTTCAAGGCGCCGCTGCCCGAAATACTTCCCCTTGCCGATGAACTGAAAGTGGTGGTCTTCAACCGGTCGGACCTCGACTGGGCTGAAAAATACGCTGCGATGGTGTCGCCCTACTGCAAACTTTACCTGCAACCCGAATGGGAGAAATCGGCAACAATGACCCCCCTGATTGTAGACTACATCAAATCCAACCCAAGATGGGAATTCTCCCTCCAGATACACAAATATCTCAACGTGCCCTAACCCGAAACCCAAAACCCGAAACCCAAAACCTTTTAACCTTTTCCCTGCAACGTAAACCGCTAACCTTCCATCTATTGCCGGTAGAGAAATTTTGCAGTTTCTTTTTAGCCGGTTATAGTATTTTTAAAATCAAAGCGTTATTGGATAGTTACTTATGCAGACACAAATCACCAATATCCCGGAGAACAACGTCTTTTCATTTACATCGATCAGAAGAGCCGCTTTCGCTGTTTTGATTGTGGTTGGTTTTTTATCCCTCCATTTTACTTCACTGGCACAACCTGGTTCTTATGATCCTGTAAAGGTTCACAAGAAGTCGGCTGAGCTATATGAAAAAGCGCTGGGTGTGGCTGAACAGGGAAATTATAAAGGTGGAATCGCGATACTGTTTGATGCGTTGAAGTATGATAAAAGATTCGCCGATGCTTACTTATCCATAGCCGGCATGTATGGTGAAATGAAACAGTACGATTCTGCAGTTTTAAATTACGATGCCGCTAAGAATATCGACAGTCTGTATTTCCAGGATTACAATCTTCCTTATTCCATCAATCTCGCGGGCAAAGGTGAATTTGAAAAAGCGCTTGCTGCTGTTCATTCTTTCCTCAGCATTCCCGAGCTAAATGATAAAAGCAGGAAAGCGGGTGAATACCGTGAAAAATGTTATTCCTTCGCGATTGAATATAAAAGGAACCAGGCAGATACCGGTTATGTATTCGCGCCGGTGAATATGGGAGAGAATGTCAACTCAAGTGTATCTGAATATTATCCTACCATCACACTCGAAGGAAACAATCTCATTTTTACCAGGCGTGTAGGCGGATTCAATGAGGATTTTTATGAAACGAATCAGCAACAGAATACGTGGAGCAAGTCGAGAAGTCTTCAGGGCGATATCAATACAAACCTGAACGAAGGCGCGCAGAATATTTCTCAGGATGGACAGTGGCTGATATTCACCGGATGTAATTTCCCGGATGGATATGGCAGCTGCGATCTCTATATCTCGTACCTGACAACAGAAGGATGGAGCACACCGCAAAATCTCGGCAACCGCATCAACACCGAATTCTGGGAATCGGCTCCAAGTCTGTCACCAGATAAAAGAGACCTGTATTTCGCGAGTCGCCGTCCCGACGGATATGGCGGAAGTGATATTTATGTATCGCATCGACTGCCAAACGGAAGATGGAGTGATCCTGAAAACCTCGGGCCCGAGATCAATACCGTGGGCGATGAAAGCACTCCTTTCATTCATGCCGATAATCAAACTTTATACTTCACTTCGAATGGGCATATCGGTTATGGCGGTGATGATTTGTTCCTATCGAAAAAAGGACCAAAAGGTGTGTGGAGCAATGCAAAGAATCTCGGATTTCCTATTAATACAATTGAGAACGAAGGCAGCCTGGTGATCGCCGCGGATGGACAGACCGCTTATTATTCCAGTGACCGTAGCGACAGTTATGGCGGGCTTGACCTGTATACTTTTCAATTAAGGAAAGACATTCGTCCGTTACGCACGTTGTGGGTGAAAGGAAAAGTGTTTGACCGCAAAACCGAAAAGGGATTACCATCCGGAGTTGAACTGATTGATCTTGCATCACAGAATATTATCAGCAAAGTCCAGACAGATGAAACGGGCAATTACCTGATCACGTTGCCGGTTGGAAAAGATTATGCATTCAACGTGAACCGCAGAGGGTACCTGTTTTATTCAGAGAATTTTTCTTTGAAAGAAAAACAGCCTGATTCTACTTATAATATCGATATCGCGCTTCAGCCAATTGAAACAGACGCGACGATCGTACTGAAAAATATCTTCTTCGATTTCAATCAATTTATCCTGAAAGATGAATCACAGGTTGAGCTTGACAGGATTGTACAATTGATGAAAGACAATCCAACACTTCGCGTACAGATCAATGGTCATACCGACAACATTGGCAAAGCAGCCGATAACATGAAGTTATCTGAGAACCGTGCGAAGGAAGTAGTAAAATATCTTACACAAAAAGGCATCCAGGCCGAGCGATTATCATTTAAAGGATTCGGGGCAACGCAACCGGTGGCTGATAATGCTACTGAGGAAAATCGTGCGAAGAACAGGAGGACGGAGTTGAAGGTAGTGGGGCAGTGAGGATTGGGATTTATTTTAAGCACAGATTTTAGATGGATTCGGAGGATTGCACGGATGGATCAGCTTCGCTGATACGAGTGGATTATTTTAAGCACAGATTTTAGATGGATTGGGAGGATTACACGGATTGATCAGCTTCGCTGATGTGGGGGTAATTTATTTTGAAGATTAAACGGCTATCGGACTTGTTTTTTATTAAATATTTTTTTCTTTGTGTGTTTTTGCAAAAACAACACTCCTACCTTATTATAAACTGATGTTTTTTCATTTTACATTTTACATTTTGCATTTTACATTTTGAATTTTGCATTTGCATTTTGAATTTTACATTTTGAATTTTGAATTTTGCATTTGCCAAAAGACCTCCTTTATCAACTCGCCCTAACAATGGTTCCCAACATCGGGCATGTGCATGCACGTTTGCTGGCGCAACATTTTGGAAGCGCGTGGGCGGTATTTGAAGCAAGCCGATCGCAACTGGAAAAGATCGAGGGGATTGGGACAGTGCGCGCAGGAAGCATAAAGTCCTTCACCAATTATAAAGAAGCGGAATCCGAAATCGCTTTCATTGAAAAATACCAGATCAAGCCGCTATTTATTACGGATAAGGAATACCCTCCACGATTACTTCATTGTTACGACGCGCCTGCACTATTATTCTATAAAGGACAGGCGAATCTGAACGCATCGAGAATTGTTGCAATCGTAGGCACAAGAAATCATACGGATTATGGTAAAC
>DASWTK010000080.1:0-5727 GCA_036402175.1 Chitinophagaceae bacterium | reverse complement strand
CAACTTACAGGTATTATACCAACAGCGGGATATTCAACTGCCTGTGGCGATGGTAACAAGGTGGGAGTTCAACCCGATATTTATCTCCCGGTTCAGCCTTCTGATCTGATCGCAGGCAGGGATGTGGTTTTAGACAAAGTGAAATCGCTCAGCAAGTAAACATTCAGTTGAAGTTATGCAAGCTGGAAATCAAAATTCACAAGATCCCTGAACTGCTGAACTCTCATTTCAATATCATTACGGCCTATCTCTTTAAGCCGCGTTGTTCCAAATTTTTCAACGCAGAACGACGCCATTGCGGAACCTACAATAATTGCAGACTTCATATTTTCAAAAGAAAGGTCTTTGGTTCTTGCGAGGTGACCAATAAATCCGCCTGCAAATGTGTCGCCGGCTCCCGTAGGATCGAATACGTCTTCCAGCGGAAGTGCCGGAGCAAAGAATACATAGTTATCGTGGAAGAGCAGGGCACCATGTTCTCCCTTCTTGATGACAAGATATTTTGGTCCCATTTTCATGATCTCACGCGCGGCCTTAACCAGTGAGAACTGAGCGCTTAACTGCCGTGCTTCGCTATCGTTCACAAGCAATACGTCAACTTTTCTGATCACCTTTTCCAGATCGCTCATGGCGGTTTCCATCCAGAAATTCATGGTATCCATGACTACCAGTTTGGGACGGTTCTTCAGCTGTTCTATAACGCTCATCTGAACGGCGGGCAGCAGGTTACCGAGCATGAGGAACTCGCAATCCTGGTAGCTTTCGGGAACAACCGGTTGAAAAGTACCCAACACATTGAGCTGTGTTTCCAGCGTATCGCGGGTATTCATGTCGAGGTGGTATTTACCCGACCAGAAAAAACTCTTTTCATCTTTTTTAATCTGAACGCCCTCCAGGTGAACGCCGCGTTCTTCCAGCTGATCCAGTTCTTCCTGGGGGAAATCGCCGCCTACAACGGAGATCTGTTTTACGGGCTGGTAGAAATTGGATGCACTCCAGGCAATATAGGTTGCCGCGCCACCAATGATCTTATCGCTTTTCCCAAAGGGTGTTTCAATGGCATCAAACGCCATGGATCCTACTACTATTAGAGACATTCAGTTGAAGTTAAAAGTGATTCTAAGGTTTTTTCCGCGTGCAAACCTATAATAAAAAACCGGGGGATAAAACCCGGGGCGCTGTTAGCGGAAAATAAATCTCTCCCTCCAGCTATAACACTAACAACCGTTAGTAAATTCATTTATATTTGCTGTCCCTTATGGCAAAGATCAAAAGCGGTAAGAACGGCACCCGTAAAGAGGTGATCATTGAAAAAGCCACCCGGCTTTTCCTTGAAAAAGGCTTTGCGGCCGCATCGATGCGTGACCTGGCCGAGCACGTTGGCGTGGAAGCCGCCAGTTTATACAACCACATTCAGTCGAAGTCCGAAATATTGCAGGAGATCTGTTTCAAGGTGGCAAATGAATTCATTTCGCACCTGGAGCAGGTGGAAAGCAGTCAGAAATCGGCCATCGAAAAAATGGAGATCCTCATCAGGTTCCACATCAGGAAGATGCTGAACGAATATGAAAGTATTTACATTTCAGACCATGAATGGCGGCATTTGCCTGAGCCTTATTTGTCTAATTTTCTGAACCAGCGCCGGCATTACCGCAAACGCCTCGCCGCAATCATTGAGCAGGGCATTCAATCGGGCGAAATGAAGCAGATAGAACCCTATGTGGCTGTGCTCACCATCTTATCTGCCATCAGCGGTATCGAATCATGGCACCGCTCGCGGAAGAACATATCGGAAAAAGATATGGAAGAGAATATGGTAAAATTTTTGGTCGAAGGATTAAAGTAATTCAATGATCCATTTTCACCCCCTCGTAATTAAAGACGTGCGACAGGAGACAGACGATTGTGTTTCACTCGCATTTGATATACCCGATGAATTGAAAGAAAAATTCGTGTTCAGCCAGGGTCAGAGCCTCACCATGCGAACAAAACTGAACGGCCAGGAGATCCGCAGAACATATTCGCTTTGCAGCAGTCCGCTTGATAACGAATGGCGCGTAGCGGTGAGGAAGGTTGATGGTGGCCTGTTCTCCACATTCGCAAATGAATCACTTAAAAAAGGAGATGTAATTGAAGTGCTGCCGCCGGTTGGAAAGTTCTTCACTCCGCTTCATCCCGATCATCAGAAAAATTATGTGGCTATTGCCGCAGGCAGCGGTATTACTCCCATTTTATCCATTATCAAAACTACTTTACGGTCCGAACCTTTAAGCACATTCACTTTGTTTTATGGGAACCGCACACGGGCTTCCATTATTTTCAAAGAAGAGCTTGATGGATTGAAAAATAAATTCATGGACAGGTTCACACTGCATCATATCCTGAGCAGAGAACAACCAGACGCGCCGGTTTATTATGGCCGGATCGATGAAGTGAAATGCGATATTCTTTTTACCAGGCTTATTGATATTAACAAGGTTGATGAGTTCTTCATTTGTGGTCCCGAACAGATGATCTTTTGCGTTAGGGACTTCCTGGAGAAAAAAGGAATCAGTAAAAACCATATTCATTTTGAGCTGTTTACCATTCCGGGCGAAAAGTCGTCGGTTGCAACCCCAAAACCAGTAAGAAAGGATGAAGGACCCAAAAGCAGCATTAGTGTAAAGCTGGACGGCGTGATGTTCGACTTTGAACTGGGTTCCAAAGGGCAAAGTATACTGGATGCAGCGCTGTCACAGGGTGCCGACCTTCCCTACGCCTGCAAAGGCGGAGTATGCTGCACCTGTCGCGCCAAACTGGTAGAAGGTAAGGTAGAAATGGAAGTCAATTACGGACTTGAAGAGGATGAGATCAGGCAGGGTTTTATATTAACCTGCCAGTCAAGGCCTCAGACACCGAGGGTTGTGGTTGATTTTGATGTGCGTTAAAAATGCCAAACCTATGCTAACAACTGTTAGTATTAGTTATCTTTGAATCAAACTTTTCAATCATGCCAGTGCAGGATATGGAACATATTTTCCAGGACAAAATTGACCAGGAGATCAGGATCGAGCCGAAAGACTGGATGCCGGAGAAATACAGGCAAACGCTCATCCGGCAGATAAGTCAGCACGCCCACAGTGAGATTGTTGGCATGTTGCCCGAAGGCAATTGGATCACCCGCGCTCCATCACTCAAGCGCAAGGCAATTCTGCTTGCCAAGGTTCAGGATGAGGCTGGCCATGGATTGTATTTATACTCCGCTGCTGAGACCATGGGTATCAGTCGCGATGAAATGATCAACCAGCTTCACACAGGCAAAGCAAAATATTCTTCGATCTTTAATTATCCTACCATTTCATGGGCCGATATCGGCGCTATAGGCTGGCTTGTTGACGGAGCCGCAATTATGAACCAGGTGCCGTTATGCAGGGCGTCGTACGGACCTTATGCAAGGGCGATGGTTCGCATATGCAAGGAGGAGAGTTTTCACCAGCGCCAGGGATTTGAGATACTGCTGGTGTTAAGCAAGGGTACCGCAGCGCAGCGCAGAATGTGCCAGGATGCGATCAACCGGTGGTGGTGGCCGAGCATTATGATGTTCGGGCCGAATGATGATGCTTCTCCGCATACGGCACAAAGCATGAAGTGGAAGATAAAGCGGTTTACAAACGATGAGCTTCGCCAGAAGTTTGTTGATGTATGTACTGAGCAGGTGAAGATACTTGGAATGACTTTGCCTGATCCCGATCTGAAATGGAATGAGCAAAGAGGGCATTATGATTTCGGAGCTATCGACTGGGATGAATTCTGGAATGTGGTCAATGGCAACGGTCCATGTAACCGCGAGCGGCTCGCCGCAAGGGTTAAAGCACATGAAGATGGAGCATGGGTAAGGGAAGCTGCGGTTGCTCATGCGCGTAAGCGTCAGGAAAGAGAAAAGCGGGTAGCGTAAACAGGTAACTTTTAATTTTTGATAATGAACCAGGAATGGCCTTTATGGGAAGTGTTCATCAGAAGCAAGCAGGGGCTTGATCACAAGCATGTGGGTAGCCTTCATGCTGCCGATGCCAGGATGGCGATTGAAAATGCGCGTGATGTTTATACCCGCAGGCAGGAAGGTGTAAGTATCTGGGTAGTGGAAAGCCGATACATGCATGCTTCGAATCCTGATGAAGCTCCTTCGTTTTACGATCCGATGAATGATAAGGTGTACAGGCATCCGACATTTTATGATCTGCCGGATGAGTTGAAACACATGTAGGACATAAGCTTATTCAACACATGCAATCATTATTCAAATACGCTCTTCATCTCGCCGACAATGCGCTTATCCTCGGCCATCGCAACAGCGAATGGACAGGGCATGGACCGATACTTGAACAGGACATCGCAATTTCAAACATTGCACTTGACCTGATTGGTCAGGCAAGAAATTTTTACCAATATGCCGCGCTGTTAGAAGGCGCTGAAGCATTCAGGGATCGTGAGCCGGGAAATGAAATTACTGAGGACACACTCGCTTATCTGCGCGATTCGCATGAGTACCGGAATTGCCTGCTTGTTGAACAGCCGAATGGCGACTGGGGTAAAACCGTTTTGAGGCAATTTTTCTTCAGCGCTTATCAATTCTATTTATACGGTCAGTTGCAAAACAGCAAAGACGAAACATTGGCTGCTATTGCGGCAAAGGCATTAAAGGAAGTTACATACCACCTGAGGTGGAGCGCCGAATGGGTTATCAGGCTTGGCGATGGTACCGATGAAAGTCATAGCAGGATGCAGATGGCAATGGAAGATCTTTGGAAATTTACCGGCGAACTGTTCACGCCTTCAGAATTTGAAATACAGCTTGCAAAAGAAGCAATCGCCCCTGACCTCTCATTGCTAAAGCCGCAATGGAACGAAAAGGTTAATTCCATTCTTTCAGAAGCGACACTTGAAGGCGATACCGATAAACGCAGCAAGGCCTGGATGCAAACAGGCGGAAAGGAAGGCCGTCATACAGAACACCTCGGATTTATTCTTGCAGAGATGCAGTATCTGCAAAGGGCATATCCCGGATCAGAATGGTAATGAAAACAATTGCGCCAATACAGGTTGAACAGGTGTGGGATCTATTGAATGAAGTGTACGATCCTGAAGTACCCGTATTGTCAGTAATAGACCTGGGCATTGTGAGGAACGTGGAAGTAATTTCCACCGGGGACGAAAATGATGAAATTGTAGTTACCATCACTCCTACTTACACCGGCTGTCCTGCCATGGATGTTATTAGTATGAACATAAGGCTTCGGTTGCTTGAGCATGGATATAAGAACATCCGGATTAAGTCGGTGCTTTCTCCCGCATGGACAACCGACTGGATGAGCGAAGCAGGAAAACAGAAGCTGAAAGCCTATGGAATTGCTCCTCCTAATCCAGGTCAGCAGGTTTGTCATCCCGACCTGTTTGCAGAAGATGAATCTGTTCAGTGTCCCCGATGCAATTCGTTTCATACCACTATGATCAGCAGATTCGGATCAACTGCCTGCAAGGCATTGTATAAATGCAATGATTGCCACGAGCCGTTCGATTATTTCAAATGCCATTGACCTATCTTTAATACCACGTCTCATTAATATTATTTATGAGCTCCATTTTATTTAAAATCGACAAGGGTGTAGGATTTATTACACTCAACCGGCCGGATAAACTCAATTCATTTAATCGCGAAATGGCATTACAGCTTCAGGCGACGCTGGATGA
>DASWTK010000079.1:0-14367 GCA_036402175.1 Chitinophagaceae bacterium | reverse complement strand
ACACCACCATACAGATTGTGTATCCTGTTTGCATTAATAAGTGTGTTGCTACTCAAAGCTGTCAGGTACACTCCATACGCAGATACAGAGCCCGTCCTGGTTGGACGACTCATATTATTTCCGCTGATAACGGTATTAGTAGTTCTGCTTACATAAACACCATAAGAATAGTAATCGATAATGTTATTATTGATGATCTTGTTATTGACAATCTCAAGGCCAGCAGTGGCGCTGCCTATGAGCGTGAATCCGTAATACCCTCCGGTAATCGTATTCCGGTCAAATGTATTCGCGTCGCAAAGCGTGTTGCCTGTAGCAGTTTCATCTGTTTCTGAAGCATTCACCACAAAGCCCGCAAAGTCGGTAGATGTGCTGTTAGTGGCAGCAATGATGATACATTTACGGAATGTGTTGCTATCGGCATTGTTGATCAGTTGCACACCATAACCGTAAGTACCTCCGGTAGCATCAATATTGAGACTGTCGAATATTACATGATCTGTCTTTCTCAGTTTTATCACCGCACGCTCGCCGGTCACTGTTGGGCTGAACTTAATAGTATTTCCGTTACCATTGAAAGTGATGGTATTTACCGATGAAGTTCCGGCAATTGAATCCAGAATCAGTTGTTCATTATAGATGCTGCCGCCGGGTGCCACGTTGAATACTACAGGGCCGGCAATACCGCAGCTCATGGCAGCTTTTGCAGCGTTGAAGCTTATAAAATTGGTAGCGCTTGCGGGCGCAGCTGAATTGATGGTATAAGTTCCCGCAGGCAACGCAGGATAAACTACTAGTTGCACCGGTGTTGAATAAGTAGTGTTGCCACTGCAGGTTACGGCCACGCGGTACCAGAGCGTTGTGGTTGCCACAATCACACTATCAGGATTTGTAAGCACATTTCCCAATGGTGTATAAGTGCCCGCGGCAGAAGTTGAGGTTTCCCACTGGTACGTTTGACCGGTACCGGTAGTATTGCCTGTTAGCTTCAGTGCCACATTGGTGTTTTCACAAACCGTGTCGGGCGTTGCGGAGGCAATACCCGGAGTTGGCGGTGCAACACAACCACCAGGGAAAAATTCCCATGCCCCGACATCCGGTGTGGTAGCGCTTCTTGGAGCACCGGTAATGTCAATAGCTACACCAACCGGTGTTCCGATATTGTCGATCGACGCGTTGGTAGGCATGAAATTGCCTGCCGCTGCATTGGTAAATATCGGATCGGAAGCAACGGAATTCGCATCCTGCGTAGAGGCGGTCTGCCAATCGGTAAGTGATGCCTGGTTGGCTCCAAAAAATCCAACAAACGCGTTATCAACAGTCGGTAACCTGTAGAGGTTATTTCGGTCTGATACGATTGTACTGGTAATTGTATTGAAATACAGAATATGCTTGGGGCCTGGACCGGTACGTGTTACTGTGAATATGTTGTTCTTCAGCTCAAGTCCATCGGCCTGGGTGGTCTGGTAGAATCCACGTGTAATTGCCGCCGCGCCGGTAGAACCGCCATCCAGTGAAATGGTATTATGATAATACCAGGTATTGTTCGAAGAACTGTTGTACAAACCATATGCGTCCCCATTACCCGTAATATTAAATATCAGGTTATTGGTAACAAGGTTTTCAAACGTTGGCAAAGGATCTGAAGCGTTGTGGTAAATACCATAAAATGTGCTGGTACTTGCGGCAGCGCCACCAAAAGGATTGGTAATGGTATTCCTGGTCACATTTGCGCGAACGTTCAGACTTGTAACGTATACACCATAGAAAGTTGTAACTGTTGAACGGGTAGGCCTGCTGATTACGTTACTGTCCACAAGGGTAGTAAAGCTGCCGTTCAGGTATATCCCGTACTGGTAAAATTCACTCACCCTGTTTTTGATGATCTTATTATTACCGTTGGCTGTACCGGTGCTTCCAATAAGCGTTAAGCCATAATAGCCACCATTGATGGTGTTATTGCTGAAAGTATTGTAATCACACTTGTTATCACCTGTACCTACAGCCGAAGTATTTGAAATACTCACTACAATACCTGCATAGTTGGTAGAGGTTGAACTTGTATTGATATTAATGGTACAGTTGTTCACTGTATTTGAATCCGCATCATTCATCAGCTGAATACCAAATCCATATTCTGAAGTGGTGGTTCCTGCAGGATTGATCACAAGGTTATTGAACGTTACATGATCGGTTCCATTCAGCTTTATGACCGCCCTTTCATTCGTGTTTGTTGAAACGAAAGTGATGGTGTTTCCATTACCATTGAATGTGATGGTATTGATGGCAGAAGCGCCCTGGATCTCCTGCATCAGGAGTTGTTCGTTGTAAGGACCACTGCCCGCAACTACGTTAAATATGACCGGACCCGCTATGCCGCATTTCATTGCGTCGTATGCATCATTGAAGCTTTGGAAGTTTGTTCCACCGGTAGCAACGGCTTTATTAATTGTATAAGTTCCTCCCGGGAACAAAACGTTCACCACTACCTGCACGGGCACAGAGTAGGTTGTATTGCCACTGCAGGTTACCGCTGCACGATAGTAAGTAGTAACAGTCGGGTTAACATCAAATGCCGGTGCGCTGAGAACACCGCTTACGGCAGTCCATGGACCGCCAGGTGCGGCAGCACTCTCCCACTGGTACGTCTGGCCAATACCAATTGAATTACCGGTGAGGTTCAGGTTCACCAGTGTATTCGGACAAATTGGCGCCGCAGCGCTGGAGGTTGCGGTACCCGGTGTTGGCGGTGTAACGCAGGTGCCAACACTGAATTCATATGCACCGATATCAGGCGTGGTAGCGCTTCTTGGAGCATTAAGCACATCTGTAGTTATACCAACAGGAGCGCCAAGGTTATCAAGCGCCGAAGCGGTTGGACGAAGATTGCCTCCGGCGAGGTCAACATAAACCGGATCTATTGAAACCGAATTTGCATCCTGTGATGTTGCCGTTTGCCAGTTGGCAAGTGTGACCTGGTTGCTGCCGCTGAATCCAACGTAATGGGTAGCGGCTGGTATGATATAAAAGTTGTTGTTATTGGAAGTATAGGTTGTGGTGGCAGTACCCATATAAATGGCGTGCTTGGTGCCAGTGCCACCCCGTGAAATGCTGATGAGGTTATTTCTGAATTGAATACCAGATGCCGCAGTTGTCTGATAAAAACCGCGTGTTGCTTCGGTTGAAGCGCTGCCTGCGTGATCCAGCGAAATGGTATTATGAAAATAATGAGCATTATCGGAACCAGCATTATAAATTCCATAGATAAGTCCATTGCTGGTTATATCATGAATAACGTTGTTGCTAACAACATTCTCATTGCCTGAAGTAGCATCCACACCAGTCAGGTAAATACCATAAAAGTCATCGGTTGTTGTTGGATCGCCATCAAAAATGCTGTGAATGATGTTTTTGGAGATCAATGCTTTTGTACTGAGAGCCGTTAAGTAGATGCCATAGTTGGTAGCTCCGCCTGTAGTTCGTGTAGGTCTTTGTATGTTGTTGCCTTCCATTACGGAAGAAATGGTGCCTGTAACGTAAATGCCGTAAAGGTACCAGTCGCGGATAGTGTTCCCTGTTACCTTATTATTCTGGATTGAATTGGCTGCAGTAGTGCTGCCTACCAGCGTAACACCATAATAACCGCCATTGATGGTATTATTCGCAAATGTATTGCCATCGCACAACGACGTTCCCGTAGTGGATGTCGCCGAAGTGGCGCTTGCGCTTATTACTATACCGGCGTAGTTTGTAGAGGTTGTGGCGGTATTTATATTAATAGTACAATTGCGGACTGTATTTGAATCCGCGTCGTTGATCAACTGTACTCCAAATCCATATTCGCTGGTTGAAGTGCCGGTTGCTGTAATAACAAGATTATCGAATATCACGTGGTCGGCTCCATCCAGCTTGATGATGCCTCGTTCATTAGTATTGGTAGAAAGGAATGATAGGGTTGCGCCATTACCGTTGAATGTAATGGTGTTGGTGGCCGAAGCTCCCGGAACCGCCGACATGATCAGCTGTTCGTTGTAAGGACCGCTTCCGCTGACTACATTAAACACAACTGGTCCCGCTATTCCGCATTTAATATAATTATATGCGTCGTTAAAGCTCTGGAAATTGGTACCTCCCGATGGCAGCGCGCTGTTGATGGTGAATGTACCCGCAACCGCTGCAGGTGTGGTCACCTGTACGCTGGATGAAAAATCAAACGCGCCTCCATTAGCACAGGTCACCTTTACACGGTACCAGGTGGTAGCAGTTTGAGTAGTTGAGAAACTGCCCGAAGTGGCTCCTCCGATATCAGTCCAGGTTGAATTATTGGGCGACGATTGCCACTGATAAGTAATGCCTGCAGCTACTGTGCTGCCTGTAACGCTGAGGTTAAACTGATCACCTGAGCAGACGAAGGGCGCACTTGTTACTGCAGTTCCGCCGGTTGGCGTTCCCGCGCAGTTAGCAGCCGGAGTCCATGCGAAAATAATATTGGGACGCGTGGTCTGAGTTCCATTTTCAGTTGTTGAAACTGCGCCGCAAAGATTATCAAGGTTATCAGCCCTGTATGTCCTTGACCCATTAAAAGATAACCCTGTAGTCCAGGAAATTACAGGGTTATTCGTCCAGGTTGTGCCGGCTGTTGAATTGGGGTCGCCGTTACAAACCTCCACAACCAGGTTGTCTATCCCATTCCATGCGAAGGGCGCCGCTAACGTAAATGAGTTGACTCCAACAACTGGCTGATAATTCACAGGTCCGTATACTGTAGTAACTCCTGCTTCCCAACCGGTTGCGGATAAAGAAGTGGTTGAAGTAGTGGTCAGTTTTATAGTGTATTGTTCAACTACACCTACGGTGCCCATTGAAACAACATTGAATCTGATAGCAGAAATAGTACCTGCACTCATTCCGGCTGCGGTCAGTTCTGACGCCCTGTACAGAAATTGCGATCGCGAACCTTCGTACCTGTCCTGTATCGGGCAGGGATAAGAAGTAGCAGTGTTTCCCACAGTCCCCGTGCCGATAGCGATATCGACCTGGGCATTCATTTGTATCGAGGAAAAAATCAGGAAAAATAATAGAAGGGCATTTCTCCCAGGGAGGGAACTTTTTCTCAAAGCAGCCATCATGTTAGTTTAGTTGTTGTTAAATAGCAGGTCAACCCGGTTTTTCGGAGGAAGAGGATAAGTGTTGCAAAACCGGAAAACGATCGTCAAGTCAGGAAGCATTAGGGGGGTCGAAAGTTCAACCTTAACCTGGCTTATTCTGAAGCTTTTTTGATCTGGGGGCCTGGTCTTAGAAACCAGTTATTACCCGTTATTTACCATTTATAATCAGTATGCTGCCTGATAAATGTTAAATAATCCGGTCAAATCTAAGCGACATTGTTAAAATTTCAAAATTTGATCTGGATTAATATTTTCGATTAAAAGAATTTTAATCTCAGCCCTCATTAAGGTGTATGCTATACATATTATCTCTGAGATTTATTGGCAGATTTATGTTCTTAAAATGCTCCGGTAACGTTCTCGGAGAATGGAAAATAAAATTCAGGCCGTATTGAAAGAGGTAGTTTAACGACTGGTACCGGGACAGATATCCTGAGACAACGTGCCTGAGGCCATACCTGGCCGTTAGTTCGTTCAGATTTTTGCGGGAATAAAGCGATAAATGATATTTATTATAGTAATGCCATCTTTTGCCCAGCATCTGAGCAAAGAAACTGGAAGTGTCGGGAGTTGAAATGAACAATACACCTTTCCTTGCAAGCAATTTCAAAACCGCACTCATAAAAGGATGAGGCTCGGCAACATGCTCCAGTACATCTGAAACGATGATGATATCAAAGATTTTCGGGGCATCGCGATTGATAAAAGTCCGTACATCCTCATTGAAGAAAAAATAATCATCTTTAAGGAACTCATTAAATAATGCCGTTGAAGGCTCAAGGCCAAATGCATTATATCCTTTTGACCGGAGATAACGGATAAATTTCCCGCTGCCGCATCCTATGTCGAGTATCCTTGATGATCCAACATCTTTTATCATTCCTAACTTCCTGATCAGTTCATCGTGGTTTTTTTTATCATGGTGCTGTGGCTTAAGATAGCCAAGGTAAGCGGGCTCAAAATCCTGCAGTGTATTGGCAAGATTGGGGTTGATTGCCGGCCTGGAAAAGATGAACCTGCATTTAAGACAGGTGTTAAATGCAATATCCTGCTTATTGAATAAGTGTTTTGTATTCGAATTACCGCATAGTGGACAGGGAAGGCTTTCCAAATTCAATATTCTTTCAACGAACTATTTAACTTCAAATTTATAAACCGTTTTTGTTTTATATATCTGGCCGGGCTCCAGCACAGTGGATGGAAATGAAGGCTGGTTGGGAGAATCAGGAAAATGTTGTGTCTCCAGGCAGAAAGCGGTACGGAACGCATCCTTATCGCCGCTTTTCAATTTGTGTTCACCATTCATGAAGTTGCCTCCATAAAATTGCAATCCCGGTTCCTGGGTAAAAACATGCATCACTATGCCGGATTTATCACCTGTTGCAGTTGCCGCATGAATTTGTTCGTTCGACTTAACTAATTTCAAAACAAAATTGTGGTCATATCCTTTGCCATGCTTCAATTGTACATGGTCGCTATCTACCCGTGCGCCAATTGCAACAGGTTTCCTGAAATCAAAAGGCGTTCCCTTAACAGATTCATTTCTTCCTAAAGGAATAAGCGTTGAATCAACAGGCGTATATTGATCAGCGTTTATCTGAAGCAGGTGGTTGTTTATGGTACCGCTGCCTTCCCCGTTCAGGTTGAAATAGGTGTGGTTGGTGAGATTGACAATCGTTTTTTTATCGGTTGTTGCCTCATATTCGAAACTGATCTCGTTTTTTCCGCTCAGTGAGCAGATCACCTTAACGTTCAGGTTGCCCGGGTAGCCTTCTTCCATATCCTTTGAGATATACGACAGTTCAAGCGTGGAATCATTTAACTGACGTGCGTCCCAAACCACAGCATGGAAACCCTTCGGACCTCCGTGTAAAGCATTTGGTCCGTTATTCTGCGCCAATGTGTATTCCTTTCCATCCAACGTAAATTTTCCTTTCGCAATTCTGTTTCCGTACCTGCCGATTGTGGCGCCGAAGTATGCCTCTGCGGCATTCAGATAACCATCAATTGATCCGTATCCGATGCTAACGTCTCTCAAACCACCATTCTTATCAGGCACCATCAGACTTACAACACGGCCTCCGTAATTTGTAATGGCCACCGACATTCCATTTGCGTTATTCAAAATATACAGATCGGTGATCTTTCCATCTACAGTATCGCGGAACGCTCCCCTGTCCGGCAATCCAGAGCTGCTTTTTTGTATAGTAGAATCATTGCCTTCACTTTCAGCATTTCGGGTTTGATCATTCTGACAACTCATGATTAAAATAATGGATGAACAAAGAATAAACTTTAAGAGAAGCTTCATATTGCTGGTTATTATGATCGTTGTGCTCCTCAAAATAGGCAGAAAAATCTG
Organism: Chitinophagaceae bacterium; assembly: GCA_036402175.1. Classification (GTDB taxonomy): domain Bacteria; phylum Bacteroidota; class Bacteroidia; order Chitinophagales; family Chitinophagaceae; genus DASPKM01. The sequence continues at coordinate 6,837 of DASWTK010000079.1, read as the reverse complement.
AATGGGGTCAACTACTAACGCGTGCTGTCTTTTTTTGCGGGAACAATTTTATAATCATCGTCGGTAACTCCCTTTACACCTTTTGATTTTTTTCCAGGCGGAGGTGTATCGGTCGCGACAACAATTGGTGGTGAAACCGGACGCTTCAGCGAAGAGTCCGGTGAAACATTAGGAATGATTGGTACAAACGCGAGGCTGTCATTCTTTCCCGCATTCAGTGAATCCTGCGAAGATAAACGAGGCGCAAAAGTAATACCTGGTGACTGACCGCCCTGCTGATTCTGCTGACGGTTTGCAGGTGGTGTTGCAGGTTGAATTATAGCAGGTGAATTTGTTGATACGGGAATCTCGCCGGGAGAAACCGGCGATATATTGTCCCGGACTGAACTGTTTTTATTCAATAAAAATACGGTGACTATCGCCGCACCTATGATAACAAAGCTGACAGGAAGTTTCCAGCCGCGTGGGCGCGGAGCATCGGGGCCATTGCCGCCGTCATCGTCATCTCCGGGAATATCAGAGTCAAGTCCGGCTTCAATGCGCGCCCAGATAGCATCTGCCATATTTGGTAAAGGCAATGCTTCCAGCTTGCTGGTTATTGTTTGTTCATATGGTTTTTTCTGATCCAATTAATATTTTAAATGTTCCAACTGTTTTTGAAGTGCTTTTCTTGCTTCACTCAGGTGCCACTTTGAGGTACCTTCACTGATGTTGAGTTTTTCGCCGATCTCGCGGTGGTTATAGCCTTCCACGGCATACATTACAAAAACCGCATGTGTAGCTGGTGGTAGTCGCTTCACCATATTCATGATCTCTTCTGCTCCCATTTCCTGCAATGCAACGTTATTGATCTCTGGATCGGCGACAGTTTCCACTTCAACCTCTTCACTGAACCGCTTTCTCGATTTGATGTGATCAAGCCCCTCGTTGATCACCAGCCGCCTTATCCATGAATGAAGCGTGCCCTTTGATGGATCATATTTTCTGATATTTCTGAAGATCTTAAGGAACGCATTGGTCATGATATCGCCAGCGTCCTGTTCATCACGCGAGTACCGTAATGCAATGGTCATGGCAAAGCTGTAGAAGTGACGGTAAAATGCTTCCTGCACATTGCGGTTCCCCGCAACGCAACCCGAAAGCAATTCATCCATATTGTATTCTACAGCCTGCATGAATTAATTATCGAAAGAATCCTTGTCTTTTTCCACATCCTGCATACGCTTCAGCAGGATCGCTGAAGAAATGGAAGCGATCAGCAACTTTTCCTTTGGTTCAAGATCATTGTAAATCCAAACATTATTATCAAGTATATCAATAATTCCTACAACTCCACCGTCCCATTGCAGTTCATACCCTGTTAAGAGCTTACCGCCAAAAACTTTTGTTTCCTTGCCACTTTTGGTTGTGACTTTGTCGATCCGAAGCGGGCGAATAGTAATATTATCCTTACCATCCGTTGCATAACCCTCCTCTTCAACATAGGGCCTGTCAAACAATTTCCGCGCAGTATCTTTCTCAATATCGTACTTGTTCATCAGAACAAGGGACCAGGGTGCGCTGTTTTGTGGTGAGATTGGCAAAATGGCCGCGGCGAACGCATATTCATACCGGTTTGTTTTGGAAACATTACCGATGAATGGATTATTGCTTTTATAGATCAGCTGCTTTTCCTCGAATTTTTCTGTTGCATAAATTTCCGCCATCAGGTTGCCGCTTTCTATCAGGTACTGAAATTTATTTCGCTGGAAGTTTTTGTTTTTATCTGTTGTGATATCAAAAACACGCAGCAACATTTCTTCGGGGCTGATCCGGAATTTAGTGTATTGCACAGAGGCCGTAAAATCCCATCCCCTTTTAATATTTGACGTCTGGTACTCACCAAAGCTGAGTTTCTGATTGATCTGCCATCCGTTAATGCCCTTCACATGCATCTTCGTTGCCTGGCCGCTGAAATTGGATGGTACCGACAACTTCACTGCAGTGCAGGAAGTTATCAGTATGAAGCCAGCCAGTAAAAATCTGTAGTTCATTTCTTTTGAATTATGAGTTTTTCAATTTCTTTTATCAAAACTAATATGTGAATACCTTTTTGATCTTATACAATTCCTCTCCGGTTGTATATGATTTGTAGCTAGTGATCAGCACCACCGGGTATCCGTCAGCATCATACTGGTATTCGAACCTGTAAGGAACCGCTGAAGGTATGTTTCCGCCATAACCTTTTTGCTGTGACGCGATATTGTTCTTTGACAAGTTTGACAGGTAAAGGTCAGGCATATTCATCTGAGCATAAGGATTGATTGCAAAATCGTAACCATAGTTACCGCCTTCGCCTCCGCCTGTTGAACTCCTTGCCACATCCTCTATCTTGTTCCCGCCACGGAATTTCATTTTGTATTCCATTGCATTACCATTGCTGTACAGGTAATCAATGGTGATCTCAGTTCCGCCGGAAGCATAACCATATTCAACAGCTGCAAAGGTTTCCTGGTCGTAGCTTTTCTGGTGCATGTTCACAACTTTACCCTGGGCATCATAAGTAAATTCTGTAAAGCCGGTAGGAAGTCCGCTTCCATCGAGGCGGTTAATTTTATCTACCCTTGCGCCCGAAAGAACATACTTATCGGTAACAGTCAGCTGAAGATCGCTGTGCTGGGGCTTTTTCTGATAATAATCAACCTTGTTCACAAGTCCGCTGCCGTTGTAATAAAAGAGGGTTTTGCCTCTGGGCTGGTAGTTTCCCTGAACCAAAAGAAAACTTTCTTCACGTTGCAGTTTCTTTGCCTGCTTTGTTCCGCCAAGAGTAATCACAGTTCCTTCCGCTAATTCAGCTTTGGTAAAGCTCATCTCGTCTGTAATTCCCCATTGAGTGAGCTTAAGCTGATACTTTTTATGGGCTTTGGGAAGGTTCACCGAATTTGTGCCGGGTTGTAATGACAACTGGCGCTGGTGCTGCACGTTGCTGCTATCCCAACTGATCACCTGAAGCGACGCGGGAATACTGTCGTAGATCAATTCTCCAACTCCGATCACGGCCTTCACTTTTACAACATAAATACTGTCCGGATTTGCAGGATTACCGGGATTGCTGGGTTTCGAGGTATCGGGCTTATTTGGATTTCCATTGTTGCCGCGGGGATCCCGGAACTCATTTTCCTTTTTACAGGCTGTAAATATTGACAAAATTACCATTAACCCGTAAAACACACTTGCATTTGGTCTCATCTTTTTCGTTTTAAATTTTTGATTTATTTGGTTGTTTGGAGATAGAACCCCGGGCGGTTGCGAAACCGTTGGGTGAGGCGGGAGGGGTTAACATTTTTTTATGATTCGGGGGTAAAATGGAAGAAGGAGGTTGATGGCGAAGGCTGAGCGGCGATGTAATGATGGGGTCTCGAGCTTATGACGGAGTCTTGCGCTTTAAATGTGGGCAGAAGCTAGGATTATGTTCTTTTATCTATGATTGCACGCGGGAGGTATGATTGCGTACCGCAGGTAATGATAAAATACCGGAAGCTGTGATTGCTCTCTTGCCTACGATAAATCGCTGGAATTTATGATTACGCGCTGGAGGATAAATATAAGACCCCGGGTTAACAGTGTGAATGATTGTAATATAATCCTGGCAGTTCGATCTGTTCTTACTGCCCTGTTATCCTTGAATCTATACCGCGATGGATCTTTTCGGTCAATTGGGTGGTCCATAACGACCAATGGTCGGCGCCAGGAATGATCTCACAAACAACGGAAGCATTCACCGCTTCTGCCTTTTTCCTGAAGTTCATTACAGCTCCCTGCAACAAAAAGTTATCGTCTGAACCAACGTAGATATGTATTTTATTCTTTAGGTCGGGTTCAAGTATTTTCCAGCTATGCTTCAAATACATACCAAGGTCATAAGTCCGCCATTCCATAGCTACATTCTTGTGGATCATTCCGGTTTTCCGGTCGAATATTTCTTTGGGCCTGCCTGATGCATCTTTATTTCCAAAAGCGGCTTCAAACGATTGAAGCTGACTTCCATCACCAAAAAAGAAATCATGCGTTGCGAATTTTCGCATAGTGGCCAATGGCTTCCCACCCACAATGAAAAGGGGCCGTTCGTTTCCTTTTTTATCTTTATAAAAATTCTTATCAGTATAAATATTAATCCCCGTGAAATTGCTGAAATCAACAGGATCAGGGGCGGCTACCCAGCAGCCATTGAATTTTTTGGGATAATGCATTTGCAGCCAGAGCGCGCCATATGCACCGGAACTCTGGCCGGTCAGAAAATAATTGCTTTCGCTTTTTGAAACCCTGTAGTTTTCCTGCAGATATGGAAACACCTCTTCAACCAACGCCTTACCCCAGGGTCCATTAACTTTTGAATCAATAAAAGCATGCAATCCCCACCTTGTTTGCGTTTCAGGATTCAGGTAAACAAATACCTTTTTCTTCCCCACTCCAAATCCATAACGCTTTCCCGGGCCATCTCCACGCAAAACATCATAATGCGTTCCTCCCCATCCGGGTATAACAAAAACGATGGGATAGTCGGATAGCTGGTTTGTTTCATAACCTTCCGGAAGTACTACAGCAGCCTTTACAAACACGTCTTTGCCATGGAATGAAGAAAGAAGCCCGCTCCTGAGCTTTAATAATTTTATGCGTTCAGTTTCCCTGAACTGACGCTCGGCAACGATGGTATTAATATATATGTGGCCCTCACCCCTTCCGGCGGAGTCGATATGAATAATAGCTTCCTTTCTCGAATATGCGTTACCGGGACTAAAATTGAATGCCCGTTCCTCCTCATTAACATCAATTATCGCTACTGCCTTGTAATATCCCGGCTTCAATTCAGTGAACTTTTTACTATATACTTCTTCATTGCCGGTAAACAACTGCACTTCGCTTCCCTTCCAGTTCTGAACCGATTTTGCAAAAAAAGCCTGTGGATCATTAAAGTCAGGCTGGTCGCTTACCTGTTTGGTTGTATCCCTTTGGGTCAGCAGATACAATCTCCCTGTGAACGTGCCCTTCACCGACGTGTCGAGGTGCACATGAATAGTTATCTGACCATTGGTAAATATGCTGATTAATAACAGGCAAAAACAAACCAGGAATTTCATGCCGGACGATATTTATTAATAAATCGTGTTATTTGTTGTCGAAAGATATTGTAGCGTTGGTTTTTGTGACAACCAAACTTACGATATTGTAAAAGATTAACAGGTTTGGCATTAGATAATTCATGTACTTATATTTGATCATCTAACTAACTTATACCAGTTCTGCATGAAACATAAAGACAATTTATCTTCCGGCTCGTTGCTTCCACTGTGGTTAAAACCGGCAATTGGTGTAATTGCCTTCGTTTTGCTCATCTCCTGTGGTCCCGACAAAGTTTCTCAATCATACAGCCTGTTCAACGGCAGGGATCTGACGGGCTGGCACACTGATGTACCAGAAATGGACACCAACAAACTGGCTTCAAGCCCTTTTGTGGTCCGAAACGGTATGATGGTAAGCCTGGCTTCACCGGAAGGACACCTTATTACAGATTCTGTTTATGAAAACTACACCCTCACGGTTGAATACCGGTTTTCCGGCAAGCCTGGAAATTGTGGGGTACTGGTACATGCTTCCACCCCAAGGATATTATATCAAATGTTCCCCAAATCGCTGGAAGTGCAGCTGGAACATACAAATGCGGGCGACTTCTGGTGCATAGGAGAAGATATTGAAGTACCCGATATGGAAAAAAGAAGAGGACCAAGAAATGAATGGGGTGTGGTTGACGGCAAGCAACGCAGGATACTTAACCTTACCGACAATTCAGAGAAAGCCCCGGGCGAATGGAATACCATGATCATCAAATGCTATAAAGATGCCATCACTGTCTGGGTCAATGGCGACCTGGTTAATGAAGGTGGTAATTGCACCGCGCGTAGAGGACAGATCGCGCTGCAGGCAGAGGGAGCGGAGGTTGAGTTTAGAAGGGTGGAAATTAGTAAGTAGAATTTGAGGATTGGGGGATTTGAGGATTGGGGGATTGGGAGATGGTTTGGATTATGTAGTGGTTGTTGAGCCGAGATGGAGGTTCAGGATAATTTCACTGACATCTGCAGATAAGTTACCCGGTGTGTAACCAGAGAACTCGCGAATGTCCCTGATAAAATGCGACTGATCGGCGTAGTTCAGTTCAAAAGCAATATCGGAAAGCCTGGGATACTGGTTGCTTTTTATCATACGCAGGGCTTCGCGGAAGCGTATGATGCGGAGATATAACTTTGGTGAAATTCCAACGGTATTCTTAAAACGGCGCTCCAGTTGTCGTTCAGAAATGCAGGCCTCCTTCAATAACCTGCTTAACGACATCCTTCCCCTTTCCAGCTTGATGCGATCAATGCAATAACATACCAGCATGTCTGTACGTAATGGAGCACAGATCCGCCGCTGCAGAAATTGTGAAAGCAGATTGACCCTTTCATTGCCACCCGGACTTTCGAATAGCTGCCTGCCAATATCCGTCATGCCCAGCAGACTGATATCTTCCATCTGGTCTGTCAGCAAATGGGCATCAATTCCAAACAAGGTTTTTAACGCATGCGGATGAAAATGTACGCCGGTCAGCTGAAATTTACTTTTTGAGAATGTAATGGTGGGCCGTGTGCTCTGACCATAAACAAAACCCGTCATTAACTTTTTTCCATCTTCATGCGCGAAGGCACTTTCACTTTCGTTGTGCTGAAAAATAATTCCTGATGAATCATCCACCAGCGTTTGAAAAACCGTTTCAGCACTGTGCCGGTCATCCTCGAGTGTCCAGAAATAACGCACATGTTCTTT
>DASWTK010000078.1:0-2563 GCA_036402175.1 Chitinophagaceae bacterium | reverse complement strand
ACGATAAAACGGGTAATGGCAGGTCGCGTTACTCTTTCTTCAAGCTGATTGGTCTTGCTACAACGCTGCTGATCATTTACAGTACTTTGCCGCTACGGCTTATGATATGGTTTGGTTTATTGTCGGCAGTTGGTTCATTCGGACTGGGGATTTACTTTTTGATCCAGAAACTTACGGTAGGATCCGCGATCGGATTTTCTTCACTGATCGTAACCATGACTTTCACCGGAGGTATCATTCTGCTTAGCCTTGGCGTACTGGGAGAATACATTGCAAGGATATATACCATGAACTCGGGAAGAAAGGCATTCATCATCAAAGCAACCGTATGATGAAGTTTCAGCGGTACGGCATTGAAATGGAAGCGCTGCAGCCAAAGCACCTGGAAATGGTTCGCCTGTGGCGCAATAATGAAATGGTGCGATTGAAAATGCAATACCAGGAGATCATCAGTCAGGAAGCGCAGCACTCGTGGTTCAACACGATCGATAACGCGCTTAACCATTACTTCATCGCATATCATAACAATACTGCTTTCGGTTTATTTCATATCAAAAATATCAGTCTGCATGATAATAAAGGAGAAGCCGGCGCTTTTGTGGCAGATGAAAAATACCTGGGCCATGCAAACGCGGCGCTCGCAATCCTGGCATTGATGGACTTTGCTTTTTTTGAATTGAAACTGGATACGTTGGAAGCAAAATATCACCCTTCATTTAAGGAAATTAAAGCGCTGAATGAACAGTTAGGTTATGAAAAGATCACGGATGAAACCGATGGTTTTATCAGGGCTGAAGTGAGCAGGGAGCGATACCTCGAAAGGACTGGCAGATTACGCGCGCAATTTAAAACTACAACCCATATCTCCTGAGTTCCAGCTGCATGGCTAGCCTGATTGGAATGGCCGGATGCAGTCCCCATTTTATCATTCTGTACAATACATTGCGTTGTCCCCAGGGAAATTTTCTGTTGTCAAGTTCAGGCCACATTTTTTTGATAGCATTGCGGTATTGCTGGCGGTTATACCTGAGATATTGGGGATCCCGCTTTTTGAATATCTCCATGCCCAGATGAAACGTCAGGCGGTCGCGTTCGAATAATCTGAAATTGTTTGAATAACAAAACAGGTTCTGCGAAAAAGTTATCTCCACAAAGGGAATTCCTATGCACACTTTTTCCAGTTTGAATTGCGGGTAAAGTGAGCGGTGGAATACAAAGCAATCAAATCCGGGATGTGGTGATCCATCAAGCCGGTACATTTCCGGCAAGGCCTCAGCGGAATCAAAACGGGCTGGAATTCTTCTGCGGTTGATGATAAACGCGTCGAATCCGTGCCGGATCCTGTCGGCCACCACTTCATAAAACATTGGCTGAACCGCGATGTCGGCGTTTGTATAAATTAAATAATCCGCGGTTGATTCATGATACAGTTTGTCGAGCAGGTCTTTTAAAACCGGTAGTTTTTTCGGATTGGAAAACGATTCAAAATCCAGGACCGAATGTTGAAGGTTTGTTGTTCTGCGGAAATAATCCGGGATGATGTGTTCATCTTCTGCAAATTGAGCGGTGAGCAGTTCAACGTTGATATCTTTCCGGGCATATTTAACCGCGGACCGCATCGATTCAAAAGTTATTGGCTGTGATCGTGAAAGTTCGTGATCTGCCTGAAGGCTGACGGGGTTAATGAGATGGGCGATATGTACAGTCTTTAACATTGTCGACTCTCAGGAATCCATCGGAAGCCAGTGGATTTCACTTTTAATCCTGCAAAACTTCAGCGCTAAGAGCAGGTTGCACCAATACAGTGAGTTCTTCCTTTAGTTCCTGTTTCAGAAATATAAGATATTCCCTGATCACGTTCAATATTACTTTTTCTTCCATATCTCCGATGCGGTCAACGTATTGCGGTTCCAGAAGTTCAAGTGAATCGCACAGATCCTGGAAGTCGCCAAGCTTTTCCGCAACAACTTCCATATTTTCTTTATTGAGGAAGCCGGCTGGCACCGGTGATAATCCAAACGATTCAATATGGTCACAGTTATAAATAAGGTCTTTCAGTTTTTTACGGCTTTCATGAAGCGCTTCGTCGTAAAATGGATAAAGCGTGAACAGGCAGGAGCAGTCCGTTTCCTTTCGGATAACAAAATTTGCTACCTGTTGTTCCTCCGGTTTGTTTTCCGAGAAGTGAAATTGATCTTCCAGTTGCGCGATCTGAATTTCCTGTGATGCTTCAATGGCTTTGGCCCTGTAAGAATATTCCAGGCTTTTCAATAATTCCAGGTACACTTCCGGAAATTTCAATTGAAGCTGTTCGCATAAGGTGATTATTCTGTTCCTGCTGATCTGAAGGTTACGGATCTTTCCGGCAAGGTGATAGAAATCTTTCAGTTGTTTTCCGATACCTGTTTTAATTCCATTAGTGTCATTCAGCAGTCTCGAAAATGCCCGCAGTTTTTTAAAGGCTAATCTGAAATCATGTATCTCTTCCGTATCAAAATCATGCAGCAGGCGCTTGTAATGCCTGCGCATTTTTTTGAGCCGCGACCGCTGAATTTCTATGACT
>DASWTK010000077.1:0-10820 GCA_036402175.1 Chitinophagaceae bacterium | reverse complement strand
TTGTTATTTGACTTTGCGCTGTATCGGTCTTTGCCGATCCTTTTTTCAGGAACTTCTGCAACCACAACGATTTGGGTAAACCCAGCAACATATCATACAGATCGTACGTAAGCGCCTCAGCAAAACGGTAAGGCTGGCCGTTGGTCAGTACCACAACGCCGATGCTGTCGCGAGGCATGAATGACATATAACTTTTGAATCCTGCAAGCCCGCCACTATGTTGCAGTAAACGGTGGCATTTGTAATAATTGCTGACCCAACCCATACAGTATGCGCTTTCTGTTATTTCAGGATCCTGTGAACCATACATGTAATTAGCTGGTGTTGTCAACTGCCTCACCAATGCGGAAGGTATTATCTGCTTTCCTTCCCACATACCACCATTTATGAATAACCTGATCCATTTGGACAGGTCTGTAACCGAAGTACTGATAAATGCAAATGGTTCGCTTGCGCTTAATGAATCAGTATAATGCTCAGATAAGTTACCCCTCACGTACGACATGGTTGAATCGGCCCATTCATATCCAAATGCAAAATCAGCGATACCGGAATTTTCATTATGCGAAAATGAGGATGACGACATGCCAAGTGGTTCGAAAAAATACTTCCTGATAACAGATCGCCATGAGCTTCCTGCTCTTGATCCGCACAGATATCCTGCCAGGGCATACGTCATGTTGCCATACAGGAAACCTGAACGGTGCTGCCGGCGCTGGGGCATTACCGAAAGGATCTCGAACATCCGGTTCGTATCTATGTGGTCGCCCACCCAACTCCAGTCGTCATCGTACAATCCGGTTCGGTGCGTCAGCAGGTCGCGAAGTGTTACGCTTGAGGTAAGTAATGTGTCCATGAACTGAAGCCGGGGCAGATAAGTACGCAATGGAACGTCCCACTGCAATAGTTTTTCATTAACCATCAGGCCCGCAGCCGCCGCGGTAAATGATTTTGTACAGGAAGCAATTTTGAATACGGTTGTGGGCGTTACTGGCAGTTTGCTTTCTACATTCCTGAAACCGAAACCTTTTACATACACCAGGGAGGTTCCCTTAACCACAGCAACTGCGCAACCGGGCACCTTCCAATGAGCCATTTGTTCTTCAATGTAATGATCCATCGCCTTTTTGCTGATGTCACTACCAGGATATTGCGCTGAAGCAAAAGGCCCATTGAAAGTGAGAACAATGATCGCAAATAGAAATTTCTGTTTCATGTCGATTGTTTGTTGTGCGGGGTTGCCCGGATCGTCAACCCAAAAGTATTTTCGACAGCAGCCGGTTTCAATCACACAAAAGCGTGAAAAGAAGGGTCGTTCGGGACTTCGATCACATGAACATGTGAGTAAAGGATGTGATCTGACAAAGAAGAAGAGAGGAGATCATCAGATTATGTTATCGCGAAATGCCTTAGCTACGGCTTCGCTTTTGGAGTTGACATGCAGCTTCTCGTAGATGTTCTTGATATGACTACGAACTGTATCCATTGCAATAAAAAGTTTCGATGCAATCATTTTATAACTAAAGCCTTTCACGAGAAAATGCAGCACTTCTTTTTCGCGGGCACTCAGATCATAGTCCGTGTTCCGAACTTCTTTGTTGATAGAAGCGAACATCTTCAACACCTGTGCGGCAATGGAAGACGTCATAGGCGCGCCGCCACTACTGGCTTCCTGTATGTACTCGATCAGTTTTGCCGGGGCCGTTTTCTTCAGAATATAACCGTTAGCGCCAGACTTGATAGCGTTGAAAACATTCTGGTTGTCATCGAATACGGTCAGCATTAAAACCTTTACTTCCGGGTTAACGTTTCGGATCCTGATCAGACCTTCAATTCCGTTGGTACCCGGCATATCAATGTCCATCAGAATTACATCAGGCTTCCAGGCCGGCACTTCTTCTTCAACATTGCTGCAATTCTTATACGCGGCCAGCACGTCAAATCCAACGGTGCCGTTCAGCAGCATGCAAATCCCTTCGCGATATTGAGGGTTGTCTTCGTAAATGAGAACTTTGATCGTTTGCATAATTTGTGAGGCTGTATCAAACGTACACTTAACAATAAGGTCGGGCAATCACATCTTTGGGGGATTTAAGCTGGGAAATCGAGCGTTACCCTGGTCCCTCCCCCTGGCTTCGATTCAATTTTCAGAATACCTTTCAACGCTGCCGCTCGCTTTTGCATATTGCCAAGTCCATTTCCGCTGTCCGCGGCCATGACGTTAAAACCTGCTCCATTATCAATAACGGCCATTTGCACGCGGTTATTCCTTAGAGCAATAAGCACCGAGGCCTCGGTTCCTCCGGAATACTTTGCAGCATTGTTGACCGCTTCCTTAAAGATGAGAAAAAAATCCTTTCGTTGTTCCATGTTCAGTTTCGCATTGTACACGTCGTCTTCCACGTCGAAAGTTAGTTCGATATCCTGTGCTTCCATTACACTGGTAGCAAACTCCAGCATCCTTATCACAATTTTTTCCATGCTGTCATTATCCGCCTTGATGGCCCACACTATATCATCCATGGCTTCCATCATACGCTGGCTGTTGTCGCTGATCTTGTGAATGTACTCGCTAGTCCTGACAGGATCGTTGCCTAACCTAGATTTTGCCATCGAGCTAAGCATGCTGATGGTACTGAGCGTACTGCCAACATCGTCATGAAGATCACGTGCAATGCGGTTCCTGATGACCTCTCTTTCCGCCCTTCTGTTTCTTCTGAGTAAATAGATATAATAAACCAGCGCTGCTGTTGCTGCACAAACGAGCAATACAAACCACCATGTTCTCCAGAAAGGTGGGCTGATGTGAATGATAAATGAAGTGGTACGGGCGCTCGATATTCCGTCCTGCGACACTGAACGAACGTGAAAAGTATATTTGCCAGTAGGCAAATATGTATAGTTTGCTTCCTGCGCCTCTCCTGCTTTTATCCAATCGGCATCCACACCTTCCAGCTTATAAAAATAATCCGGTGCATTGCTCCACCAACTACCAGGTGAAGAAAATCCGATCGTGATATAATTCTGTGAATAACGTAGCCTGACCTGCTGACCATTGCGGAACATGCTATCAACAGAATGGCTTACATTAAAGATGTTGAAACCTGTGATCAATACATCGGCAGGTACCGGAGTTTCTTTAACCTGATCCGGGTGAAACAGCACGAAGCCGCGTGTATTGCCGAATACCATTGTGTTGTTGCTAAGCCGCGAGGCACTTGACAGCTGAAAGTCCTGTTCGGTGATGCCGTCCGCCGCACCGTAATGATGTACGCGCCTGGTTGTTGTCTGGATCTTTGAAATGCCGTCTACTGTGCTGAACCAGATGTTGTTCTTGTTGTCTTTCAGAATCGCGAACACTCCTTCCGCCTGCAGTCCTTCGTTTCCTGCCAGGTGAATGAATGATCTGGTTGAGAGCTGAAACAGGTCAATGCCGCGGGCCGTAAGCAGGGCAAGGGTATCAGCGGAGAATTGAATGACGTCGTTGACCTGTTCGGAACTGATGGAATTGCCATCCTTCCTACCAGGAAGAAACTGCCCGGCAATTGAATCAGTTTTACAATCAATGTGCAAGAGGCCGGCCGATAAGGTAGCAACCCAAATGTCATTGCTTTTACCAGGTAAAATTTTAAGGATCCAACCAGGCTTGTAACGTTCATCTGACACTGGAATAATCTGCTGAAACGCGTTGGTGCTCCGCTCCCATTTAACAAGCACATTCCTTTGCGTACCGAACCAAATATTTCCATAAGCGTCCTCCGCAATGCTGCGGATAGTGCGGTTCTCAAACTCAGGAGCATAAATGAAACTGACATGTTTGCGCGAGGGATCTATTTTCATGATACGGCCCGACTGACAACCGATCCATATATCTCCCCTGCTATCCTGCAGGCCACACCAGGTAAGGGAGTAATTATTGTCCTTTATATCCGCCGGGTTGTATCCATATAAAGGAGAAATCTGATTAAACGCGGAATCGAAAAAGTACAACCCGTCGGTTCCCCAACTCAGTCCGATGATGTGACCATCGGTTGTTTCCAGGAATCCATTGAAGTTCCCGTCAACATGCTTTTTTTCGAAGGTTGACCAGACAGCGTTATAGGTAGTAAAATATTGCTGCCTTACATTACAGAAATACAGGCCAAGGTTGCTCAGGAACCAAATGTTGTTATTTCCATCTTCGTATGCATTCAGAACTTCGTTGAAGTCGATGCCATAAAGCGAGTTTCTTTTTGAAGGAATTTCAATAAAAGAACGTGTGGCGGCATTATAACGTCCAAGAATACTTCCATAAGCCCACGTTATACCTGAAGCATCGGTGAGATAACCCCAGAGGTGTTTGTTTCCCGGACCTGTTGTTACTAATTCATTTTTTCTGATATCGAACCGGAAATGGAAAAAGCCTTTTGTATCATTCCAGGCCTGCAACCATAAAATGCCATTATCGTCTACATATGGATTGTCGCTGCTTGCTTCTGCAGGATTAATAAAGCACTTCCATCCGAAAGGATTGTTGCCATAATGATAATAAACCCTGCGTTCCGGGTCGTACACCATCAGGTCACCCGCTTTTGTGTTAAGCCAGTAAAAACCTGTTGTTTTATCCTGGGTAATAAAATTTATAAAAGCGAAGCAAACCGGCCATTTATCTGAATAAGGACGGAAGCGATTCTTTGACGAATCAAACACAAACACACCTGCCTCTTTGCTGCTTAACCAAAGCGTGCCTTTATTATCTTCGAAGAAGGAAGCGATATTGAATTTACTCTTAAGGTCGTGATCAACAGGTATCTTTATAAACCGGCGATGTAACGGATCATATAAGCAAGGTTTACCGCCGCTGCTTAACCAAAGTCTGTTTTTGCCATCCTCCATCAGCACACCAACTTCATTATCAGGAAGAGAAGTACTATCCTGATCTATGTGGCGAAAAGAAACCATCTTTTTACCATCAAAACGTTGCAAGCCGTTATTAGAACTGATCCAATAGAATCCCTGATGATCCTGGAGAATACTTCTTGCCCTTGAACTGGCCAATCCATTTTGCCTGGTAAACCTGGTAAATACAAATTCCGTCTGCTGCGCAGTCAGTGATGCGCATAATAATAGCATGATCGGGGTTACAAACTGCTTCATATTAAAATAAAGCAATGGCTTATCAAATGTAGAAATACGATCGCAATTATTTAAAAAACGTAAAAAATCACTATGCTCGGATAAAAGCGGTACTGATGTGCCTGTAACCTCTGTCACACTATTGTAAGGTTATGACGACGGTCATCCTTCCCTCCCCTGACCGTCATAATATGCAGAATTTTCGCTGTATAAATTACAGGGTGTTAGGATCGTGAAAATGGTCTTCAGCGTCAATCTCAAATGAAATTCTGCTAATATGAAAAGAATTCTACTACTTCTGTTAGTGGTGGTGCTTTGCCTTTGTACTATCGCTCAAAACGGGCTTGATCCTTCTTTTGGCACAAATGGATACACCCGTACATTTTTTCCTGTAGATGGAAATTTTACCCAAAATGAATGTAAACAGGTGCTGGCTGATGCCGATGGATCATTTTACCTGGTGATTCAAATTACCATGCAAACGATGATCACACGCCGGTTTCCAAACGGAAGCCTGGATGAAGCATATGGTGAAAAGGGGTATTCTGTTCCGGTTTACTTTCGAGGGGGTAATGCCGTGTTACTTCCCGATGGAAAAATTGTACTCAGCGGAAGCACCGGTGGTAATTTTGGCATTACACGCCTAACTTCAAGTGGCAAAATAGACAGTACTTTTTCCGGCGATGGCACGCTGACAACTGATTTCGGGTCAACTTCAAATTATATTGGTGCAATCGCCCTGCAAAATGACGGGAAAATAATTGCTGTTGGTTCATTTAATAATAATCAGGGGTTTGCTCTTGCACGTTATAATACTGACGGCTCACCTGATAATTCCTTTTCCGGCGATGGCAGGCAGGTTACAGAATTCGGAATGTCTAATACCTATGCTACCTCGGTTGCGATTGGCGCCAACGGGCGTATCATCGCTGCGGGAACTGCTGGCGGAAGGGTTGCTGTTGCAGCGTATCTGCCAGATGGGAACCTGGATAACCTGTTTTCCTCGGATGGCATAGCAACTTTCGCTAACACTTCTACTCCATTTTCGGCTGCAGCAAGAGCTGTTACCGTTCAGAACGATGGTAAGATCGTTATTGACGGCTCTGCGGCAGGTATTTTTCGCTTGAATGTTGACGGTATTCCTGACTCAGGCTTTTCGGATGATGGAAACCTAATGCTTGATCTACAGAACTATGAGAAAGTTGAAGGAATTGGTGTAGATCAAGACGGAAATATATTAGTATGTGGTTCAACTATTATCAATGGGCATCAACTTGCTTTAGTTGAAAGATTCACAGCCACTGGCGTTCCGGACCCTGGTTTTTCGGACGATGGCAAAGCTACAGTTCATCTCGTCAATAATAATTATGCTTCAGCTTATGGATTGGCAGTTCAACCTGATGGAAGAATCCTGATTGCGGGTATCCATGGAGCCCCCAGTTTTGGAAGTAATTTCTTTGTGGTGAGATTGAATCACGATGGGACACTGGATACAACACTCGATGGAGATGGGATTCTTTCCGATTATAAGCAATATGGCCACACTGAATATTATGCCTCCGCAGTCCAGGCAGATGGAAAAATTATCGCTGCAGGTTATGCAAGGACCGCTCCCTATTTATCTGAATTTGCAGTAGCCCGTTACAATACCAATGGTTTGCTTGATAACAGCTTTTCGCAGGATGGCATGGCAACTGTTGCATTTACTTTGCCCGGTTATTTAAACCAATTTATGGCGCGTGCCATCGCGATACAGACCGATGGAAAAATCATAGTAGTTGGGATTTTGAGCTCGCAGGATCCGGACTTTGCGATAGTCAGATTTAATCCCGACGGAAGCTTCGACAATACTTTTTCGAATGATGGAAAACTTTTAACCGATTTTGGAGGGCGTGATGAGGCCTATGCTGTTGCAATTCAGCCAGACGGAAAAATTGTTGTGGCAGGCAGTAGCGCATCGCCGCCAATTTGGGCAAGGGCTTTTGCGCTCGCACGTTATCATCCGGATGGTTCGCTTGATAATTCGTTTTCTTTTGATGGCAAATTAATGACCGAAGATCTAGGCCCGGCATATGCTGTTTTAATACAACCTGATGGTAAAATCCTGGCAGCTGGTGGTGAGTTTGATTTTGCCATGGTTCGTTATCTCAGCGATGGTTCGAATGACCCTTCATTTGGAGCTGAAGGCATAGTAACAACAGATTTTGGAGGTACATATAGAGCTGCATCTGCTGTAAGCCTGCTGCCAGGTGGCAGTATTGTTGTTGCGGGAACCACCAGCGTTAATAACGAAAGTCATATGGCAGTCTTAAAGTTTAATCCTGATGGCACACCTGACCTTTCCTTCTCATCTGATGGCAAGGTTATTCTCCAGTTTGGATCGCGCTCGGACTACTGCAGATCGCTTGTGTTATTGCCAACTGGAAAAATTGCACTGGGAGGATCTGCGAAAAATGAGCTGGCGGTGGTGCAGCTTAATTCAGATGGAACACCCGATAGTAACTTCTTGTTCCTCGGAGGCGGACCTGTACGAGGCAGGTTAGAAGCTCTTAGTATTCACAACAACAGGATATATGCTGTGGGCACCTCAACAGCGTACGGGGACGTTGCCGGATTGATATTTGCCGTTTCACTCGAGTGCTCATTTGATGCGACAATCCCGGATGCATTCGCATTAAGTAACGGAGTTGAACCCAATACAGTATATATTGGTTATGCACCCGCTTCTGCGTTGAGATTAAAGGCTGAATCAAATAGCGGAACGCCTCCATATAATTATTTATGGAGTACTGGCGAAACCTCTCAATCCATTTCGGTTAGTCCCAATATTGCAACCAATTATAGTGTACGTATTACCGACGCTGCAGGATGTACGAAAACGGTCACCACGTTGGTGAACGTAGTGGATGTTCGTTGCGGCAACACACTTGGGAATGTATTGGTATGCAAGGTGCCGCCTGGAAATCCGGCAAACGCAAAAACATATTGTATCAGTAGCAACGCCGTGGCACCACACTTGAGTAACGGATCTTATTTAGGTAATTGTGTGGTTAACCAAAATACTTCAGCCAGGTTTGAAATAATCCAGGAAGAAAGTGAATTCAGCATAAAGGCATCGCCGAATCCAGGCAAGGATATTTTTACACTCGACATAAGGATAAATAATAATTCTAAAGCTGAACTAATAATCAGGGATGTTTTGGGCAGGATTATAGAAAAAAGAATAGTCGAAGGAAATAACCTGATCAGGATCGGCAGCAAATATGCACCCGGAATCTATTCAGTGGAACTCATCCAGGGCAAGGAAAAAAGAATAACAAGGCTCATCAAGGTTTCAAAATGAATTAACAAGAACTAAACTTAATTGTCAGTATTTTTATCATTCTAAAATCATTAAGAAATGAACAGAATGAATTGCTGGAAGTGTGTTGTGTTACTCGCGTCACTATATGCATTTTCACATTCAATGTTTGCTTAACGAAACCTTTGCCCGGGTTCATTTCAGCTGAGTTCTCAACAACTGCGCATTCAATGCGACAATGATCGTACTCAAACTCATCAGCACCGCACCCATTGCTGGACTTAACATAAAAGCTGGATAAAGTATTCCTGCTGCCAAAGGAATTGCAATAATATTATACCCCGCTGCCCACACCAGATTCTGGATCATTTTTGAATACGTTGCCTTTCCAAATTCAATCATGTTTACTACATCTTTCGGATCACTATTGACAAGGATAACATCGGCCGTTTCAGCAGCTACATCCGTTCCGCTTCCAATAGCGATGCCTACATCGGCCTGCGCTAAGGCCGGAGCATCATTTACACCATCTCCCGTCATAGCAACGATCTCACCTTTGTCCTGAAACTCCCTGACCTTATGTTGCTTTTCGTGTGGCAGCACATTAGCCAGATAACCATCCATTTTCAGTTTGTTTGCAACCGAGGCCGCGATCTTTTCATTATCTCCTGTCAGAAGAAATGATTTGATCCCCATTTGCTTCAATCTGTCAACTGCTTCTGCTGAACCTTCGCGGATACTATCGGCCAGAGTTATTATTCCTGCAGGCTTGCCATCAATCAATAAATAATTTATAGTTTCAAGGTCCTCGTCAACTCCGGGAGGAGTAACGGGTATCACCAGGTTATTTTGCCTGAAATAGTTTGGGCCGGCAGCAACAACTTTTTTTCCATTTGCCACACCCGACACACCAACACCCTGTATGTAATGAAAATCCGAAGATCCCCATAAGTCCAGATTTCTTTTATTATGCAGTTTCAATAACCCCTTTGCAATGTGATGTTCCGAATGCTGCTGAACAGCAGCCGCATATTGCAGGATCTCATTTTCATTATATTGATCCGACAGTGAAATTACCTTTTGCACCTCGTGCGATCCCATGGTAAGCGTACCTGTCTTATCGAATATTATAGTTGTCAGCCTCCGTGCATTTTCAAAGGCAGTCCGGTTCCGGATCAATAATCCATGCGTTGCAGAAACTGTTGTTGAAATAGCTACTCCCAGTGGAATGGCAACCCCCAGCGCATGCGGACAGGAAGTAACCATTACCGTTACCATCCGCTCTAACGCAAATGCCAGGTCTTTACCTGCCGAAAACCAGATTATGAACGTAATTGAACCTACAGCCAATGATACGATCGTAAGCCACTTTGCTACTTTATCAGCCAGATTTTGTGTTTTTGATTTTGAATCCTGGGCCGATTGCACCATTCCAATCACTTTATTCAGATAGCTGTCGGGACCAGTACCCGTTACCTTTATCTTCATTGATCCATCGCCATTGATCGATCCGCCGATCACTTTAGCATCTTTTTCTTTTCTCACAGGAACACTTTCGCCGGTAAGCATGCTTTCATTTACTGATGATGTCCCTTCAAGGATATACCCATCAGCCGGTATTTTTTCACCCGGCCTGATCATAACAATCTCATCTTTCTTCAGCTCCTGCAATGGAATATCGGTTACCTGGCCATTCCTCTCCACATGCACAACAGATGGCATTAACGCAACCAGTGATTCCAGCGCCTTCGAAGCCGCGGTTTGCGAACGCATTTCAAGCCAATGCCCCAGCAGCATGATATCTATCAAAGTTGCCAGCTCCCAGAAGAAATCCATTCCTTTCAGGCCGAATATCACTGCAACGCTATAGATATAAGCGGTTGTAATTGCTACCGCTACCAGTGTCATCATGCCCGGGTTTCTCCACCGCAGTTCCCGCACCATTCCATCCAGAAAAGGCCATCCGCCATAGAAATATATGACGCTGCTAAGTGCAAGCAGCATGTATTTATCACCGGCAAACCTCCATTCCACGCCAAGCCACTGCTGTATCATGTGCGACAACAACAGCACGGGAATGGTCAGCGCCAGGCATATCCAGAATCGTTGGAGAAAATTGGCAGTATGATGCCCGGCATGTTTGTCGTGCATGGAATGGTCGTCCATTTCTTTATGAGCATGCTTTACAGAGGAATCCCTGATTGCTGCATGTTCGTCATGACCCTGATGTTGTGTGTGTGAATGCTGATCATGCGCTTCGTGCGAATGCTTATGCCCGGAATGATGGGAATGGTCGGTTGCCATGTTGTTTATTTGAAATGAGCAGTAAAAATGAAATGACTTAATGAGCATGACCCGTCATCGGATCGGTGCCCCGCTTAAATACAAATTCACTGTGCAACAA
>DASWTK010000076.1:0-5722 GCA_036402175.1 Chitinophagaceae bacterium | reverse complement strand
CCACCATTGACGGTGCGTACTCTTGTAATTATTATACCATTTGCATAAGGGATAGAGCATCACGACAAGAGCGAACCAGATCAGGTAAACCGCCCAGAGCGGATAACCAAATTCAGGCGGCCTGAATAAGATGAAAAAGTTGGGTGTTCTGATCTGACTATCGGTGTAACCCGCTATATAAAACGCGGCGATGGTTAACAGATGAATGACGTAAAAATGCACTACAAAGTAAAACAATGGAACGCGCCCATAAATATTCAGTATCGATGTCAGCCTGTTGGTTTTCGTTTCAAACAACACCAGCAATAACATCCCGATCCCGATTGTAATGCTGGCAAACAACAGCGAAGGAGGGTATTTCTGAACGTTCATGAATGACATGAATGTTCCAACCGCGTTGCCGTACGATTTCCATGGCAGCGGATCACCATACGCGTTGACCGCTCTGAGGATAAAGAACATAATAATAAGACCCGATCCAAGAACAAGCAGGCGTTTTCTTCTCACAACAGCATCAACAGATGGTACAAACCATTTTCCAATGCAGTATCCCAGCATCATGATGCCTGTCCATGGCAGGAAGGGATAAAGACTCATAAGCAACCGATCGCCACCAAGTGGTATAAAAGTCGGCCGGTGACTAAAGCCGATGAAAGGGCTATTCTGCTGAATGGAAGCAGCACCCTTCAGGTCAAGAATGTTATGACCAAATACGATGATTATTCCAAGTGTAAGAATTACCGTAAATGGCAACCAGATCAGTATTCCTAATAATACCATGCTAATGCCAATTGCCCATATCACACCAAGTATAATGAATCTGAATTCAGGGTCGAACGCCATTCCGAAGGTAACAATGGTAACTTCAATCAGAATCAGCCAAAGACCGCGCGTGATCAGGAAGCGACTCAATTCCCCTTTGCTTTTCCGCTGCCCGACAAGAAAGGCCGAAGTGCCGGAAAGGAATACAAAAAGCGGCGCGCAAAGATGGGTGATCCACCTTGTAAAATACAAAACCGGCGTTGTTGTTTCCGGGTTCAACGGATCCTGCACCATCGCCTGGCTGTGAAAAAAATCCCTCACGTGATCAATTGCCATGATCACCATGATCAAACCTCTTAAGATATCTATGGATTGAATGCGGTTGCGTGTAAGCGGTAACGACATGGACCTGGTTTTTAAAGGCTGCCAAATTACATTCTTACCGTCTGTAAATCAAACCGATCAACTCTTTTCAAAAATCTCATGCTGAAAGGCAGGAAAATACGACCGAACACCCTTTTTTTATCTACATTCTGTTGGCATGAGGGCTGCTTACATGAGAATAACCAGTTGCAGGACAATACCATAACCAGGAAACCTGTTCTGAATGCTGATTGCGTAAAAGGCGTATTTTCAGGTTGATAATTATTTTATTATTAAGGGGGTTATTTGGGGATATAAAACGGGAACCGGATTCAAAGGTTCATTATTTTTACGCATATTTGCAGCCATCAAACTGCATTTGACCCCAAAACTATATTTATGAGAGGCTCTAAATCTATTCTTTCTCTTGCGGTAATTGGTTTATTCATCTTCAGCTCATGCACGGGCGATAAACTGGACGATCAGATCCTGAGCGCTAAAAACTTACCGATTGATGGTCTCCAGGAAGTTCCACAGCGTCAAACTGCGGGTAACGGAACAATGGATGTAGTTTATAATAAAGACCTGCGCACACTATCATATACCGTCCGGTGGAACTCTCTGACCGGGCCTGTTGTTTCTGCACATATTCATGGGACTGCCCAGAAAGGTGTTAACGCCGGCGTATTGCAGGATTGGACTCCATCAATAACAAAAGCGGTTGCCGGAACTTATACAGGAACCGTCTTAATTGACGGATTGGTTTTCAAAGAAGAAGACCTGCTGCTGGGAAGATATTATGTCAATATCCACACTACCTTGTATCCCTCAGGCGAGATCAGAGGACAGATTGAAAATTTGAAATAATCAGATCAGCTCCCTCAGCTTTTCAACTACAAAGTCAATTTCCTCTCTCGTATTTTTCATGCAGAATGAAAACCTGACAGTAACCTGGTTAGGATTGTTGTTGATTGTACGGATAACATGACTTCCATGCTCAACACCGCTTGTGCAGGCGCTTCCACCTGATGCGCAGATATTATTGATATCAAGATTAAACAGCAGCATTTCGGACTTCTCTGTTTTTGGAAACGAAACACTAAGAACAGTATATAAACTCCTGCCTTCAGGATCGCCATTGAATGCCACGCCTTTTACCCGCGATTTCAGCTGCTGCATCATATACAGCTTTATCCCACGTACATAATTCATTTCCTCCTCATGTCGTGCCGCAGCAAGCTCCAGCGCCTTCGCAAAGCCAACAATGCCATAAAGGTTCTCCGTACCCGCGCGCATGTTACGTTCCTGTGATCCCCCATGTATATAAGGATGGATCTTTACGTTCTCATTGATATAAAGCAAACCCACTCCTTTCGGACCATGAAATTTATGACCTGCTCCGGTTATAAAATGAACCGGGGTATTCCTCAGATCGAAAGGAAAATGACCCACCGTTTGAACAGTATCGGAATGAAAAACGGCACCATACTTCTTACAGATCTCACCTACTGCCTGTATGTCCATTATATTCCCGATCTCATTATTGGCGTGCATCAGGGTAACCAGGCATTTCTCCTCACAGGTGCCTAATATCTGATCCAGGTCCTCCAGATCAATATGCCCATCGGGTAACACCTTTACATAACTAAGAGCGGCTTCGCCCTTTTTGTATAAATGCTCAACGGTATGAAGTGTGGCATGATGCTCCAGCATCGATGTAATGATATGCGTGCACCCAAGATCCCTGACCGAAGCGGTAATGGCTGTATTGGTGCTTTCTGTTCCTCCGGAGGTAAAAAAGATCTCTGCAGGATGCGCGTTCAGGATCTTCGCAACCGATTTTCTGGCATTTTCAACAGCCATCCGGCTCTCCCGCCCATATGAATAGATGGACGATGGATTCCCGAACTTCTCAGTAAGGTAGGGCATCATCGCTTCCAAAACTTCGGGATCAAGAGGCGTAGTCGCTGCGTTGTCAAGATAAATTCTGTTCATGGCAGCGCAAAATTAGAGAAATCACATGGATTCTTTGATGTCCTGCATCAATCGATGCGCAATATTGTCCGCCGTAGTCTTAAAACTGCTTTCGGCGTATATGCGAATGATAGGCTCTGTATTGGACGGCCGGAGGTGTACCCAGTCTGTTTCAAACTCAATCTTTAATCCGTCTTCGGTATTGATCTGGTGGTTTTTGTATTTTTTACTGATCTTTTCAAAGATCCGCTTCAGGTCAATATCCTCCTGCAGCTCTATCTTGTTCTTGGAAATGAAGTAATCGGGATACTTGCTGCGGAACGACTTCATTCCATTTTTATGACCGGCCAATGCGCTGAGGAACAAGCCTATGCCTATTAACGCATCGCGACCATAATGCAGGTCGGGCACAATGATTCCGCCATTGCCTTCTCCGCCAATTACCGCGTTTACTTCTTTCATCCTGTTCACTACATTTACCTCTCCCACCGCGGATGGATAATATTCTCCCCCATGTTTTAATGTAATTTCCTTCAGCGCCTTTGTACTGCTCATATTACTGACAGTATTGCCTTTCTTTTTCCCCAGCACATAGTCGGCCACCGCAACAAGTGTGAACTCCTCGCCAAACATACTTCCATCCTCACAAACAAAACATAGCCGGTCAACATCGGGATCGACAGCAATTCCGAAATCGAAACCTGATTTTTTAACTTCAGCGCTTAGTGCAACGAGGCTTTCAGGAAGTGGCTCAGGGTTGTGTGCAAATTTTCCATTCACTTCTCCGTTCAACAGTTTTATTTCATCAACGCCCAGCGACTTAAGCAAGGGAGGAACAAACAATGCCCCGGTTGAATTGATGGCATCAACAACCACCCTGAATTTTTTCTTTTTTATTGATTCAACATCAACCAACGGATAATTTACAACAGTTTCTACATGCTTCTCCAGGTAGGAGTTGTTCTGCGAATAGGATCCCAGCTTGTCCACTCCGGAAAAGATCAGGTTTTCCTTCTGAGCTTTATCAAGAATGGTCTCGCCATCCGTTGCACTTATGAATTCACCTTCGCTATTCAGCAGCTTCAATGCATTCCACTCTTTTGGATTATGGCTTGCTGTAATTATGATACCACCACCGGCTTTTTCCCATTTAACCGCAAGTTCTACAGTGGGTGTGGTTGATAAACCAAGATCAACTACATTCAACCCAAGCGCATTGAGGGTATTTACTACTAAGTTGGATACGAGCTGACCACTTATCCGGCCATCACGACCAATTACAACTTTGGGTGATTGTTTTTTTTCCAGCAACCAGCTGCCATATGCAGCCGTGAACCTTACAACATCCAATGGGGTGAGATTTTCACCAGCCTTTCCACCAATTGTTCCGCGAATTCCTGAAATACTTTTGATCAATGCCACAATTCGAAAGGTTTAAGTACAAAAATAAGGGATTAAAATACCACTGATCGGGTGGATTTTCAGAGAAGTGGATTGGTAGAAGATTGGACATTGAAAATAGTAAATTTGTTTGTTATGAAGAATTACCCGGGAACAATTCAGGCAGAAAACAGCCAGTGGTTTAAACAATGGTTCGATTCCCCTTATTATCACAAATTATACTTTAACAGAGACGAACAGGAGGCTTCAGCTTTTATTAATCGTCTCATTGACAGAGTACAACCACTGCAAAAAAATAAAGAAACGCTTCCCGGCGACCTGTTTATGCTTGATGTAGCCTGTGGCCGTGGGCGGCATTCCAGGATACTTGCGGAGAAAGGATTTGATGTAACCGGCATTGATCTTTCCATTGCAAGCATCAATGAAGCCAAAAAATACGAATCCGACAACCTGCATTTCTTTCAGCACGACATGCGACTGCCCTTCCGGGTGAATTATTTTGACTATGTTTTTAATCTTTTTACAAGCTTCGGATACTTTAATTCAGATCGCGAAAATGATAATGTGATCCGTACCATGAGCAGCGCTTTGAAGGAAGGAGGAGTTCTTGTTATGGATTATCTGAATGTACATTTTGCGGAGGATCATCTGGTCCACAAAACTGAACAGCAGGCAGATGGTGTTAACTTCTTACTCACAAGGTGGTTCGATGAAACACATTTTTATAAAAAGATATTAGTAGAGGATGACATACTGGATGAACCTCTTGAGTTCACAGAAAAGGTTGCAAAGTTTTCACTGGGAGACTTCAACGACATGTTCGCATTTCACGATCTGCAGATCCAGGAAGTTTATGGCGATTATCAATTCGGGCATTATGATATCAGGAAATCGCCACGATTGCTCATGATAGCGCGAAAAATGTATATCAAAAATTAACTCACCGCTCTGAGTAAAGCAACAGTTTCGGCACTTCACTCACATCGGTCCTGATGATACCATTGGTAATAGGCTTTCTTACAGACTTTCCTGTTTTAAGCTTATCATCAAATACAACTTCCAGTGCCTGACCGGAAGCAGATCCGGCATTCACCGAAAACCCCGGATACTTTTTTCCTTTGTTTGTTGGAGAATATACAAATAATGCCACCGAGTCTTTTTGCGTCTGATGCCTGTATTTGTAGATCCAGACATTTCCTTTTTCACTGACGATGCTGTCAGG
>DASWTK010000075.1:0-33982 GCA_036402175.1 Chitinophagaceae bacterium | reverse complement strand
GGCGCTTGGTGTATATCCTTTGGTGCGTGTCAACGCTTTTTCATCGGTACTGATTATGGCATACTGGGGCTGTGAGTTAGCGTAGAAATTCTCGAACTGGAAAGTTGCCCATTTATCGCCTACCGTAATTATTTTCTTTTCGCCCGTATGTTCAGATTTGAATACAGTTTGCTGTGATGAAGGCAACACCTTACGCTCGTCAACATACAGTGATACCACCACAAAGTTGTCGTGCATCAGTTGAAATACCTTCGGATCGGGCCAAACGTTTTCTTCCATTCGCCTGCAATTCACACACGCCCATCCGGTAAAATCTATCAGCAATGGTTTGTTCTGAGCTTTGGCCAGCTTCAACGCTTCTTCATAATCACGCAAGGGCTCAATACCTTTTTCGCAATTCACAGGATGTTTATAAACACTGTAGCAAAGCGGAGGCGGGAAGCCGCTGATCATTGTAAGATTAGCCGCCCTCGTATTGGTAACGCCCGGAACCAGGTAAGCAGTGAATACAGCGAACAACAGGATGAATGCCCATCTGGTTGGACCGATCTTTTTCATCGGGCTGTCGTGCGGAAACCTGATCTTGCCCAGCAGATAAAGAACAGTAAGCAGTCCGATGATCACCCAGCTTCCAATAAATATCTCTCTTTTCAGCAATCCCCATTGTTCTACCAGGTCGGCATTCGACAAAAACTTGATGGCCATCGCCAATTCAAGAAATCCCAACACCACTTTCACCGTATTCAACCATCCACCGGCGTGTGGCAGTGATTTCAACCAGCCGGGAAACATGGCAAAAAGCGCGAATGGCAAAGCAAGGCCTAAGCCAAAACCACCCATTCCGAATGTAAGCTGAATGGCGCCGCCGTTGTTGGTCAACGCGCCTGCCAGTAATGAACCCAGGATAGGACCCGTACACGAAAAGGAAACGATCGCCAGCGTTAATGCCATGAAGAAAATGCCGCCAAAGTTCCCGACTCCGGATCTTGAATCAGCCTTGCTCGCGAAGCCGCCCGGCAATGTGATCTCAAAGTATCCAAAGAATGAAATGGCAAATACCACGAAGATGACGAAGAACGCGATGTTGAGCCAGACGTTGGTGGAAATATTATTGAGGATCTCGGGATTGGTATTATCCAGCAAATGAAATGGAACGCTCAGCAACAGGTAGATCACAAAAATGAAAAAGCCATACATCATCGCGTTGAACATTCCGCGCTTGCGGTTCTCGGCCCGCTTGGTGAAAAATGAAACGGTAAGAGGTATCAGTGGAAATACACAGGGTGTTACCAGCGCAATGAGGCCGCCAATGAGTCCAAGCAGGAAAATTCCGAAAAGGCCTTTGCCTTCCGTGCTGTCGTCGCCGCAATTATTTACAGGATTCTTTACGTCAATGGAAGCGATCTTGATGCGGGAAGCGGAACTTACACCACCTTCCAAAGGAACACTGAACGAAAAAGGATTGAGCGGATAAAACTCATCGCCCCGGCCATAAGTATAATTCATGGTGCCCATTAGCTGGGCCGGAACATCACCTTTTATGTTGACGGTAAATGTAAAGGCCGCGTCGCCTTCATAGATCCTGAAAGAAGAATTATCAAAAACAGGATTGACGACCGATTTCACATTCCCGTTTTCAGTAAAAGGCTTTGTAACCACAATTCCTGAATCGGCAAAGAGCAACTCAGCGGCGGGAACTTCGCTGATCACCTGGTTGGGCGCGTACAACTGCCAGCCCGGAGCGCCATCGGTTTTGAACGTCAGCTCAAACGTACCCTCGCTGACCTTTTTACTTGTTACATTCCATTTATAAACCGTAGAATCCTGGGCTGAACCCGTTAAGAACAGTAAGAAGGCGGCCAGGGTGAAAATTAGTCTCATCGAAGTTATCTATTGACTAAAAAAATAAACGAGTTCTGAAATAAGAACCCGTTTTAAAAAAAGTTAGATCGTCATATTGAACTTATCCACCTATGTTTAATTTGAAATCAACAGCGGCAGGAGGGAGACATCTGGAATCGTTGCAGACCATGAACTCAATTTTTCCGGCGACATTGGTTTTCGCTTTTCCTTTGATCTTTACTACCTGGATGAAGTTTACGGTATTCTCATAATACTTTACTTCTGTATCGAAGCTCTTTTCAAAAACCTTTTTCATCTTACCTGATTCTTTTACTTTTCCTTCAAAGTTGATCAGTGGGTTTTTAGAAAAGGTAACTGCCGTTGCAAATGGTCCTTCTCCCGCGTCCTGGGAATAAATGTGCCAGTCGTCATTAACCCTGGCCGTCATGTGGATCTCATAAATATTTTCTGCAATTTTCTTTGCGGTGAAGGTCCATTGAACCTCTTTGTCGGACTGTGCTGATAAACCTGATGAAATGAAAAGGGCAAGAATAGGTAGCAAATACTTCATGGAATCTTATTTAGGTAACTGAATTCAGTGCTCAAAATTCGGTTATAGTATCCTAATGAAAGTTTAAAAAATGCCTTAATCCGTTAAGCCGGGCATAAAGCGCACTAATTCATCAGAAGTGTCTTCATTATAACGCGTCCGTCTACATTTCCCAGGGCGGGAGAGCAGGCCCTTTCAGGATGGGGCATCATTCCGAACACATTACGGGCTTCATTGGTAATGCCGGCAATATTGCGGGATGCGCCATTGGGGTTGGCATCGGGGATGATATTGCCCTGTTCATCACAATAGCGGTATATCACCTGGTCAGCCTTCTCCAACCGGTCAAGCGAGGCATCGTCTGCGTAATATCGCCCTTCGCCATGCGCAATTGGTATTTTAAGGGGCCGGTCGCCCACCCCTACTCCTTTCAGAAAGATATTCCGGCAGATGTATTGCTGATTTGTATTGCGCATGAGCACGCCAGGCAGCAGGTGCGATTCGCACAGGATCTGAAACCCATTGCAAACTCCAAAAACTTTTCCTCCTTTTCCGGCAAATTCAATAACGCTTTGCATCATTGGGCTGAACCTGGCGATGGCGCCGCAACGCATATAATCGCCGTAAGAAAAGCCACCTGGCAGTATGATGCAGTCTGAAGTTGAAAACGCGCTCAGGTCCTTATCCTTATGCCAGAGCATGATCACTTCCCTGTTAAGGTCATTCTGTAATGCATCCTGCATGTCCCTGTCGCAATTAGAGCCTGGAAAAACTACAATTCCGAATTTCATTTTGGATCTTGTTGGGAAGGGGCGAAGATAAATTAATTATTTCCATATGCCAGCACCAGTACAAACCCAAAGATCAACCAGTGCAGTATCGCAGGAAATAATCTTTGCGATGGATAATAATAAGCCGCGGCATGAAAGGCTGCGAATGGCAGGGCGGTAAGCATCCAGTTAGTGTAAGCCGCGTCGTCGTTCATAAAAATGATGGTCGCCGCTATCATTAAAAAAAGAAGCAGCAGACTCCAGCTTTTCCTCACCTGTATCAGCATTTTATTCAGATTGTTCTGAACAAAAAATCCACCCAGTATGAATGGTATTACCAGCAATGCGATGCTGATGGTTATCCAGATAGAAGTTGGTAGCGCTGGCAGTCGGAATTTCACCGAAGGAAAGATGATATCCCATGTCCATGATCCGCCCAGATACAATATGATGAAAAGAAAATAATAAGGTGTGGTTACGCCAATCAATCCAATGATCCATTCACGTATCCTGAATGCCCGCATGGTCACCAGTGAAAAAAGCATCAGCAGCGCAAACACGATCGAAGGAAAATACAACATCGTACAAAAACCTATCAGAATTCCGATATTAAACACCGCGGCACCCGGCTGATTGGTGCTATGCAGGTTCAGCATCCTGTACCACGCCCAGATCATAAGCATGTTTACCAGCAAAGGCGCTGAAAAATAATTCCATGAAGGTATCAGAGAAGTTACGAGCAGGAACGACATTCCCGCCAGGAAATTAGGCTTTGGAAATAACTTATGGTGATTGGTGATACGGTTGAATAACGACGCCTGCAGAAAAAGAATGATGAATGAAAAAAGTGAAAAAACAATTCCCGATCCTCCTGTAAACGTCAGCAAAAAACGCAGCAAGCCCGAATACAGGTAACTGTCAGTTGCTGATAGTGCCGGAACCCTGGGATGCAAAAACACCGGGAATTTCAGGATCAATGCATAAAACAGGAGTAAAAAAGCGTTTCCCGGATTTTTACCTTTGAATAGTCCTACCACTTATTGGGGTTAAATTTCCTGCTAATTTAGAACTCCACCTTTGCGAAACAAAGATAATTTCTATATAAACAGGGAACTATCATTTCCCAGGCGCTTACCTGCTTGCCATGACGTGGCATGAACTCATACCCTTTATCAAGGTTTTTTAATGTGGGATAGCGTGTGATCTTGCCATCGGGACCAACACTCTGATCACTTAACAGCAAATTTTTTCGCTCGTATTGATTGAACAGGAAATGCAATTCACCTCCTGTATTCATGATCTGATGTGAAATGAGATTATCCGACTCATCATCGAACTGGCTTTTAGGGATTACATTGCTCCATAATACTTTTCCATCCTTATCGAATGAAAGGATCATGATGTTCTCTGAATGATATCTTGTAGGTATCGTTGCACTCCACCTGTTCCAGGGAGAATACAGTGAACTGTAAAAAGGAGAATAATAATAATAATCCACGGGGCTGAGCCAGGGATTGTTCCACCGCATATAATCCCACCTGTTGAAGCCACCGCCGCGCGATGTTGTATATTGCGATTCACTCACCAACAGAAAGCCACCATCTTTTTTTGTAATGATGTTGTTTATGAAATAATCATTGAAGGCCATTTTCAGATTCGCGTCCGAACTTTTGGCCAGTGTTCTCAGTTCATCGCTGAATGTTATGAATGTTTCATTGTAGAGCGAGCGGGTTGCCTTATCCCAGTTAGCTGCATACAAACCTTCGATGTTCCCTCGGCGTTGTTTGTAATAAAAGCCTGTAAACAGGTATCTCTTGTTGCTGTTGTCGATCTTTATGCGCACCTCATCCAGCATCTTATCGCCCGTACTGAGTTCACGAATGGTAAATGAATCAGCTCCCGCGGGCTTTGTGACCAGTGATACCTTCGTTATGTAGTTGCCGGAATTTCCGCGTACGAGTTTTCCAAAAACAAGGTCGCCATCATTGTCGAGCAGGAAATCGGTGAAATAATCATTTCGCTCTTCCATCGCCAATCCAAATCGCTGCTTGTCCACTATCAGCTTCATGTTATTGTCGAACAGCAGTGTGGTGAACAGGAAGTTCTTCTGGTTCCTGCTGTTGATCTTAAATATCATGATCTTTTGCTTGTCATCGCTCACCAGGGTAGTATAGATCTTATTATTTGCGGCAAACCCCACCTGGGTGGTATCAAGATCAATGGGTTCTCCCATGGGTTTGCCCGATCCATCGATCTTTACCATACTGCAATGCACAACGTTCTTTTTCTGATACTGGTAGATCATGTAGGCGAAGTCGGGATAGGCAATGAAATCGGTATTGATCCACCGGTCGGGCATAAAGTCAAGGTTCTCGCGCTTTTCGACCTTCATCTCATTATTATAGATGCTGATGGAGTTGTCGGACCTGTTATTCTTAAAAATGAGGTATTTGCCGTCGATCTTTCCGATGATCTCGAAATTGGTACGGCGGCCATCTTCCCGCTCAGGCTCCGAATAATTGATCTTTTGTGCGGCCAAACCTGCCGGGAACAGGGCCACTGTCAAACAAATTAAATAGAGGCAAACAGATCGCATAAAATATTCCTTTTTCAGCTTGCGAAATTAAATCCGGGCCATACTGAAAGTTAGTTAAAAGTTGAATATTGTCCTTAAAGACGAGGCATACTTTCAACTGGTTGTCTGGCCGCGGGTACTGATTATTATCGAATTAACAGTTCTTTGTTTATTTGTTTTTCCCTATACCTTTGTAACGGCGTCGGTTAAGCACCGATGCCATATTCTTTATCAACCCTCTGACAAACAGCATAAGCTAAAAAAACGTGGGTAAACAGACTAATAGCGTTACAGCGGCAGGACTTCTGGTTGCGTTAGGGATTATATACGGTGATATCGGTACATCCCCGCTTTATGTTTTCAACGCAATAGTAAAGAACAAGACCATTGATGAGTTTCTCATAATCGGCAGTCTTTCGTGCATCATCTGGACACTGACTCTACAAACCACCCTGAAATATGTATGGCTGGTACTGAGGGCCGACAACCGTGGTGAAGGCGGCACATTTGCCTTATACGCCCTGGTGCGAAGGCAAAGAAGGTGGCTGATCATTCCAGCGATTATCGGTGGCGCCGCGCTTTTAGCCGATGGCATCATTACGCCTCCCATCTCCATTACTTCGGCGGTAGAGGGATTGAGGGAGCTTGCGCCGCTTCACGAATTGCCACAGGATACCATCGTTTATATTGTGCTGGGCATTATTGCCGCTTTCTTTTTTCTGCAGCAGTTTGGTACAGCTTCCATAGGCCGGATGTTCGGGCCAATCATGACCATTTGGTTTACAATGCTCGCGGTTTTAGGAATAGTGCACCTGTTTGACGACGTGAGCATTTTTAAAGCCATCAATCCCTATTACGCGATTGAGTTTCTGGTACGCTATCCGGGAGGATTCTGGTTGCTGGGAGCCGTATTCCTTTGTACTACCGGGGCCGAGGCCCTGTATTCCGACCTGGGCCATTGCGGGCGGCAGAATATCCGCATTTCCTGGATTTATGTGAAGACCTGCCTGCTGCTGAATTATTTCGGACAGGGAGCCTTCATGTTATCAAGCCTGGCAGGCAAAACAATTACCACAGGTTTGAAAGAAGAAATGGGCATCAATGCCTTTTACGACCTGATGCCTCAATGGTTCGTCATTCCCGGAGTCGTCATTGCCACTACGGCCGCGATCATTGCCAGCCAGGCCATGGTCTCGGGCTCGTTTACTCTTATAAGCGAAGCGATGCGACTGAACCTCTGGCCAAAAGTGCGCATCAATTACCCTTCGGAAGAAAAAGGTCAGTTGTTTATTTCGGCCATAAATATCATGATGTTCATTGGCTGTTCGTCCATTGTACTCATATTCCGCGAATCGTCAAAAATGGAAGCCGCATACGGTCT
Organism: Chitinophagaceae bacterium; assembly: GCA_036402175.1. GTDB lineage: Bacteria > Bacteroidota > Bacteroidia > Chitinophagales > Chitinophagaceae > DASPKM01. Next base: position 26,864 of record DASWTK010000075.1, on the reverse strand, counting down.
GGCAATTATCATGACCATGCTGATGACCACCATCCTCTTCGCGAATTTCATGGTGGCAAGACGAATACGGTCGGTCTGGATCTACCTCTTCCTGATCGTTTATCTCACGGTGGAAATAGCCTTCCTGGTTGCGAATGTTGAGAAATTCCCGCATGGCGGTTATGTTACATTCATTGTGGGCGGCATTATGTTCCTGGTGATGTATGTATGGTACCGGGCAAGGAAGATCAAAAACCGTTATGTTGAATTTGTGCGGCTTGAACATTACATTCCACAGATACAGGAACTGAGCAACGACAAAACAGTGCCTAAATATGCTACGCACCTTGTGTACATGAGCAGCGCCAATAATCCGAAAGAGATAGAGCACAAGATCATTTACTCCATACTTAACAAGAAGCCGAAACGGGCTGATATCTATTGGTTCGTTCACGTAGACACGCTGGATGATCCTTATACATGCGAGTATACCGTGGATCATATCATTCCTAATGATATCATACGCGTTGAGTTCAGGCTTGGCTTCAGGATTGAACCGAGGATCAACCTCCTATTCCGTAAAGTGGTTGAGGACCTTGTGAAGAACAAGGAAGTGAATATTACCAGCAGGTATGAAAGTCTTGAGCGCAATAATGTGGTGGGCGACTTCCAGTTCATTGTTATGGAAAAATACCTTAGCCAGGATAACGAATTGCCATTCTTCGAAAAAGTGATCATGAAGTTCCATTTCCTGCTGAAAGACTGGAGCCTTTCAGAGGAACGCGGTTTTGGCCTCGACCCCGCCAGTGTAACCATTGAAAAATTCCCGCTGATCGTTGCACCCGTTGCAGCAATTAAATTGAAGAGGATATTCGAGAACGAATAGAGCAAGTGAGAATGTGATGGTTCAATAGACCTTCATTAATCAATTTTAATTGATTAATTTAATCATCCAATCCTCAAATCCTCAAATCATCTAATCCTCAAATCGCCATATGTCGCTTACTCTACTCTATATCATAGCGGCGTATCTGCTACTAATACTAATTGTCTACCTGGTACAGGAGAAATTTATTTTCAAGCCAGAGAAACTGAAGCCCGGATTTGAGTACAAGTATGACGCCCCCTTTCGTGAATTGTTCTTCGATATTGAACCTGGTGTGCAGATCAACGGTCTGCATTTTTTTCGTCCCGGCCCATCGGGACTGATACTATACTTTCACGGCAATACCAGGAGCATAAAAGGCTGGGCCAAATACGCAAAGGATTTTTACAGATACAATTATGATGTGGTGCTGGTTGATTACCGTGGTTTTGGCAAAAGCACGGGTAAGCGCAGCGAGCATGCCATGCTGAGCGATATGCAGTCTGTTTATGATACGCTCAGGCAACAATATCCCGAAGATCACCTGATACTGTATGGTCGCAGCATGGGAAGCGGATTCGCGACCAAGCTTGCAGCGGACAACCATCCGCGTTATCTTATCCTGGATGCTCCTTACTACAGCTTTTCAAAAGTTGTGGAACGATTTTTACCAATTCTTCCTGTAAGGCTGGTATTGCGTTATCACCTGCGCACCGACAGGTGGATACGCCGTGTAACCTGCCCTGTTTACATCATACATGGAACCAAGGACTGGCTGATACCGATAAGGCATAGCGTTAACCTCCAGAAAGCAAATCCCAAAAAAATAACACTGATAAGAATACATGGAGGAGGACATAACAACCTTCCCGATTATGATGAATACCACAATTTCGTCAGGGATATTCTGAAGGTATGACCTTGTGTGGTGACTACAATGTATGAACTAACTTCGCCGCGTGAAAAGAAAAAACATTATTCGCTGGATCAAAATTCTGCTGGTTATTTATATAGTGGTTGGTATCGGATTGTATTATCTGCAGGACCGAATCATGTTCCGGCCGATTCCGGTGAACAATGACCATAAGTATGAAATTGCGCAGCCGCATAAGGAAATCAATATCCCGTACAGCGATCAATCCAATATCAGCATCGTGCAATTTGAAAGCGGCTCATCTCCTGCAAAAGGAGTTGTGCTTTACTTCCATGGCAATCGCGCAAATATTTCCTATTACGCCAGGCATGCGCCTTTATTTACAAGTCGCGGTTACGAAGTCTGGATGCTGGATTATCCTGGTTATGGCAAGAGCACGGGCGAACGCAGGGAACAGGTTCTGTACGAATGGGCGCTCACAATTTATAAACTGGCAAGAACCAGGTATAGTCCCGACAGTATTGTTCTTTACGGAAAATCGCTGGGAACCGGTATTGCCGCGCAACTTGCATCGGTCAGGGATTGCAAACACCTTTTGCTTGAAACGCCATATTACAGCTTTCCTTCTGTGATAGGTCAGTATGCTCCTGTTTATCCATTCAATAAAATGATACGGTACAGAATACCTACTTACGAATACCTTCAACGTGTAACCGCACCTGTTACCATCTTTCATGGCACATCGGATGGAGTGATCACTTACCGGAATTCAAAAAGACTGAAGCCTTTCCTTAAAAAAGGAGATGAATTCATTACGATTGAAGGTGGCAGTCATAATGATCTGCCGGCTTATGATGAGTATCTCAAAAAAATGGATTCTATTCTTTCCCGCTGACGGCAATAACAGGCTTGTAATGGCTTAGCCTGGAGTTCGGGATAAAATAATAATTGTGAGAGATCGCGCGTTCGTCCGACTGCACTTCTGTTTCGTGCAGTCGCCCGTTTTTGAGGATGTACGTTTCATAAGACAGCGGATGAAGCATGCCGTACATCTTGATCAGTTCATTTTTATCGGCCAGTTCACAAAGCAAAACCGGTTTATGCCGCTGAAGCACTGTGGGCATGGATGCAAATACCGGAACTTCGGCTCCTTCAACATCACACTTAATAAAATCGATCCTCGGCAACTCTGAAAGCAACAAATCGCCGCTTACATTTTTTACTTTCTCTGTTTCATCATACTCCATCCATTCGCTAAGCTCACGGATACGCGCGTAGCCGAACTTCTTCTGGTTGTTTACTCTTGGTATTCCGATCTCCACGAATTCTCCTTTGCCGCCAAGCGCTACCTGGTGTATGCGAACATTCCTGAACCTGTTGCCGGAAGTAAGTTTTCGAAGAACAGCATTAAACTTTGAGACGGGCTCAATGGCTATTACTTTACCTTCTTCACCTGCCAGTCTGCTGAATTGTAAAGTATAATAACCGAGGTGTGCGCCGATATCAACGCAATGATCGCCGGGGCGAATGATCTTTTTCAGGAAATAAATGTCCTGGTATTCACTACCGAGCTTACCTGTTTTGAAAAGCCGCTGAAAACCTGTGGCCAGCAGCAACAGGTATTGTTTCTCGCTCAAAACCTTTTGTAATATTTTCCTGATCCACTTCATGCGGCTAAAATAAAAATGGAAAATTATTGTGATAATTCTTTTAGCTGAACGCCGTTCCTGTCGACGGTCAGTTTGTGAGGAACACCGGTCTTCAATGCATAATTTTCCCGTTCATGGCTTACCGGAAACTTAAAGCAGACCGGATAATCGAATTCGCCAACAACTTCCCTGATGATATCGTAAACCGGTTTCCCAAACGGCCTGTCCGTATCCTTGATGTCGGTAAAACCGCCGATTATAAGACCAGCCAGCTTGTCGAGTTTTCCATTGCGCTTCAGGTGCCAGAACATCCGGTCGATGTTGTAGAGATATTCGCCTACGTCCTCCAGGAAAAGGATCTTTCCTTTTGTTTTGATATCCGATGAGGTGCCGGTGAGATGAACCAGGAGAGAAAGATTACCTCCAACAAGTATGCCTTCGGCCTCGCCTTCGTTGTTAAAAGGATGCGCGATACAATTGTATAATGCAGTTCCACCTTTGAGCAAATGGTTCAATGAAAGTACGTACTCACTATCGGCGCCGCCATCGTTAAAAGCGGCGGCCATGGGAGAATGCAATCCCGCGATCCTGTACTGTGCATAAATATGCGCCAGCAAAACGGTCACATCACTATAACCAATGATCCACTTTGGATCTTTCCTGAATTTTTTAAAGCGGATGCGTTCAACAATACGACCTATCCCATATCCACCCCGCGCGCATAAAACAGCACGTACTTCATCATCGTCGAGCATTAGCTGAAGATCTTCCAGGCGCTCATCATCGTTGCCTGAAAAATAATTGGTGGAATTGCCGCCGATCGTTTTCCCGGTTTTCACTCTAAAACCCCATGCCTGCAGCGTATTGATGCAGGTTTGCACTTTTTCCGGGTCCATATAACCGGCCGGACAAACTAATCCGATCGTATCGCCTGGTTTCAGGTAAGGTGGAATGTTGGTCATATTTTAAAAAGATGCACGAATATCTTATTTATTGTTCAATCCAAAATCAGAGTTGCGGATTGCGCTGCCGAAAGGTATTTTTGCACTCATTTCATTAGAAACAAGGGATTGGAAATATGACTGAATTTAAAAGATATCTTATAACTGCGGCATTGCCTTATGCTAACGGTCCGGTGCACATTGGACACCTGGCCGGCTGCTACCTGCCTGCAGATATATATGTGCGTTACCTGCGTGCCCTGAAACGGGATGTAAAATTTGTGGGGGGCAGTGATGAGCATGGTGTTCCCATTACCATTCGTGCCCTGAAAGAAGGCGTGAGCCCACAGCAGATCGTTGACAAGTATCACGGGATGATCAAACAAACCTTTGAGGATATAGGGATCTCTTTTGATATCTATTCCCGCACGTCAAACCAGGTGCATCATGAAACTTCGGCGGAGTTTTTCAAAAAAATGTACGACGATGGCCTTTTTGAAGAAAAGGAAACGGAACAGTACTTTGATGAAAAAGCAAACACGTTCCTTGCCGATCGTTACATTACAGGAACCTGCCCGATCTGTTCTAACCCTAACGCATATGGCGACCAATGTGAGAAGTGCGGTTCAACACTTAGTCCGGAACAGCTGATAAACCCCCGCTCAACGCTTAGCGACGCGATCCCGGTTAAGCGAAAAACGAGGCACTGGTATTTTCCGCTGCAGGATTATGAAAACTGGCTGAAGCAATGGGTGCTCGAAGAACACAAGGAATGGAAGAACAACGTGTATGGCCAGTGCAAAAGCTGGCTTGATAACGGACTGCAAAGCCGCGCCATGACGCGCGACAGTAACTGGGGCGTGAAAGTTCCATTACCAAATGCGGAAGGAAAAGTGCTTTATGTGTGGTTTGATGCACCTATTGGTTATATAAGCGCTACTAAAGAGCTTACAAATGACTGGAAAGATTACTGGTGCAGGCAGGATACGAAGCTGGTGCATTTCATTGGCAAGGACAATATTGTATTTCACTGCCTCATCTTCCCCGCGATGCTCAAGGCACACGGAGGCTTCGTATTACCTGACAATGTTCCGGCTAATGAATTCCTGAACCTTGAAGGAGAAAAGATCTCTACATCGCGCAACTGGGCGGTATGGGTTCACGAATACGTGAAAGAATTTCCGGGAATGCAGGATTCGCTTCGTTACATACTGTGCGCGAATGCACCTGAAACAAAGGACAATGATTTTACCTGGAAAGATTTCCAGGACAGGAACAACAACGAGCTTGTTGCCACTTTTGGAAATTTTGTGAACAGAACTTTTGTGTTGATGCACAAATTGTGCAATGGAAAGGTTCCGCCACTGCATGCCGAAGTACTTGACGGGGTTGATAAAAACCTGATCGCAGAATTTGATGACACCAGGAAGAATATTGAAGAAGCGCTGGAGAATTTCAAATTCCGCGATGCATTGTATGAAGTGATCGACCTTGCCAGGAAAGGCAATAAGTACATGCAGGATAAACAACCATGGATTGTGGCGAAGAGCCTGGAACAAAAACCGGAATATCAGAAACTGATCGACAACTGCCTGCACCTTTGCCTGCAACTGACAGCGAATCTGGCGATTTTCATTAATCCTTTTCTTCCCGATACTGCAAGGAAGATGTTGCATCTTATGAAAGTAGTTGACAAGATGCTGGAATGGGAAAATGCAGGCAAATTAAAATTGCTTAGCGTGGGATATTCATTACGCCCGCCCGAATTGCTGTTCAGAAAGATTGAAGACGCGGAAATACAAGCGCAGATCGACAAACTGAAAGGAACAAAAGGTGGCGCCGCTGTGGTGACTGCTTCAAATGTTTCAAGCCCTGAGAAAGCAACCGGCGCACAAACAGAAAATCAAGCCGATAAACAGATCGCTGAGATCGCACAACCTTTAAAGGCAACGATCCAGTACGACGATTTTGCGAAACTCGACCTGCGTGTTGGTACGATAACCGCTGCCGAAAAAGTTGAAAAGGCCGATAAACTGTTAAAGCTTCAGGTAGATATGGGGTCCGAAATCAGGACCATTGTATCGGGTATCGCACTTCATTTCAAACCCGAAGAGATCGTTGGTAAGCAGGTAGTAGTTGTGGCAAACCTGGCACCGCGGAAAATGAGGGGAATCGAAAGCAATGGAATGATACTGATGGCGGAGGATGCGGGAAAACTTACATTCATCAACCCCGACGTGGTCACTGCAAATGGCTCGGGAGTAAGCTGAGGATTAGACTTGCACATCCGCGCAATTGTATTAATTTCACGTCAAATAGTTGTTTAACTAACTAATTATTATGGCCAAGAGATCGATCAAAAGAGTGGCAGTGCTGGGTAGCGGGGTAATGGGTTCAAGAATAGCACTTCATTTTGCCGGAATAGGCGTTCAGGTGGTATTGCTGGATATTGTTCCGAAAGAAGCGGCGGAAAGCACAGTCAAGGCTGAAAGGAACAAGCTTGTGAATGATGCCTTACAGGCTGCCATCAAAAGCAATCCTTCTCCTGCTTACCATAAGGATGTGATCAAAAAGGTTACGACCGGAAATTTTGACGATGATATGAAGCTGATAGGTCAGTGCGATTGGGTAATTGAAGTTGTTGTAGAGCGGCTCGACATCAAGCAGAAGGTTTTTGAACAGGTTGAAAAACACAGGAAGCCCGGGACACTGATAACGTCTAATACTTCCGGAATTCCGATTCACCTGATGGCAGAGGGCAGAAGTGAAGACTTCAATAAACATTTCTGCGGAACGCACTTCTTTAATCCTCCACGGTATCTGCGCTTACTTGAGATCATACCAGGTCCTTCTACCGATCCTGAGGTGATTGATTTTTTGATGAACTATGGTGATCTGTACCTGGGAAAGACAACGGTTCTTTGCAAGGATACTCCCGCCTTCATCGCTAATCGTATCGGTGTTTATGGCATCATGGCAATTTTTGGCCTTGTAGATAAGATGGGACTGACGATTGATGAGGTAGATGCACTGACAGGTCCCGTTATTGGCCGTCCTAAATCCGCAACCTTCAGAACCGCGGATGTTGTTGGTATTGATACCCTCGTAAAAGTTGCGAAAGGGGTTTATGATAATTGTCCGGCCGATGAAGCCAGGGATGCATTCAACATTCCCGGCTGGCTGCAGAAGATGGTCGACAATAACTGGCTGGGCGATAAAACAGGGCAGGGATTTTTCAAAAAACTGAAAGGTGGCGGAGGCGAAAAAGAGATCCTTACGCTGAACCTGAAAACCATGGAGTATGCTCCACGCGTGAAGCCGAAGTTTGCCACGCTTGAAGCCGCGAAGCCTATCGACGACCTGAAGACGAGGCTGAAAATGCTTACGCAGGGAACAGATAAGGCAGGTGAATTCTTACGGCATTTTCATTATGGTTTGTTTTCCTACATATCTCATCGCATTCCTGAAATATCAGATGAAGTTTATCGTGTAGATGATGCCATGATGGCTGGCTTTGGATGGGAGATCGGCGCATTTGAAAGCTGGGATGTTCTTGGAATAGAAAATACAGTGAAGGCCATGCGGGATGCGGGCTATAAGGTTGCGGGCTGGGTTGATGAAATGATAGCGGCGGGAATCAGGAAGTTTTATAAAGTGGAGAATGGAAAAAGATATTATTATGATGTTGCTTCGAAAAGTTATAAGGTGTTGCCTGGCGGTGAAGCATTCATTGTGATGAAAAATTTTGAAAACCAGACTGTCTGGAAAAACAGTGCCTGTCGCACTTATCATTTGGGAGACGACGTACTTGGACTTGAGTGGTATACCAAGATGGGCAGCATTGGTGGTGAAGTGCTGGAAGGCATACAGCGTTCCATTTCACTGGCTGAAGAAAAATACAAAGGCCTTGTGATCGCGAATGATGGTCAGAATTTTTCCGCCGGTGCAAACGTTGGAATGATCTTCATGCTGGCCATCGAACAGGAATATGACGAGCTGGATATGGCGATACGCATGTTTCAGCAGTCGATGATGCGGGCGAGGTATTCATCCATACCCGTTGTAGTGGCGCCTCATGGCCTGGCATTGGGCGGCGCGTGTGAACTGAGCATGCATTCCGACAAGGTATGTCCTGCCGCGGAAACTTATATCGGGTTGGTTGAACTGGGTGTAGGTCTTATCCCAGGTGGAGGCGGCACTAAAGAGTTTACGTTGCGCGCCGCGGATGAAATGCATGAAGATGAACCCGAAACCATCACTTTGAAGAATCGCTTTCTTACAATAGCAACCGCAAAGGTTGCAACTTCAGCGCTCGAGGGATATGACCTTGGAATTTTCCGGAAAGGACAGGATGAAGTGGTCATCAATCAATCAAGGAGGATAGCTGAAGCCAAGAGAAGTGTAATTGAAATGTTCGAAAGTGGTTATACAATGCCTGTTCAGCGAACTGATATAAAAGTGCTCGGCCGTTCTGCCTTAGGCGCACTGTACGCCGGCATCAATGGCATGCTGCGCGCAAATTATGCAACGGAGCATGATGCGCTCATCGCAAAGAAACTCGCCTTTGTTATGTGCGGCGGAGACCTGAGCGAACCTACACAGGTGAGTGAACAATACCTTTTGGACCTTGAACGCGAAGCATTCCTGAGTTTGTGCGGTGAGAAAAAAACCCTGGAAAGAATTCAGAGTGTGCTGAAAGGTGGCAAGCCAATCAGGAATTAGTAACGCGAATCGGCCGGTTCGTATAATAATGCTGGCTGTAATTATAAATTCATACTACTTTAGGCAAAACTTTTGCCTTTGTCAGTCCTTTCAATACAAAACATCACAAAATTTTACGGAAGCATCCAGGCGTTGAATGACGTATCGCTGGAAGTACCGGAGGGTTCCGTGTTCGGAATACTGGGACCAAATGGAAGCGGAAAGACCACCATGCTGGGCATCGTAATGGATGTGCTCAAGGCAACACATGGAAGTTACCGCTGGTTTGGAGAACCTCCAACTGAAATGCACCGTCGCCAGATCGGGACCCTACTGGAAACACCGAATTTTTATCACTATTTATCAGGCGAACGAAATTTACGCATTGCCGCAGAGATCAAGCGGCACGGGCTGAATGACATTCCACAAGTTTTAAAACGGGTGAATCTGTGGCAGCGTAAGGATTCAAAATTTAATACTTACTCGCTCGGTATGAAGCAACGTTTGGCTGTAGCTTCCTGCTTGCTGGGAAATCCAAGGGTGTTGGTTTTCGATGAGCCTACTAACGGATTGGATCCGGAAGGAATTGCAGAAACGCGCGACCTGATAAGGAATCTTGCCAAAGAAGGCATCACGATCATTCTTGCGAGCCACCTGTTGGATGAAGTTGAAAAGGTTTGTTCGCACGTAGCTATTCTGCAAAAAGGAAAATTGCTTGCTTCCGGTCATGTTGATGAAGTGCTGGTGAATGAAGATATAGTGGAAGTAAGCGCTTCGGACCTTACAAAACTTGAATCGGTACTGAACGGAACAAACGGCTTTACACATTTGCGGAAGGAAGGAAACGTGATCCACCTGTTCTATCCGACGGGAAATGCCATGTTGGAAAACATCAACCGTATTTGCTTTGAGCAGGGAGTGGTATTGAATCATCTGCAACTGAAAAAGAAAAGCCTCGAAACAAAATTCTTTGAACTGACGAACATCCCCGCGGATTCAAGGGGAACAAAAAAACCCTGATCATATGCATTCTTTAAAGCTGGAATGGCTGAAAGTAAAAAACTACCGCACGTTTTGGATCCTGCTGGGATTATATGTTATAGGATTGTTCAGCCTGAATTATATTTTTTACCAGTTTCAGCTGGATCTGAAAAAACAACTTCCGCTGGATCTTTTTCCTTACGGGTTTCCGAAAGTGTGGCAAACAATTGCGTGGGTTAGCAGCTGGTTGCTGTATTTCCCTGGTATGCTGATGATACTGATCATTACCAATGAATATACTTACAAAACGCACCGGCAGAACATTGTTGATGGCATGACGCGGCAACAGTTCATCTACGGAAAAATACAGGTGGCTGTTATACTTGCCGTCATCACTACCCTTATCTGCATAGCCAACGCCATTATATTCGGCACCATGCATGGAAGCAAGGTGACTGTAGAAGGAACAGAATATATATTATACGCGTTCATCCAGGCGTTGAGTTACATTTTCTTTGGAATGATCCTGGCAGTGCTGCTCCGCCGTGGCGGGCTGGCAATGGGAATATTTTTCATTTATGGATTGGTATTTGAATCGCTGCTTGGAGCGTTGATGCATAATTATGTGGTCAAGGGAAGCTGGAACTTTTTTCCGCTGCAAACTACCGATGTGCTGATACCTGTACCTTTCGGCAAAGAGATGTTTTATAAAAATACTCCGGAACCATATGTGCTTATTATTTGCGCGCTGGTTTATATAACAGCTTACTGCTTTTTCTCGGTGCGGAAATTTAAGACGGCGGACCTGTAGAATTATTCGCTCTTTGTCAACTGGTTGAATGCTGCCTGTATGGTTGGATAAAGGAATTTGAAACCCGCATGGCGCACTTTCTCATTGCTTACCGTGGCGCTTTTTAATACCTCGATGCTCATTTCGCCCACAACCAATTTGAGAACGAACGCGGGCACATGCACAGGGAGATAATATTTACCGCGCATTTGCTTCGCAAATTCAAGTACAAAAGATTTGTTGCTTACAGGCTGGTGCGCAACGGCGTTATAAATACCATTCATTTCTTCGTTTTCGAGCGCAAACAGATACAAGCGGCAAATGTCGTCAATATGAATCCAGCTCATGATCTGTTTTCCATTACCCAGTATAGAAGCTACGCCCGCGTAAAGCGGCTTTTTAAACTCACGGATCACTCCTCCTTCATTGGAAAGCACTACTCCGCAACGAAGGATCACAAGCCTTTTTCCAAGTGCTTTCACTGGCTCAATGCTCTGTTCCCATTGCACACATGTTTGTCCCAGGAAATCATCGTATGCAGGTTCCGACTCAGCGAATCCTCCGTGTTTCAGACTCGCAATGGTGTCCTCACCATACCAACCTATACCCGATGGACTGATAACCGATCTTACATTATTTGAGTTTTCCTTTAATGCTTTTACAATAAGCGAGCCGGTGAGTGTTCTGCTTTCAACAATTTCGCGTTTTCGTTTTTTAGTCCAGCGCTTCTCGCCTACGTTAGCGCCGGCAAGGTTAATGATATGGTCGGCTTTTTTGATGGCATCTATGTCGATAGTCTGGCTTTTGATATCCCATTTTGCGTAAGAGATGTTTCGTGTTTCTGGTTTCTGGTTTCTGGTTCGGGGTTTCGGGTTTCGGGTGAGAATGATGACATCATAACCTTTTTCGCACAGCAGTTTGGTAAGCGCGGTGCCTATCATGCCTGTTCCTCCGGTTATGAGAACTGTAGCCATATTGAATGAAGTTAATGATTAGACTTAATACCGATAACGATAATGCATTCAATAAGTTCAGTTTATTTAAATTAGTGGCGGCAATCAGATCAAAAAAACAAACAGATTTTATACAATGGCCAGTCAGTTTATCATTCGCCCCATCAGGTTGGAGGACGCGAAATATACATATGAAATCTACAGGCCTTACGTAGAGGATAACATCACCTCTTTTGAATATGTTATGCCTTCTCCCGAAGAATGGGAAGCGAGGATAGGCTCAATCACCGCGGAATATCCTTATGTGGTTTGCGAACACAATAATGAAGTTATTGGTTATGCATACGGAACCAGGCACAGGTACCGGACCGCTTATTCATGGTCTGTTGAATCAGCCATCTATGTGTCCGAAAAATTCCATAGCTCAGGTGTAGCGCGGATATTGTACGAAACTTTATTTGCGCTGCTGAAATTACAGGGATATGTAAATGTATATGCGGGAGTGGGTATGCCAAATGATAAAAGCGAAAAATTTCACAGGTCAATGGGATTTTATGATGTAGGAGTATTTAAAAAGATCGGGTACAAATTTGGCGGATGGCATGATACGAAATGGTTCCAGATGCATCTGATCGACCATCCCGCTGAATCACCAACATTGAAGATGCCAGCCGAAATTGAAAATACCGCAGCATACAAACAGATATTTGAAGACGCCAATCAAAAAATGGAGCAGATAATCAGTCAGCGCAAACCCACCTGAAGTTTAATTCAAAAAAAATCCTCCTGATCAAATCAGAAGGACCTTTACGTTGCCTTAACCCTTTTAAACAACTAAAAACAAATCATTGCTTAATCAGGTTTTTTCCCGTCCAGGAATGTGTTCAGCGTACTGATGCTGGTATTGTTATTCGCGTCAGTTTTTACTTCATAGTTGCTGTAGAAATCCTGAGCAGGCGATATGGTGTTGTAGAGTTCTAAATTGCGGCGGATATAAGCCGGCACAGTCTCAAACTCATTATTCGGGTCGGCAGCATTAATGTTGAACGACAGATTGCGCAGTTTCTGTATCCGTTCTGCTGCACGACGCTTTTGTTCGTCCGCTTCGTCCTGCAGTGCAGGCTCCTCAGCGGAAAAGCTACCCAAATTTTGATTTAGAGTTTGATGGGCCAGAGGCGTATCCGCCGCTGGAATATCATCTTTCAGTACGAGCTGCATATCAAAAGAAGGTTCTTCTTCCTTTGTGGATTCCGTGGAGCCCGTATTTAAGACTGGTTCCTTCACAGGTATTTGTTCAGGGTTGGATGTTTGAACCTTCGGTTCTGCATAAATATTGGATGGCTTGGCCAAGTATCCCCCACTTACTGCAGATAAGGGAGAATTATTTTCGCCCGGAGGCTCAGTATTTTTTTCGGGAATTTGCGTTTCAGAGATGGACGAATATATTAACTCCATACTCTCCCGGTTTTCTTTTTTATCCACAGTATTTGTACGAGGCTCTCCATTAGTAAAATCCACAATCGCCTTCTTATGTGATTCCATTTCAACGATCCTTGGAGCAAGCTCGACCGGAAGCTCAGGCGTGTTTTTTACGACGTGCATTTCCTTTGCGGGCTCTTCAAATTGAAACACAGGCTGGTCATATAATTTCTTTTCCTCTCCGGTTACACCAAGCGTCATAACAACCTTTTCATCCTTCTTTGGCGCGGCGGGTTTCTGTTCCATCTTCTTTATAAATGGATCTCGGTGCTCAAATCCTGTTGCTATCAGCGTAATGCCAATATTTGCGTCGAGTGAATTGTCGTATCCCAATCCAAGTATCACATCAGAATGTTCCCCTGCCTGGCCGATGAGATAATTCTGAATGATATCAACTTCATCCATTGTAAACTCGTGCTCACCTTCCGATGAATTGATATTGATAAGTATCCATTTTGCACCACGGATATCGTTGTCGTTCAGCAAAGGTGAATTCAACGCTTCTTCGATAGCCCGCTGCGCACGGTTCTCACCTGATACTGCGGCGCTTCCTAGTATCGCAACGCCACCATTCCGCATTACGGTGCAAACATCCGCGAAGTCAACATTGATCTGGCCGGTACTGTTGATGACATCAGTAATACATTTAGCGGCAGTAGCAAGCACGTTATCAGCTTTTGAAAAAGCTTCTTTCATCTTCAGGTTTCCGTATTGATGCCTCAGCTTGTCGTTACTGATGACAAGCAATGTATCAACATAATTCTTCAGCGTCTGAATTCCTTCTTCCGCCTGCAGCTGACGTTTCTTGCCTTCATAACTGAAAGGCGTGGTCACAATGCCTACGGTTAGTATCCCAAGGTCCTTGCAAATTTTAGCAATGATAGGCGCTCCACCGGTTCCGGTTCCACCACCCATTCCTGCGGTTACAAATACCATCTTGGTATTCACTTCAAGTATTCGCCTGATCTCTTCAAGCGATTCTTCTGTGGCAAGCCGGCCAATGTCGGGATTGGCTCCCGCACCCAGTCCTTGCGTAAGGTGCGGTCCAAGCTGCACCTTATTAGGAACCTTACTCAATGCAATGGCCTGCGCATCGGTATTGCAGATAATAAAATTCACACCCTCGATGTTCAGGCTGTACATGTAGTTAACTGCATTGCTGCCGCCACCACCAACACCAACCACCTTGATGATGGAAGATTTTTCTTTAGGGAGATCAAAATGAATCATAGCGTAGCATTTGTGATCACGGATTGTTTTAAACCGGGATCATTATGATTTAATGGATTTGCAATTAAAAAGAGTACAGATTTTAGAATAAGGATAGTGGAATGCGGATTATGGATCACAGATTTATTTGGATTTAAGCACAGATTATTTATGGATTTTAAGGATTTCATGGATAGGAGCACGGATTATTTATGGATTTTAAGGATTTTATGGATGGGAGCACGGATTATTAGGGATTAAAAGGATTTCACGGATTAGAAGGCTTTGTCTTCTTCTTCTTTGAAGAGATCGATGAGATTGTCTTTGAACTTGCCCCAGAAACTGCCGATGCCCAATCTCTTTTTGCGTTGCGCGACACTTACATCTTCTCCACCGCCGGCTTCTTCAGTTATTTCTTCCTTCTGCAGGGTTTTGGGTATCTCCATCTGTGCGTAACGGACTTCAAACTGCTTGCGGTCGTGTTCGTAATCATCGTAACCTTTCAGAATGAGACCAATACAGGTTGAATAAACAGGCTTGGCCAGTTCATCGATATGTCCCGCAGCCAGGTGCTCATTCGGAAAACCGATCCGTGCGTTCAGTCCTGTTACGTATTCAGTTAATTGTATCAGGTGCTTTAATTGCGATCCCCCTCCCGTTAAAACAATTCCGCCATTCAGCATTTTGTTATCCAACCCTACCTGCTTCAGGTGGTAAGTAACAAAATCAAGTATTTCGCTCATCCTTGCCTGAATGATGTTCGAAAGATTTTTGACGCTGATCTCTTTTGCAGGCATACCACGCAAACCCGGAATGGTGATCCAGGCATTCGTTTTTGTTTCATTTGCCAGCGCCGATCCAAACTGCACTTTCATCTGCTCGGCCTGCGTTTTTAAAACACCAAGACCGGTCTTGATATCATTCGTGATGTTCTCGCCACCAAATGGAATTACAGCAGTATGCTTCAGGATGCCTTCATAAAAAACAGCCAGGTCGGTGGTACCACCACCAATATCAACAATTGCAACACCCGCCTCAAGATCTTCATTACCCATGACCGCAGAAGCTGATGCCAGTGGCTGCAGCACCAGGTCCTTCGTATGCAATCCGCTTTTTTCCACCGCACGGTTGATATTGCGGATGGCATTTTTATCACCCGTTATGATATGGAAATTGGCTCCGACTTTTACACCACCATATCCTATCGGGTTAGGAATGTTCTGAAAATTATCTACCGTGAACTCCTGTGGTATCACGTCAATGATCTGATCGCCGGCAGGTATGTAAGTCTTGTACTGATCTGCCACCAGCTGATCTATTTCACGCTGTGTGATCTCATCCGTTGTCTCATGACGAACGATATCACCACGCGTCTGAAGGCTCTTGATGTGATGTCCGGCAATGCCAACATACACTTCGTTGATCTCCAGATTAGGGTTGGAAGCATAACAGTTGTCCAACGCCATCCTGATGGCCTTGATGGTCTCATCAATGTTAAGCACCTGTCCGTGCTTGACACCATTGGAATTCGCACGGCCGAAGCCAAGAATCTCCAGCTTGCCGTACTCGTTTTTTCGACCGGCTATGGCAGCTATTTTTGTAGTGCCGATGTCGAGTCCTACGATAATGGGTTGTTCGTTATTCATATCCCGAGGTTGATTATTTAATAATTATTGATCTTTATTTCGGTCAGGTAAATTTCTGGTGGTATCTACCGGCACCAGGTCATAATTCCGCAATTGATTTTCCGACATCGAACTTGTTTCAAGCGGCTTCACATTTGCACGCATTGTGTCGGGCTGCATTCGCTGAGCCGCAATGATCAGCTGCCTGATCTTTTTTACAGCCTGCAGCGAATCGTACCTCGACAATGGCACACCCTTCTTCTTTCCGATAACCTGCCGCGCAAACTGAACATTCACTCGCTCATAGGAACTCAATCCGCTCTTGCTCATCACCTGTTTGTAAAACACCAGAAGTCGCCTGAATTTATTTTCAATATCATTTCCATCTCCAAATTCAATAATGTGGTTTCCTATAGTAGGCACCATTTCAAACTGGCGCTGCGGCGTGATATCAACCTGCGCTATCTGCGCTCCCCAGAAAGCATCCTTATTCAAAAAGCCACTCATCTGTTTTATCTGCTGCATCAACGCCCTGTCGGCCTTGTTCAGTCGCACTCTCTCTGATGGAAAACCTGTAAACACCGGAAGCCTGAGCGCTATTGACTCCGTCAATGGCAACTGCTCACACGAACTGTCGATGTAAAATGTATTGCCTCCTTCGGTAAATATCCTTGCGATCGGTTCACGTTCTTCAACATTCACGCGGAGGATATTGTTATTGTCAATGAACAATTGCGCTCCCCTGATCCATGCATGCTTCTCAAGTTTCTCCTCCATCTTGCGCAAATCAATTTCCTTTACCGGCATTCCAACGATTGTTGTTCCTGATATCAGCCTGACAATTTCAGCCTTGTCAAGAAACAACTGCTCGCTTGCCCCGTGTATCCTCACTTCGTACCCCTTGCAAACATCCTTTTCCTTTTTACTCACAGCTGCAATCAACAGGGCAACAAGCCCCGCCCCCGCCAGGCACCAGCCAACGAGCATTACAGTTTTCCATATTTTACTTTTCCAGTTTGCCATAACTACTGCTTCTCTGAGACCCGCCTAACGGCATTAAACAACCGTTAGACGGGTACAAGGTGTACAGGTGATACTTCCCGCACACAGTATTGATTAGTTCGTTTGAAAGATCTCTTTCAACGGCTGCACCATCGCATCAATGTCTCCAGCTCCAGCCGTAATGAATAATTCCACTTCATGCGTCCGCAACCATCCAACCAGCTCCTCCTTATCCATCATATGTTTGTTATCATTATACATCCTGTCCAGTATCATCTTGCTGCTCACGCCAGGGATGGGTAGTTCCCTGGCAGGGTAAATGGGCAGCAAAATCACTTCGTCGGCCAGATCCAGCACCCGCGCAAACTCTTCAGCCAGGTCCCTGGTGCGTGAGTATAAATGCGGCTGAAACACAATGGTGCACGATCTGTTTGAAAACAATGCCTTCGCGCCGGTTATCAATGCTTTCAATTCTTCAGGATGATGCGCATAATCGTCAATGAACACGAAATCTTTTGAACGCAGAATGTATTCAAACCTCCGCTTCACGCCTTTGAAGTCCGCAACTGCCGACTTTATCTTCTCCCATCGGATGTTTAGCTGGCGGGCAACAGTAATTGCCGCGATGCTATTCTCAACGTTATGCATTCCACCCATGTTCAATGACACATTGTCCAGCATAAAATCCTTCATCATTACATCAAATTCATATCCTCCCTGCTTCATCCTGATGTTGGCTCCATATACATCCGCGCTTTCATTCTGCAGGCTGTATGTTTTATGGTTCGCGGCACTGAACTCTTTACCACGCTTCAAACCGAATTTGGATAACAGCAATCCGCCCTGCTTCACTTTTCCGGAAAACTCAATGAATGCATCTTCCATGGCGGTCTCATTTCCGTAGATGTCGAGGTGGTCAGCATCCATCGCTGTGATAACAGCTATATCTGGCTTTAATTTCAAAAAACTTCTGTCGTATTCGTCAGCCTCCACAACGCATACGTTGTTCTCATCACTCCAGAAATTGGTATTATAGTTCACCGATATCCCACCGAGAAATGCGTTGCAGCCATAACCGGAATGACGCAATATGTGAGCGATCATGGTAGAGATGGTAGTCTTTCCATGAGTTCCCGCAACACAGATATTAAAAGAGCTTTCAGTGATCAATCCCAATACCTCACTCCGTTTCAGCGGATAGTTATTCTGCTGGTAATAAACCAGCTCTTTGTGATTCGCTGGCACGGCTGGCGTGTACACCACAAGCCCAGCATCTTTAGGAATCTTTTCAACGTCCTCTTCGTAATGAACAGGTATACCCTCCGCAGCCAGCTGCCTGGTAAGATCAGTTTCCGTTTTGTCGTAACCGCTCACTTCCTTTCCCTGTGCCTTGAAATACCTGGCAATCGCGCTCATACCAATGCCACCGATGCCTATGAAATAAACTTTAGTTATGGTTGAAAGATTGATCAATCTGTTTTATGTCTTTTTTATATTTTCCAATACTGCTTTCGCAACCCTGACATCAGCATCTGTTACTGCCAGACTGCCGATATTTGTTTTCAGTTCCTGCTGCCTGTTACCGTCATTGGCCAGGTCAATCGCGGTTTGAACAAGTTTTTCTTTCGCTTCGCTATCTCTTATCATCACTCCTGCTTTCCTGCGCGCCAGATTTTCGGCATTGACTGTCTGATGGTCTTCAGCCGCGAACGGAAATGGAACAAACACTACCGGTTTCTTCACAACACATAGTTCCGCGATTGCCATCGCTCCCGCTCTTGATATTACCACGTCTGCCGCGGCATATGCTTTTTCCATTTCAGTTATGAACGCTCCTGTCCATATTCCCTCTTTTCCTTTTGTGCTGGCAGCTGCTCTTTCGGCAAATGGCTTTCCCGTTTGCCATATCAGCTGAACACCTGCTGAAGAAAATGCGTGCAGCTGCGCTTCAATCGCCTCATTGATTCCTCTTGCGCCCAGGCTTCCCCCGGTTGCAAGTATGATCTTCCTGTCTGGATCCAAACCAAAGAACTTTACACCTTCCTCCCTGCTTACGCGGGTGTTCACGATCGATGCGCGGACCGGATTTCCTGTGATCATGATCTTTTTAGCAGGAAAAAATTTTTCCATTCCTTCCGTTGCTACAAACACTTTTGTTGCTTTTTTCCCAAGCAGCACGTTCGACTTTCCCGCAAATGAATTCGATTCATGGATGAAGGTTGGGATCCCTTTCACCTGCGCATATTTCAGCACAGGGAAACTTGAATAGCCACCCACTCCTATAACCGCATCGGGTTTGAACCCGTTAACTATCTTCCTCACCTGGAAAAAACTTTTCAGCAGCTTGTAAGGCAATGAAATGTTTTTGATCAAAGAGCTTCTGTTAAATCCCGCGATATCCAGTCCTTTTATATTATAACCAGCCTGCGGCACTTTTTCCATTTCCATCTTTCCCCGCGCCCCGACAAACAAAATTTCCATTTCCGGCTCCATCTTCTTCAGGGCATTTGCAATAGCAACTGCCGGAAATATATGACCTCCTGTTCCCCCACCGGCTAGTATGATTCGTTTTTGGGTCATTACCTACTGACTAACTTCATTATTCACAACTTCATTATTTACTCCTTCCTTCTGCTCTACATTCCTCGCAACACTCAGGATGATACCAATGGAAACACAGGTGAACAGGAACGAACTTCCTCCCATGCTAACCAATGGAAGCGTTACTCCGGTTACCGGAAACAGGTTAACATTGACAGCCATATTGGTCAATGCCTGAATCACCAGCGTAAAACTCAGTCCTAACGCCAGGAACGCGCCGAACGCGTATGGGCACTTCCTGAATATCCTGATGCTTCGAAACAGGAACAGAATATAAATGAACATCAGGCACGCGCCTCCTATCAATCCGTACTCTTCAATGATGATCGCATAAATAAAATCTGAATAGGGATGCGGCAGAAAATTGCGCGACTCGCTGTTACCCGGACCGGCACCCAGCCATCCGCCTTTTGCTATCGCGATCTTTGCCTGATTGATCTGGTAATTATCATCCTTATCAAAATCCTTCGACGCGTACATGAAATTCTGCACCCTCTTGATCCAGGTAGGAATTCTTGATACCTGCAGAACCGCTGGCAGCTCTTCACATTTCTGTTCCTGTTTGTCGTAATAAGCAGTTGCCAGTGTAATCAGCATTATCACAGGCAGCAGCGCAATTCCGATCGTAACAAGCAAATATTTCAATCTCACCCTGCCGATGAACATCAGCATCAGGCAGCTCGCTCCAAGCAGCAAAGCCGTCGAAAGGTTCGCCGGCGCTATCAGTAAACAGATCACTCCTACCGGTATGATCACCGGCAGAAATCCTTTCTTGAAATCCTTAACCAGGTATTGTCGCCGGCTCAGCTGCCGGCTCACATACATGAAGAGCGCCAGCTTTGCAAGGTCTGATGTCTGAAATGTAAGGTTGATCACCGGTACCCGAATCCACCTGCTTCCTTCATTAAGCGTTACTCCATAAAACAGAGTGTATAGCAATAATGGGATCGAAAGCAGGAAAAGTATTACTGCCAATCGTGAATAGAAGGTATAATTCACGCGGTGCATAAAATAGATCACCGTAATCCCCAGTGAAATAAATACCACCTGTTTGAACAGGTAAACTTCGGTATTGCCACGATTCATTTTATATGCAAGCAAGCCGGTTGAGCTATACACTGCCAGTAACGAAACCAGTCCCAATATCACCACTATGGCCCAGATGACCTTATCGCCCCGCGCACGCTGGCCGAGGTTACGAAGTGAGGAGTGATCTATGATGAGTGGATCTGGCATGGAAAATGAAAAATGTAAAATGTAAAATGAAAAATGAAAAAACAACTCACACAATTCTCAACCACCCCAACTTTGGAAAACCCAAAACCCAAAACCCAAAACCCGAAACCCTATAACTCGCGAACCGCCTGCTTAAACTGCTGCCCCCTGTCTTCATAGTTCTTAAAAAGATCGAAGCTTGCACATGCGGGGCTCAGCAATACCACGTCTCCTTTATTTGCCAGGCGAAAGGATGTCAGCACGGCTTCTTTCGCACTGCCCGTGTTCACTATTACCGGAACATCATTCATAAAAGCCTCGTGTATCTTCCTGTTGTCGGTACCAAGACAAACAATTGCTTTTACTTTCTCTCTCACCAGGTCACGGATGAGTGAATAGTCGTTGCCCTTATCAACTCCACCAAGTATCAGGATTGTTGGCTTTTCCATGCTCTCCAGCGCATACCAGGTGCTGTTCACATTGGTTGCTTTGCTGTCGTTAATGAATTCAACTCCTCTTACCGGCAACACAGGCTCCATTCTATGCTCCAGGCTTTCAAAGCTCTGGATGGCATCACGTATCTTTTCCTTTCTCAATCCAATCACCGCTGCCGCCAGACCTGCTGCCATAGTATTATATTGATTGTGTTTCCCTTTTAATGCAAAGTCATAGATGCTCATCTGCATTTTCTCATCGCCCGCCGTTATGGTCATTTGCCCGTTTTGTATGTAAGCGCCCTTGTTCAGTTCATGTCTCATAGTGAATGGTAATAGGTTAGTAGTGGTTAAGTACTGTTTCAGGTATTGCATTGTCACAGGGTCATCTTCGCAATAAATGAAATGGTCTTCTGATGTCTGGTTCATTGTGATCCGGAACTTACTCCGGATGTAATTCACGAAATTGTAATCGTACCTGTCAAGATGGTCTTCCGTGATGTTCGTAAGAATACCTACGTCAGGTCTGAATTCGTGAATGTCATCCAGCTGAAAACTGCTGATCTCCGCCACATACCAAGGCTTCGGATCTTCCGCAACCTGCCTGGCAAATGAATAACCGATGTTGCCAACCAGCGCGCAATCAAGACCCGCCTCTTTGCATATGTGATGCGTAAGAGCGGTAGTGGTGGTCTTCCCATTGCTTCCGGTGATGGCGATGATCCTGCTGCTCCCTTTATGCCTGTAAGCAAATTCAATCTCACTGATCACCCGGATTCCTTTGGCCCTGATCTTCTTTACCATTTCTGATTTGTCAGGTATTCCGGGACTCTTCATCACTTCGTCGGCCTGCAAGATTTTTTTTTCGTCATGTCCGCCTTCTTCATACGCAATGCCTCGTTGCTGCAGTTCCAGTTTGTAATGCTCCTTCAAAGAACTTCCATCAGATAAAAAAACTTCATATCCTTTCGCCTGCCCGAGTATGGCAGCGCCAATTCCGCTCTCTCCTCCTCCCAGTATGACTAACCTATTCAATTTGCTTAATTGAAATGTTTATGCAAACAGTTTTAAACAAGGTTGGATCCCTATCATAAATACGGATTGAGTTGGTTCTTCAAAAGCATGAAAATTCACTGCACCACAATTACTTCGTCTGACGGTTTTTCTGAAATTGGAGTTCCTTGTTGGTTTTTCAATAAAGCGTTAGTTCCGTAAAGGAAGAACAGATCAACGTATTTTAAGCGTCACGATTGAAAACACTACACACAAAATGGTCACAATCCAGAATCTTGTCACAATCTTACTTTCGTGATAACCTAATTTTTGATAATGATGATGCAACGGGCTCATCAAAAATATCCGCCGGCCTTCTCCATACTTTTTCTTAGTGTATTTGAAATAACTTACCTGTATCATCACGCTCAAATTTTCCACAAGAAATACACCACAGAATATAGGTATCAACAATTCCTTTCTTACAATTATCGCAAGCGCCGCGATGATTCCGCCGAGCGCGAGACTTCCTGTATCTCCCATGAACACCTGGGCCGGATATGAGTTATACCATAGAAATCCAACACATGCACCGATCATCGCGCCAATAAAAATTGACAACTCACCAAGGTTCGGTATGTACATGATGTTGAGATAATCCGCAAGCCGCAGGTTACCGCTGGCATACGCAAACACACCAAGGCACACTCCAATGATCGCAGAAACACCGGTTGCAAGTCCGTCTACTCCATCCGTAATATTGGCGCCGTTTGAAACGGCAGTGATAATAAATATTACGATCACGATGTACAAAAGCCATGTGAGTCCCCGCAAACCAGCAGGCAATAATTTTGAATAGTTAAATTCATGGTTCTTCACAAAAGGAATAGTAGTGATAGGATAATCAGACTTCACGAAGATCCTTTCCTGTTCATTGTAAGGGACCCGCTTGATGTTCGTGGTATCTGCCGGCAGGTTTTCACCCACGTATTCACGATACACCTGCGTATTATCATTAAACAACAATGTTGCCCCTACAACAATTCCAAGAACTACCTGTCCCAGTACTTTGAACCACCCTGCCAATCCATCTTTGTCGCCTTTCCTGTATGCGATCCCCTGTTGCTGTGCGATGCGTTTTGCTCTCAGCTTCAGATAATCATCAATAAAACCGATAATGCCCAGCCAGATGGTACTGAAGATCATCAGCCTGATATATACCTTTCCAAGATCGGCCAGCAGCAATGTTGGAATAAGTATGGCCAGCAATATGATGATGCCTCCCATTGTAGGCGTTCCCTTTTTCTGCTGCTCACCCGCAAGGCCAAGATCGCGAACGCTTTCACCAACCTGCTTTTTGAGCAGAAAATTGATCAGGCGTTTTCCGAACACGGTTGTAATGATGAGCGACAACAACACAGCCAGCAGAACCCTGAATGTTATGAAAAGGAACAGGGCTCCGCCCGGCACCTTAACATCAGTAGTTCGCAACCAATCAAATAGATGGTATAGCATGTGGTTTAGGGAGTTGGGTTTACATTTTTATTTATTCAACAAATCAAACATCTCACTCAATACCTCCTTATCGTCAAAATGATGTTTAACTCCTTTGATCTCCTGGTATTTCTCATGACCCTTTCCTGCAACAAGCACTATGTCTTCTTCTTTGGCCATGGTCACCGCCGTTTTTATCGCTTCGCGCCGGTCGGCAATTGAAATGTACTTACGCTTTGCCGCGGTGCTGAGCGTAGCTTCCATATCATGTATGATCGCCTGCGGATCCTCGCTGCGCGGATTGTCGGAAGTGAAGATCACGCGGTCGCTATGCTCACAGGTTACCTCGCCCATCACCGGCCTTTTAGTTTTGTCGCGATCACCACCGCATCCCACAACAGTTATGATCTGCTCATGTCCTCTCCGCAAATTTTTTATGGTTGTCAGCACATTCATCAGTGCATCGGGCGTATGTGCGTAATCAACGATCCCTATTACGCGTTCTTTAGGTGAAACAATGTATTCGAACCTGCCTTCCGCTCCGGTTTGCACGCTTAATACACGCAACACATCATTCTTGTCTTCACCCAGGCAGATAGCCGCGCCATATACCGCCAGTAAATTGTATGCGTTGAACTCGCCGATCAGCCTGAAATGAACTTCCTGCTCATTGATCGTCATTACCAGTCCGGTCAGGTTATTCTCCAGTATCTTCCCTTTGAATTCTGCCAGCGTTCTCAGGCTGTAGTAATATTTCTTCGCGTTTGTATTCTGAAGCATGACTGGCCCGCGCTTGTCATCGGCATTGGAAATTGCAAATGCATCGGACGGCAATGAATCAAAAAACGCTTTCTTCACCCGTATGTATTCGTCGAATGACTTATGATAATCGAGATGATCGTGTGAAATATTGCTGAAAATTCCGCCGGCGTATCTCAATCCTGTTATTCGGTGCTGGTGGATCGCGTGCGAGCTGCTTTCCATGAACACGTGACTGCAACCTTCATCCAGCATCTGCCTGAGCAATGCATTCAGGCTGATAGCGTCGGGCGTGGTATGCGTTGCAGGAATAATGTCTTCACCGATCTGGTTGTGCACAGTGCTGATCAATCCACACCTGTAGCCCAGTGCGCTGAATAATTTGAACAACAGTGTCGCAATGGTTGTTTTACCATTTGTTCCCGTTACACCTACCAGCTTTAATTTTTCCGACGGATGACCATAAAAATTATGAGCCATCAAAGCAGCCGCCATTGCCGTATTTTCAACCTGCACATAAACACACTGATCATTCAAATCGGGTGGCAGCGTTTCACAAACAACCGCTGCTGCGCCGGCATCGGTAACCTGAGGTATGAACTGGTGACCATCTGTGAGCACTCCACGGATAGCAATGAAAACAGATCCCTTCTCAACCTTGCGCGAATCGAGCTGAAGGCCGGTGACCTCAATTTCAAGACTGCCTTTCACAGACCTGAGTGGTACTTTATATAATATGTCCTGTAAAAATGCCATCAGTTCAGTTGTATAACGACTGGTTGTTTTTTTGAATAAGTTAATCCGGGTTCTATCGACTGATCAGTAACCCTGCCTTTGCCTTTTACCGTTACCCTCAGATTCATGTTCTCCAGCAGATAAAGCGCGTCTTTCAAACCCATTCCTTTCAAGTCTGGCATGATCTGTTTGGTAATAGTCTGCTTATTGACAACGGGCCTGTAATTGTATGCATACACACGGCTCCATTCGTTTCCACCCGAAGAATCGTAATAACTAAACTGCAGCGAATTGAAGACTTCCTTCACAGCCGGTGTATAACCTGCATAATAATAATCGCTGCTATCGGGCCTTGCTACATAGTTCTGCGTAACCAGAACTTCTTCTTTATCCGCGCTTACCGCCATCAGTTTATCGGCCACTTCTTTGAAAACAGGTCCCGCGATCAGAGCTCCGTAATATTTTTTAGCGAACGGCTTGTTCCTGATCACTACAATGCAGGAATACTGTGGATTGTCGGCTGGAAAATATCCAGCGAAAGACGACTGATAAATATGATCAGCATAACCACGATTGCCATTTGCAACCAATGCAGTACCAGTTTTACCCGCGATCTTGTAATAAGGTGAAAGCAGACTTTTACCGGTACCATCTGTAACCACACCTTCAAGGCAGGCCTTAAGTTGCTGCAGTGTTTTTTCACTGCAGATCTCTTCCACCAGTACTTCGGGTTTTTTGCTTTCCGCTACCACTCCACTCTGCCTGATCTCATTCACCAGGTAAGGGCGCATCATTTTGCCGTTATTGGCCACGGCATTGTACAACATCAGCGTTTGTAACGGGCTAACCATTACTTCATAGCCGAACGACATCCACGGAAGCGTAGTGGCGCTCCACGTACGCGATTTGGGATTTTTTACAATCGGCCTCGTTTCACCCATCAGGTCAACACCCGAGGGTTGATCGAGTCGTAGTTTCTTAAGGTGCGAGATGAACTGTTCAGGTTTTTTGGTATAGTAAGCACAGGCCAGTTTCGCCATTCCAACGTTGGAACTGTGTTCGAAAGCCTGTTGAATGGTGACGTCGTTCAATCCATGCCGTTCGCTGTCGTAAACCGTGCGCCTGGATATTTTCCAGCTTCCGCCTTCAAGATCTACGTGATCAGTGAGTGATACATATCGGTCTTCCAGAAGCGCGATCATGGTAGCCAGCTTGAAAGTTGATCCAGGTTCCGATGCGCGGATTGCATGATTAAGGTCTTCCCAGTAATTGCCATCCGGCAGTTTACCCAGGTTTGCGATAGCTTTGATCTTACCTGTTTTTACTTCCATAACGATGCAGGTTCCGTGCACCGCTTCGTTCCCGATCATCATTTTCAGTAAAGCATTTTCAGCGATATCCTGTGTATTTACATCAATGGTGGTGATTATGTCTTTTCCGTTCTTCGGTTCAATTTCATATCCCTCCACTGGTATATAAGCCCCTGCGCCCACACAGCGAACAAGCTTCTTACCGGTTTCGCCTTTCAATAATGAATCGTAGGTTCTTTCAAGTCCAACGTTCTGGGCATTCTCACGCGCAAGTC
>DASWTK010000074.1:0-12390 GCA_036402175.1 Chitinophagaceae bacterium | reverse complement strand
GTTCGACAAGATCGTCGTGGGAATAGGTATGAACGCATCGAAAGCGCCGATGTTCTCTGGTGAACAACGTCTGGCATGGATACGGGATATTTATCGCGATGAACCAAAAGTAGAAGGCGCGCTATATGAGGGACTCACCGTAAACTATTGCAGAAAGATAGGCGCGAGGTTCATCCTCCGCGGCATCAGATACGTGAGCGATTTTGAATATGAAAAGACCATTGCAGATGCGAACCGGACGCTGGATAGTAATATCGAAACCATCTTTCTTACAGGCGAGCCAAAATACACTTCAGTAGCTTCAACAATTGTAAGGGATATCATCAGGAACGGTGGAGATGCTTCTCAATTTCTGCCGGAAGTGGTCTCGAAGAGTATGGCTAAATAACAATCTGTTTTTTTGCATTTCACATCGGGGGCTTTCACCCACTAATCATTTACTTTTGCTCTCTTAAAATGAAATGATTCCTGACATTATTCAGGGGTAGAATTATTATGAAAGTTTTTCCTGAGTCAGCCCTGGTGCAGTTGGAATTCAACAAGGTGAAAGCCCTGCTGGCGGAGCATTGCAAAACAGAATACGGCCAGGAGAAAGCAGAAGAACTGCGCGTTCATACCCGTAAGGATTTTATTTCGCTTGACCTTCAGCAGAGTAATGAATACAAGCTGGTCATTCAAAGCGGTATATATTTTCCAAACGATCATGCGTTGAATATTTCCCGGGAGCTTAAGCTGCTTTCTATTCCCGGCGCGGTGCTGAACGGTGAACAATTTATTCTGATACGAAAGCTGGCAGACAGTCTTCAAAGTATTTTCAGATGGTTCGATACTGAAAGAAGAACGGCTTACCCTGCACTGGCTAAAGTGATAGAACATACCCATTACGAAAAAACGATCCTTAAGCTGATAGATGATATTCTCGACGAGAGTGGGGTGGTACGTGACAACGCTTCGGACGACCTGGGCCGCATTCGCATGAACCTTTACCGCAAGAGAGCTGAGTTGCGCCGTGTATTTGACCGGATACTGGGAAAGCTTAATAAAGCGGGATACGTAGCGGATATTGAAGAAGCGTTCCTGAATGGAAGAAGGGTAGTGGCACTGTTTGCTGAACACAAACGCCAGGTGAAAGGAATTCTGCACGGGGAAAGCGATACAAGACGAACAGCTTACGTGGAGCCGGAAGAAACCATTGTATTGAACAATGACATTTTCGCGCTGGAGAACGACGAAAGCCGTGAAGTATACAGGATCCTTCGCGAACTCACTTCGCGCCTCTCGGCTTATGCAGATCTTTTGCAGTCGTACCATGATGTTCTCGGTGAGTACGACTTCATCCGCGCAAAAGCGAAACTGGCGATTGATATGAATGGAGAATTCCCGTTGGTGACCGACAAGGCACATGTGCACCTGCGCGATGCTTATCACCCGTTGCTCTACCTCTATAACAAGGAATCTCAGAAGCCGACGATACCTGTGCAGATTTCATTGAATGATAAGGCACACATTCTTGTCATCAGCGGCCCTAATGCAGGAGGGAAAACCGTGACCATGAAAACAGTTGGCCTGTTGCAGCTAATGCTGCAAAGCGGATTACTCGTACCTGTTCATCCGGATTCTGAATTTGGAATATTCAAGCAGCTGATGATTCACATCGGCGATACGCAAAGCATAGAATTCGAACTCAGCACATACAGCAGCCACCTGAAACATATGAAGCATTTCATTGAAAATGCGAATGGGAAAACGCTTTTTTTCATTGACGAACTCGGAAGTGGAAGTGATCCGAACCTGGGTGGCGCGTTCGCGGAAGTGATAATGGAAGAACTGGCACGCAGGCATGCGTTCGGGATAGTAACTACCCATTACCTGAATCTGAAAGTGATGGCCAACAAAACAAGAGGTATTGTCAATGGTGCCATGGCTTTTGATGAAAAAAACCTTCAGCCATTATACAAACTTATCATTGGTAAGCCGGGCAGTTCTTATACTTTTTCCATCGCGGAGCGCATCGGCCTTGATAAACGGCTTATACAACGGGCCCGTGATCTGGTATCGGAAGATCATTTCAGGCTCGACAAACTGCTCAATCGTGCCGAACAGGATCTGCAGCAGGTGCAACAGAAAGAAAAGGAACTTCAGAAATTGCTTCAGGAGAATGATAAGCTGAAAAAGGAAATGCAGGCATTGCTCAATAAAGAGAAGCACCATCAGCAGGTAGAGCTGCTGAAACATCAGAATAAAATAACAGAGGATAGAATTGCGTATCTGAAAGAAATGGAGCGCAAGTTAAAGCAGATTGTTTTTGACTGGCGTAAAGCAGAAAACGAAGAGGATAAAAAGAGCCTGATGAAGCAAATGCAGGCGCTTCTGTTCAAACAGAAGGAAAAACAGGTAGTGGAAAAAGCGCGAAAAAAGATAAACTCCAAGTATGAAGAAACTGGTGAAGAGATAATTCCTGGTGTAAAAGTGCTGATGAAAAAAAATCACCAGGTTGGTGAAGTTCAGGAATTGCGCGGCAAGAAAGCGATCGTTAAGATCGGATTATTGCCTATGCAGGTCAATATCGCCGATCTTGTTGCAGTAAAAATAAAAGAAACACCTCCAGGAGCATAGTTTGGCACAATTATGGCAAATGATGTGCCCGTTGCAAATCCCCCTATTACCCGAGATCAGGCGTTTTTATTTCATCAACCTTATCCGGGATCCGTCGTACCCGCTGCGCCAACTGAATTTTATTCATTAGCAGTAATCATAGTAAAGTCAGCCAATATCATATCCTGAACCTAACGTTTAAAGGCTTGCCTTATGAAAAACCTCAAAAGAACCAACACTATCAAAAACTGGCCCTGGCAACCCGGGGAGCACTAATCCAACTTGTGAATCACCTGAGCTTTGTTCTACCATCCAATCCTTCGAAACACTTTATTAAAAAAGAGGCTGCCTAAGCAGCCTCTTTCTCTTTAGCGCAGGTCCGTTTTAGTCTTACAGACTGGCGTGTAAATAATCTTTCAGCTGTGAAATGGTTTCCTGTTGTGTAATGATAGTTTCCTTGATCACATCATTGATTGAAATGATACCTTTCATTGTATCATCTTCGAAAACCGGGAGATAGCGAATATTTTTATCTGATAGTAATTGCATGCATTGATCAACGGTATCGCTCAGGGTTACTCTCGGAAGGTCTGTAGACATGATCTCGGTAACCTTGGTATCTGTGGATGATTTTCCTTTAAGTGCAATTTTACGGGAGTAATCCCTTTCTGTAACTATACCCTGAAAAACGCCGGACTCCATCACTACAACGGATCCAATATTCTGATCAGCCATAATTTTCAGTGCGTCGAGTACGGATGTATCAGGACTTACGGTTGTGATATTGGTTCCTTTCCTGGCAAGAATGTCTTTTACTTTTTTCATACAGCAAGTTTAGTTTAGCAATCTGCCCTTAAGTTAACCAATTTTTTCGGGAAAAGGGGGGGATGGGCAGCCTGCGGCTTGTATTTTAACCCCAGGTTTAACCGCAAACTGCCCGTCACAATTAATCCTCGGCACTTCGTTTTTCACTGCCATTTCTCCTTCCTTCGCCTCTTTTCGATCCGCCCTCTTTACCTGCGTTCCTTTCCTTTTCTGTCTGACTATCACCACCGGTTGCCCTGTTACTTCCCCCGGTTGATGCATGATCAGTGCTTTTTTTGAGGCCAGTATCGGTCTGGTCCTGCTTACTGTGGCGCTTTCCTGTATTACGTCCCATATGATTCTGTTTAAGGCTATTAGACAAATTTTCGTGCCGGTATTCTGAATCCGGGTACCGCTGGCTTACATTTTGAATCATACTTATTGAATTCCCCAAAAATGAAACATCGTTTCACCGAACCGCCTTTAATCCGTAAAAAATAAACAATGAAGTGCATTACAATCTGTGTCATTTTGTGCTGGATGGGGTTAAACAGCTACAGTCAGGTAGATACCACCCGGAAACCGGTGGATACCACCAGGAAACCAATCGATACTACCCGTAATCCGATGGATACTACCCGGTCGCGCACCGTTTCCGATACTATCCAGTCAGCATTTATTGATACTGCCAGGTCTGTTTCAAGTGATACAATGGCCAGCCTTCACGTAGACAAAGGCATAACTGAAGCCTTTCCTGCAAAAGAAGAAAGGCAGCAGGTTTACAGGCTCAAACCCGGGATCGATATTCCCCTGGTTGTAGCGGGCACTGCCTGGTCACTTTATGGTTTTTCCGAAATTTATAATAAGCCGAGCTCAACTGAGGCACGAATCAATAGTCTGAGGATAAGCGATCTTAATGGGTTTGACCGCTGGGCCGCGGACGTTTATAATGAAAAGGCCGAAAAGATCAGTGATATACCTTTTTACGCTGCCATGCCACTGCCATTGATCATGCTTTTTGATAACAAGATCAGAAAGGATGGTTGGAAATACCTGTTTCTTTACTGGGAAACGATGGCCGTGACGGGTATCTTTTATACCGGAACGCCGTATATTATTGACCGTTACAGACCACTGGCGTATAATCCTAAAGTACCTATGTACGAACGCACCAGTGGGAATGCCAAGAACTCATTTTTCGCGGGACACGTTGCACTGGTTGCCAGCTCAACATTTTTTATGGCGAAGGTGTATTCCGACTACCATCCTGATTCGAAATTTAAATGGGTTTTCTGGACTGGCGCTTCAGCCGCAACTCTTCTTACAGGCTATTTAAGACACGCGGGTGCCAAACACTTTCCATCAGATATCGTAGTGGGTACTGCAATCGGTACACTGACAGGTATACTTGTCCCGCATTTCCACAAAAATCCACTGATCAAGAATAAGAATTTAAGCATTAGACCTTTTACGGGACAGAGTCATGGGGTGCATGTGGTATATAAACTTTAAAATATTGTGCGTTTGAATGTAAAAGCCAAAATGAAAAATTCAAAATGTAAAAGCCCGGCAAAAGCCAGGCTTTTTTTTAATTCTAAACAAGAGCGCTTCACAGGATCATAAGGTAAGTATTATGAAACCACTTCAGAAGCACCCACATTTGCATGTGAATGCTTCATGCTTCCTGTTTTAACTTCTTTATCTACTCCAAGCTCTTTTGCGATTACGCTTCCTGATCTGAAAACCGCCCTGAAGAAGTGGCAAAATCGTCCGTTTATGTTTTTATCTTTTTTATCTCCACAAAAGTGAGGCTAAAATCTCTATAAACGAAACTGATATTATTTATCTTTGTATAGATAATGTCTATAAGTTTCAACAACAAAACCCGAGCTGCAAAATGAATTTTGCGCAATTGGAATACATCATAGGAGTGGATAACTACCGGCATTTTAATACAGCCGCCGAGAAATGTTTTGTTACCCAGGCCACGCTGAGCATGATGATCAAAAAACTTGAGGACGAACTGGGCGTTAAAATTTTCGACAGAAGCAGGCAACCGGTGACTCCCACAAGGGAAGGTGAGCAGGTGATCCTGCGGGCAAGGCAAATACTTGCCAGTGCCAACAGTCTTAGAGAATATGTGCGGGATCTGAAAGAAGAAATTACCGGTGATTTACACCTGGGAATAATTCCAACACTCGCCCCATATCTTCTTCCTTTGTTTCTGAAGTCGTTCACATTGAAGTATCCCGACCTGAATATCTATATCAAAGAGCTGGTAACAGACGAGATCATTTTAAAGCTCAAAACCGGTGAGCTGGATGCCGGCCTTCTTGCAACTCCCCTGAATGAAGACGCCATAACCGAGCACCCGCTTTTTTACGAAGAGTTTTTCGCCTATGCGTCCCGGCACGAGAAATTATCCAGAAAAAAATATCTGCTGCCCAAAGAGATCCATCTCGATCATTTGTGGCTGCTCGAAGAAGGTCATTGCCTTAGAACGCAGGTATTAAATTTGTGTGAGCTGAAAAACAAGGAGACAAACGCGAAAGGTTTGCACTATCAGGCCGGCAGCATTGAAACGTTAGTGAACCTGGTTGACAAAAACGATGGCATTACCATTGTGCCTTATCTTGCCACGCTGTTGCTTAAGCCCGGTCAGAAGAAAAACTTACGGGAATTTGCAAAACCAAAACCCGTACGGGAGATCAGCCTGGTGACTTCCAGGAATTTTTCCCGGAAAAAATTGCTGGATCATCTGAAACATCAGATCATGAACGCGGTTCCGCAGACCATGCTTGAACCCGCGAAGATCAAGGTAACCTCAATTGTATAACCTGATCAAAAATCATCATTCAACGCAAAAACCGGCTTGCGAAACATCCACTGACCTCCGGTAAAATCAGGAAACTCGACCGTTTCATTTCCGAGTTCAATGGATTGTTCACTTAATGGCGTGATTGCACTCCATGCCGCGCCATCATATACGTCCATCGGGGGCGCTGTCTGACGTTTTGCAGATTCAATGAAAGCATGGATCACAAAGAAATCCATTCCACCATGTCCTGCCCCCGCGGTTTCTTTACTCCAGCGTGCCCAAAGCGGGTGATCATATTTATCGAGCCATTCTTTCGCTGCATCCCATTGATGGCTTTTGGGTGATTGACCTTCGATATAAATGCTTTTATTGACATCCATCCAGAGTCCATTGGTGCCCTGCACCCGGAAACCAAGGGAGTAAGGCCGTGGCAGATTTGTATCGTGTTGCAGCAGTATCGTTTCGCCATTGGCACAGCTGATAGAAGTAGTTACCACATCGCCAAGTTTGAAATTAATGCGTGCATTCGGATGATCATCGCCGCATTTCTTTACGACATGATTATGCAATCCTCTTGCTTTGGAAGAAAATGAACAGAGATTGATGAACCGGTTTCCCCGGTTTATGTTTATATAATTTGCAATGGGGCCAATACCATGGGTAGGATAGAGGTCGCCGTTCCTGTGAACAGAATGATGCGTGCGCCAGCGCGCTTCAGACCATCCTTTATCACCAAATTCGCATCCATTGCCATATGCCTGTACGCCATCATTAAACTTAACTTCGCGCAGGTCGTGCTGGTATCCTCCCTGTAAATGTATCATCTCACCAAACAGGCCTTTCCTGACCATGTTCAGCACTGCCATTACATCCCGGCGATAGCAAACATTTTCAAGCATCATTACATGACCATTGTACTTTTCCGCGGCTTTTACAACATCCCAGTGATCCTGAAGAGTGATACCCAGCATAACTTCACTGCCTATATACTTAACACCGGCTTCCAGTGAACCGATGATCATTTCCTTATGCCATTCCCAGGGTGTGGAGATTACAATGGCATCATATTCTTTTTTCTCCAGCATCTTCTTCCACGCATAAGGATCGCCGGTATAGATCTGCGGCATTTTCTTTCCGCTTTTTGTGATCATGTCCTTTGCTGTGGTTAACATACGAGCGTCAATGTCACAAATGGCCATCAGTTTGACATCTTCTCTTCTCAGCAGAAGGTCAAGGTGATTCTGGCCACGCAACCCCGTGCCGATCATTGCCACCCGAACAGGGTTGCTGAATTCATTGCCGTATGCTTTGATCACTGGAGAAGCAGCGAGGGCCGCAGTAGCAAGCCCGGCCGATCTTAAAAAATCTTTCCGGTTCATGGTGGTCATTTATAATTGTTGATCTTCGCGATTAATTTAGAAACGCCAAGATAATTAATTAACATGGCCAATTCAAAGCTGGATCTTTTTAAAGAATTTTTTCAAAGCGAAAAAGCCGGGGGATTTTTATTGATTGGCTGCACTATAATTTCTTTGATAATAGCCAATACCGCATGGTCCACGAATTACCTGAATTTCTGGCATTCCTATGCGGATCTTTCTTTCGGACCTGTAGCGTTGAAGTACCGCGTCGATCACTGGGTGAACGATGGGCTGATGGCGATCTTTTTCCTGTTGGTTGGACTTGAGATTGAGCGGGAACTGTACGTTGGGGAATTGTCCAGTTTTAAAAATGCACTGCTTCCAATAATCGCAGCTGTTGGAGGAATGGCTATACCTGCGTTGATACATTTTGTTTTCAATAGCGGTACCCCTGCACAGTCGGGCTTTGGAATTCCTATGGCCACGGATATAGCATTCGCGCTGGGCATTCTTTCTTTGCTTGGAAACAAAGTCCCGGTATCATTAAAGATATTCCTTACCGCTCTGGCAATAATAGATGATCTGGGAGCAATAACGGTCATAGCGGTATTTTATACGAAGGGATTTTCTATTG
Source organism: Chitinophagaceae bacterium (assembly GCA_036402175.1). Classification (GTDB taxonomy): domain Bacteria; phylum Bacteroidota; class Bacteroidia; order Chitinophagales; family Chitinophagaceae; genus DASPKM01. The sequence continues at coordinate 4,178 of DASWTK010000074.1, read as the reverse complement.
TTTTCTTTTTCGCGGCTATGGGAATTTTTGCGTTGTTGTTCATCCTTGGTAAGATGAAGGTTTATAGTCTTCTGATTTATGTCGCAGGAGGCGTTCTGCTTTGGTATTGCATGCTTAAGTCAGGAGTGCATGCATCCATCGCCGGCGTACTGCTGGCCTTTGCCATTCCATTTCACCCTGAGGATGATAAAAATCCTTCTTACAAGCTTCAGCATTTTTTGCACGCGCCTGTTGCCTTTGTTATCCTTCCGGTTTTTGCGCTCGCGAATACAGCAATTGTATTTCCCAATGATATATTTGCCGGTCTTACTACAAAAAATTCACTCGGGATTATGTTAGGATTGATAGGTGGAAAATTGCTGGGAATCGCGGGAGCAAGCCTGATCGCCGTAAAATCTGGTTTTGCAAATCTTCCCGCAGGAGTAAACTGGCAACAACTAACAGGAGTTGCTTTCCTGGGAGGCATTGGATTTACGATGAGCATATTCATAACAAACCTGGCCTTTGATAATCCCGAAACTATTATTTCATCCAAACTAAGTATTCTTATCGCTTCAGTTATTGCAGCTGTACTTGGACTGATGTTGTTGAAAAACAGCACAACCGGAAGTAAAAAACTTCAACCTTCCGGTTGATAATTCCAATGGTTTTAAAATAAAGGTCAGGGATTTCTTTCAAAAAAATTGTCTTCTTAATTCTGAATTGACGCCATTGTCCTCAAAATATTCGAAGCCCATGAATACACGTTGTGATTCATGATCATTCTCCGCATCTGTTTCATTTTCTGAAATTGGGTTTCTGCAGGCATTTCAAGGGCAGTTTTGATTGCATCGGCAGATTGTTCTATATCGTACGGGTTTACGATCAATGCTCCATGCAGTTCCTGCGACGCGCCGGCAAACCGGCTTAAAATAAGAACTCCGTCATTGTGATCGCGCGCAGCTATGAATTCTTTCGCTACCAGGTTCATGCCATCATGCAGTGAAGTGACCATGCATACATTCGCGGACCGGTAAAAAGGCAAAATCTCTTCGTGGCTATGGTGTTTTTTCAGGAATAAAATTGGCTGCCAGTTTTTACCCTTGAACTTCCAGTTGATACGGTTGATTTCTGTTTCTACTGCGTTCACTGTGTCGGAATATGTTTTTAACAGCGCGCGGCTGACTGCGCCGATCTGCACCAGCGTAAAATTGCCCTGATACTGCGGATATTTGTCCAGGAATCTTTCAACTGCCAGGAATTTTTCGATCAGACCTTTTGTATAGTCAATTCTTTCAACACCTACAGCCATAAACTCAGCGTTGATGCCATATTGTTTCAGCAATTCTGCAGGCAGATGTCTTCCTTCTCCCTTGCTGTCGTAATCTTTTGAAGTGAAGGCGATGCTGATAGGAAATGGTTTCACGAGGGTAAAATGCATTCCGATCTTTACCGAAAAATTTTCCCAGATCACCCTTGATTCGAGGGAATTGTTGACAGTCTCCAAAAAGTTGTTGCAGTGATACTGGGTATGAAAGCCGATAAGGTCGGCACCAAGCATTCCGCTCAGCAATTCTTTTTGCCATGGGCAGATTCCAAACGATTCGGGATTAGGCCATGGAATATGCCAGAATATAGCCACCTTGGCGTCTGGCCTTTCCTGTTTGATCATTAAGGGCAGGAGCGCGAAATGATAATCCTGTACCAGTATAAATGGATCTTCTTCATTTTTTATTTCTTCCAACACCGCTTTCGCATAAAGCGCGTTTACAGCCTGATATTGCTCCCAGTCTTCAATTCTGAAAGTAGGGCGCGTGTGCGCGATGTGACAAAGCGGCCAGAGTCCTTCATTGGAGAATCCATAATAGAAATGATTCTCCTGTTCCTTGGTCAACCAAACTCTTCGCAGGGTGTATTTGCCTTCATAGGGTGGAACCTGCACCTTATCGTTCTCATCAACGGTTTCCCGGTCAGCGTCACCACTGCCGGATGCTATCCAGAGACCGCCACAAGCTTTCAGGATGGGCTCAAGCGCAGTGACCATACCGCTTGCCGGCATTATGCATTTGATCTCACGCCCGCTCCGGATGTGCATATAAGGCTCCCTGTTAGAGACAACAATCAGTTTTTTATTCTGAAGTATCAGTTTCATTTCTTCGTTTAAACGCTCAGGAGTCCAGATGGATTCGGCATTTGTTCTTAACCTGGCTTCTTCCTGCGCAATTGCCTTGGCTTCCTGCATGGCCTGGGCAATTCCGGAGATCTCTTTGTACAGCGGCGCGAGGAACGCGATAGGCGGTCTTGTTTTCAGCTGATCGATATTACCGGCCCGCGCGGCTTTAACCCATTCCACCACGCGGTTGAGTGGATTTAGTATTCCCCACTTAACAATGAAGAGAGTAACAACAGATATCACCAGTGCTTGCAGGAACCACCGCAGGAAGTTTCTGAGCCAGATGCTTTTGATGATGTTTTCGATATATTCCGCATCGTTATAAAAAACTACCGCGATAGCGGGCAGGTCGGGTCTTGCAACCAGTCGTATATATTGCTGAACTTTTTTGCCCTGAACTTTTATTGTATTGCTTATGGATGTGTCTGCTGAAATTGCCTGTGAAATATAATCTACCGATTGCGGAAGGAATTTTTCAGTTTGCGCATTGTACGATTGGATGCTGTCGGCATTATAATAAATTGCAATCCCTAAAAAATTATACTGGGAAATGATACTGTCGTTAATGTTGATCTCTGCACTATCTCCCTTGTAAAGGGAGTTGAGATGACTTGAGTAGAATTCCTCTGAAACCTTTACGGTATTGAATTCCAGGTCGGTTTCCAGACTTTCTCTTTCAGTTGAAATCTGGAATGCGGTAAATCCAAGGGCAACCAAACCTACAGCAAGAATTATCGATAATACCAGCGCTACATTGATCTTCATAACCTATAAATTCAATTCTTCAATATATAGCCTGCTGCAAAGTAGGCTTATCTCAAAAAGAATAAAATTAAAATCTGATTAAAGGCAGAGGGGTTATGATTCAGGAAATTAAGGATAAATCATGTATTTCCTGCGCATCTTTTTATAATTGCTTAAACCGGGTTCCCAGCTTTTGCGGATATCCGCCTCTGAAACTCCGGCTTTGATCTGTTCTTTAAAGCGTGAGTCGCCTGTTCTGAAATCGACATTGCCAATTTCTTTGCTTTGTGTATGATCGAAGAATTTTTCTTTATCTGGGAAAGCTTTATACATATCCATCATCCAGCGGATATTTATTTTTTTCTCCTTCCGTAAAATCGAGATGTCGTAATTACGAAGATCCAGCCCATAACAAACCTGATTCATATGAAGCGGCGTTTCTGCCATACCCTTGATCCCGACTGGTGTAAATGAAAATGAATATTTGTCTTTGAGCTGTGGATTTCCAAGCACTGTGAACGGAAAATAAGTTCCCCTTCCCTGGCTTATGATCGTGCCCTCGAAAAGGCATAAGGAAGGGTAGAGCATTACGGATTGCTGGGTATTGAGGTTTGGAGACGGTTTAACCGGCAGGGTGTATGGCATATCGTGATTATAATTTGCAACACGAATGATTTTGATCCTGCACTTTACTTTGTTGGGCAGCCAACCCTGACCATTGATCATTTGTGCAAATTCCCCGATGGTCATGCCATGCGTGATTGGTATCGGAAATCTCCCGATTCCGGACCTCAGTTTCATGTCCAAAACAGGACCGTCAACAAAATATCCATTTGGATTTGGCCGGTCAAGAATAAGTAATTCCTTTCCGTTCTCAGCGCAGGATTCCATTACATCGGCCAGCACATTGATATTGGTATAAAAACGGCAACCCACATCCTGGATATCATATACCATGAGATCAATGCCCGACATGTCTTGTTTTGACGGCTTTCGTTTAGGACCGTATAACGATACAATCTTTATTCCGGTTGCGCTGTCTACCTCATCCTTTACGTGTATGCCCGCGCTTGCATTACCACGAAAGCCGTGCTCGGGACCAAACACAGTAACAATGTTCACACCAAGCGCCTTCAGGCTGTCTACCAGGTGTGTTTTACCGATAATGGAAGTCTGGTTTCCGAGTATCCCGATCCTTTTCCCTTTGAGAAGGGGAAGGTATTTCTCTGTCTGATCGGCTCCCGTTTTGATAGGATTATGAGGCGTGTAAAATTCTGTACGC
>DASWTK010000073.1:0-5853 GCA_036402175.1 Chitinophagaceae bacterium | reverse complement strand
AAACATATGGGCTGGATCAACGACATCAATGAAACACAGCATTGCGCAGTTGATTTTCCGATAATAGCCGATGAGGACAAAAAAGTTGCCAACCTGTATGGTATGATCCATCCGAATGCATCTGAAACCGCTACCGTTCGCTCACTCTTTGTGATCGGTCCGGATAAAAAGGTGAAGCTGATGATCACTTATCCCGCTTCCACAGGACGCAATTTCCATGAAGTACTGCGTGTGATCGATTCACTGCAGCTGACCGCAAATCATAGCGTGGCTACACCAGCCAACTGGGAAAGCGGGGAAGACGTGATAGTAGTAACCGCTGTATCTACTGAAGATGCTATCAAGAAATTCCCGAAGGGAGTGAAGGTAGTAAAGCCTTACCTGCGTTACACGCCACAGCCCAACATCGATTAACTACTAAGGTCACTCAATTCATAAATAGAGGTTGTCTCCGGACAACCTCTTCTTATTTTACAAACAAAAAAATAAAGTAGCTTCCAGAAACCCATATTTTTAACTTTTACATTTTGAATTTTGAATTTTTCATGAACTCCCAATAAAAAAAACAATCTCCATGCGTCTCACCATAACAATCATTTGCTGCCTGATAGCGAATCTGCTTTTTGCTCAACGGACCATTTTGCATTGCGGACAATTGATTGATGTTAAAGCATCCGCTGTTCAAAAGGAAATGAGCATAATTGTCGAAGGCAATAAGATAATTGATGTGGTGAAAGGATACGCATCCGCACAATCGAATGACAGGGTGATCGATCTTAAGAACCGCACAGTGATGCCGGGCCTGATCGACATGCATGTGCACATGGAGCACGAGACCAACCCGAACCTTTACATGGAAACCTTCACCCTGAATCCCGCGGATTATGCGTTTCAGTCCGTGCAATTCGCGGAAAGAACATTGATGATTGGTTTTACAACAGTTCGTGATCTTGGAGGAATCGGAGTAAATATTTCATTGCGCAACGCAATCAATAAAGGAACTATAAAGGGACCTCGTGTATTTACAGCGGGCAAGTCAATTGCAACAACTGGCGGTCACGCAGATCCAACCAACGGGTACCGCAGGGAATTGATGGGTGACCCCGGAGCAGCAGCAGGTGTGGCCAATGGTCCTGAAGATTGCATGAAGGCGGTGCGTCAGCGTTATAAAGAAGGATCCGATCTTATCAAAATTACCGCATCGGGCGGTGTGCTCAGTGTTGCCAAGAGTGGTGAGAATCCTCAATTTTCAGAAGCCGAAATAGCTTCTATCGTAGCCACGGCAAAGGATTATGGTTATAAGGTTGCCGCTCATTGTCATGGTGCCGAAGCAATGAAGAGGGCTGTCAAAGCCGGAGTGCATTCTATTGAACATGGAACCTACATGGACGATGAAGTAATGCAGCTGATGAAACAGCATGGAACTTATTACGTACCTACCATCACCGCGGGTAAGGCGGTAGGAGATTCTGCAAAAAAGCCGGGTTACTATCCTGATCTTGTAACACCAAAGGCACTGGCCATTGGTCCGAAGATCCAGGGCACTTTCGCAAAAGCATACAAAGCGGGCGTAAAGATCGCGTTTGGGACTGATGCCGGTGTTTACGCGCACGGCAGGAACTGGCTCGAGTTTGTTTACATGGTGGAAGGGGGAATGCCAGCCATTGAAACCATTCGCGCGGCTACCATTCACGCGGCTGATCTTCTTGGAATGTCAGAGTCTCTGGGCTCCATCGAAAAAGGGAAACTTGCAGATATCGTTGCGGTTGAAGGCGACCCTGTTAAAGATGTGAAGGTGATGGAGAAGATGAGGTTTGTGATGAAAGACGGAGTTGTGTATAAGGGTAATTAGCCAATTAAGCCAATAAGCCAATTAGCTAATTAGGGGAACCAGGATTGGATCATTCATTCATTAATTAATTAATTAATTGGCTTATTTGCTTATTGGCTTAATTGGCTAATTCTTCTTCCATTTCCTCAACTGCTTCAACAACGCAAATATGTCTTTCGGCAGCGGCGCTTCAAACATCAACCGTTCACCATCGGCATTGACAAATTCAAGTTTCCACGCATGAAGTGCGAGGCGGTTCAGCATCGGTCTTTCTTCTTCTTCCTGCCTTGATAGCTTGTAATTCTTTTTAATACCCGAAATAAAAACAGGCTTTCCATCACCATACAGCGGATCGCAGGCCAGGGGATGACCGATTGAATGCATGTGAACGCGTATCTGGTGCGTTCGACCGGTCAGTATTTTGAATTGCATCCAGGAATAGGTTCCAAATTCTTCCAGCACTTCATACTCAGTGACAGATGGCTTGCCTTTCTTGTGCACCATCATCATACCTTTTTTTGCAGGATGCTCAGCGATCGGCGCATCGATCACTCCACTTTTTGGCGAAAGATTCCCGAGCGAAAATCCTGTATAGAATTTACTGGTGCTCCGGTCTTCAAACTGTTGTGATAAAAGTTTGTGAGTAGCTTCGTCTTTAGCAAAAACAATCAGGCCGCTTGTCTCGCGGTCGAGCCGGTGAACGGTATAGATATTACCATACCTCTCAAGCAGCATCGATTTCAGTGAAACATCCTTTCCCTGCCTGTCTGGTATGCTCAGCAATCCTGCCGGCTTGTTCAGTACAATGAACTGCTCATTCTCAAATATGATATCGGGTTTGTGTTGCACGCTGGTGTATTCAATGCTTTGCAGGACGGGTGATAAATGTAAGATTGCTGCCTATTTTAAGCCAGCGGTTGACCAGCTTTGATTTGAAAGATCCGTTGGATGCGGGGTCCTTCCGGCTGTATGTATAATATTCAAGTATCTCATACCTGTTTTGTGCCAGCAGGAATTTCATGCTTCGTATTGTTGGCTCAAACAGGTGATCAGGCGTTCGCGTAGGATCGCTCCACGCATTGGAGAATTGTTTCTTCAGCTTCAGCTTATAGAACAGATGCTGCATCCTGAAACCGAAAGAGTATTTGTTAGGCACATTGATAACCAGAATGCCTTCTTCATCCAGCATTTCCTTTGCTTTTCTTAACCAAAGGTTCGGATCGGGCACGTGTTCAATAACATGACTCATATGGATGAGCGAGAACTTCTGCGGATATGTAAAGGATTCGAATTGCTGAACATATACTTTCACACCAAGATGCTCTTCAACAAATGATGCCATCTGCTGCGATACGTCCAGTCCTATTGCCGATTTGTAAATTGGCTTTGCAGCATACAGAAAAGTTCCCATGCCACTGCCGATATCCAGCACAGCAGTTTTCTTTTTATCGTACCGGGAAATGTATTCGATCTCTTTTTTGAACATTCCTACCGATGATTCGCGGATCTCTGTCAGGTCGTTCAGCTGCAGGTTCTCGGCGTACTGATAATACGATGCATATGCCGCGTCAATGAAATGCTGGTTATAAACTGGCCTGGGCGATTGATAGATCATGCCGCAGTTATCGCACATGACATAGGTATATTGAAGTTCGCTTCCAAAGCGCTCGTACACCTTGTGATCAGCTGAATTGCAAACAGGACAATTTATTTTTTCCCAGGCTTGCGGGACATAGATCTTTGTTTCGGCTGGCATAGCGGGATCAGGTTGTAGGTTTTGCAGAATTTTCCTTCCTGATAAATGACTTGTTCATATACTTCAGCAACCTTACTTCCTTTTCAGAAAGGAACCGCCATTTACCGCGATCTACATTCTTCTTGGTGAGGTTTGCATACAATACCCTGTCGAGATTTTTTACATCGTACTTGAGGTGCTCAAAGATGCGGCGTACAATGCGGTTACGTCCGCTATGGATCTCGATGCCGATGACAGATTTGTCCTTCGCATCGGCATATGCTATTGAATCGGGAGCAATGAATCCGTCTTCAAGTGTGATGCCGTTTGCAATTGCATCAAAATCTTTTTTGGTAAGCGGCCTATCGAGCTTCACTTCATAAATCTTCTTTACTTCAAAACTCGGATGCGAAAGTTTCTGAGCCAGGTCGCCATCATTTGTCAGTAACAACACTCCGGTAGTGTTCCTGTCGAGCCGGCCTACAGGATATACCCGTTCGTTGATCACGTTTTTGATCAGCTGAATGACTGTCTGCCTTCCCTGCGGATCGGATGTTGTAGTGATGTAATCCTTTGGTTTGTTCAGCAGGATATATACCATGTTCTTCTGCAGCACTACCTTTTTGCCATTCACTTTTATTTCGTCGGTCGACTTCACCTTGAACCCCGGTTCTGTAATGAGTTCGCCATTTACTTTCACCTTGCCGGCTTTTACAAGTTCGGCGGCATCGCGACGACTGCATACACCGCTATGGGCAATGAATTTATTTAACTGGAATTCATCCTTTCCCAGGCTTGTAGGCTGATGCCTGGGTGAATCTGTGGATGGAACCGGTGGCTGAGGTTTTCTTTTTAATTCGAAGCGCTTGTCTATCGCGGCAGCGCGTTCCTTCTTCCATAGTTTCTTTTCCTTGCGGAATTCTTCCTTAATGGCGCTGTTCCTCTTCTTGTCGGAGAACTTCTTAAAGTTGTCTTGCTTTTTCATATTTGTAGCTGCTGTTTTTCAACAGTAGCCGGCAAAAATACGAAAGACAGCCCAAGTGAGCTGCCTTTCCTGAAAACATTCGATGGCTGACTAATAAAAGGAAGCCATTTAATGTGGGTACGGACGAATTACGGGATAGGGTCCGGGATACCTGTACGGATCAAATACGGGTCATAGTTCCGGATGGATACGGATATGGGTCACGGTTTCGAAAGGATAATGATGTATACGGGTCAAGGTCCTGGATAGATTCGGATAAATACGGTTTAGGGTCCGGGATAAAAAATTTAGGGCCAGGGATTTCGCACGGACTAAAAACGGATCGGGTTCCGGAAAAAAAACGGATAAGGGTATTGGAAATGGTTATTTGGGTTACCGGGCTGATTTTTCTGCCTTTGATTTGCCGGCTTTTACTTTATCGCCTTTGATTCCTTTTTCACCTTTCTCACCTTTGTGCTTATTCATACGTTCCTGCTTCATCTGCTCCATCTTCTGCTTTTGCTCAGGGCTCAGAAGGGCTTTCATTTTTGTTTGCTGACCTTCATGAATCGCTTTCTTCCGCTCGTTGTATTCCTTTACACTGATCTGATCGTTCTTCTTCAACTCTTCCAGTTGCTTTCTTGTTTCCTCATGAATAGTCTTTAATTGTGTTTTCTGATCTTCAGAAAAATTCAATTTTTCGGCTACTTCTTTCTGATGATGCTTGCCATGACGTTTATGGTTTTCCTGCGCCTGGGCTGCAACACCAATCATCAACATTGCAAACAGGCTTACTACGAGTCTTTTCATTATATTATTTTTTTAATGAATGATAGACCCCGTAAGGAAGGTGAGGTTTAATGCGCGATCAATAATCGCCCATATATGGCCAGGATTAGGGAATGCTTAACAAATTGAGCGGGTTTCAGCGCTGAAAAGACTAATTCTTGTTTGCGAGCTGTCCGCAGGCGGCGTCAATGTCTTTACCGCGACTGCGCCTTAACCTTGCATTTACCCTGTTCTTTTCAAGATAATGCATGAACGACGCGATGCGCGACTCTTCGGGCTTGCTGAATTGCGCGAATTCGATGGGATTATATTCAATGATATTTACCAGATCTGCCGGAACCTGGCGATAGATCTTAATAAGTTCATCGGCATCCTGCTCACTATCGTTAAAATTGTTGAACAGGATATATTCAAATGTGATCTCGCTTCTGGTGTTACTGTAAAAATAATTCAGAGCCTCTACAAGCGATTTCAGATTATTGCTCTCGTTGATTGGCATGATCTCATTGCGCTTTTTATCGTTCGCCGCATGCA
>DASWTK010000072.1:0-10088 GCA_036402175.1 Chitinophagaceae bacterium | reverse complement strand
TTGTGAGGTCGAATTTACTTTTTGGTGCACATCAATCATTAACTCATATTTAAAAAGTTATCCGGAGAAGAACCCGAAACACGAAACCCGAAACACGAAACTCAAAACCCAAAACCCAAATTTCGTAGCTTCGTCCCCTTTTCCTCTAATGAGCACAGTTAGTTCATACAACAACTTACAACTTGGCATCAGCAACAAGCAGATTTTGAGGCTGGCGATGCCTATCAGTTTTGCATTACTGGTGCCGCAGATAAATTTTATCACCAACAATATTTTCCTCAGCGGGCTTGGAATGGAGGAACTGGGTGCGGCTGGTATCACCGGTGTTTATTACCTCATTTTCGCGGCAATTGGTTTTGGATTGAACAATGGATTGCAGGCACTGATATCAAGACGGGCGGGAGAAAACAGGCCACAGGAGATCGGCAAGCTGTTTTCACAGGGCGTACGTATTGCGTTGTTCATCGCCGTTATCGGCGTCCTGCTCACATACCTTGTGGCGCCTTCTATATACAGGCAGATACTGAGGGGTGATGAGCAGCAGGAAATGATCATCGATTTTCTTAAGATCAGAATATGGGGATTGCCATTTCTCTTTATCTACCAGATGCGGAATGCGCTGCTGGTGGGAACCAACCAAAGTAAGTACCTGGTTGCAGGTACGCTTGCTGAAACAATTGCGAATATTTTCTTCGACTACGGTTTGATATATGGAAAGTTCGGAATGCCACAACTTGGGTTCAATGGGGCTGCTTACGCATCCATCATTGCAGAAGCAACAGGGATGTTTGTTGTATTCGCGGTGATCCATTACAAAGGCATCAGCAAACAATTTTCACTATACAGCAGTATGGCGTTCGACCGCAAGAACACACGACTGATACTTGTTCAGTCATCACCGCTGATCTTTCAGCATGCCATCAGTCTGATCAGCTGGGAATTCTTTTATGTTCTCATAGAACATCATGGCGCACGTGACCTGGCTATTTCAAATACCATGCGAAACATCTTTGGATTTTTCGGTGTATTCACATGGGCATTTGCCGCAACTACCAACACCATGGTCAGTAATATTATCGGACAGGGAATGCACGACAAGGTGATCCTGCTGATCAATAAGATCATACGGCTCAGTGTGGGACTGTCAATCGGGGTTTTCCTGTTACTTAATCTCTTCCCTACCCTTTTCCTTTCGATCTATGGTCAGGATCAGGCTTTCATCGAGGCAGGTATCCCCGTGCTCAGAGTGGTTTCATCGGCACTTGTGCTGATGTCTTTTTCTACGATATGGCTGAATGCGGTAACGGGCACCGGAAGCTCAAAAATAAACCTGCTGATCGAAGCAGTTACCATCATCGTCTACTGCCTGTATGTTTATCTTACGCTGGAAGTTTATAACCTTTCTATCGTTGTTGGATGGATGTCGGAATGGGTCTATTGGGGTTTTATATTCTTCTTGTCGTACTGGTACATGAAAAGCGGAAAATGGAAAGGGAGAAAAGTATAACGGGAAGAATTGACTTCAGACGAAATGTTCTCAACGCATTTCATTCAGCAGTTCCTTGCCCTCGCGCTTGATGCGCACATCGTCTTCAATGCGGTTAGGAATGGTTTGCAACCGGTAGAGCATGTCGATCGCTTTTTTATCTTCATTATTCCTCCGGTAAGCCTTGGCCAGCTCAAGGTAATTGATAGAAAAGTTGGGTTCAATCGTCCTGCTTTTTTCGTAATACCTTATCGCGTCCTGAAGTGAGGCTTTGGGCAATCCCCCGAAAAGAATCCTTGCCATTGTTCTTTCAAAGCTGTTGAGATTGCTTACTTCGAAATGCCATTTGCCAAGGACATGATAAGCTTTAAAATTATTGGGATCGTATTTCAGGGTGTTTTCGGCGTATCGTTTTATCTCGTTCACATACTGGATCTTTTCCTTACCGCCGGTTAGCATAGCCATCCGGCCCATGGCGACCGACATCACAAAATTGGCTTCCGGTGAATGCGGGTTGAGCCTTAACGCGGACTCAGCATAGGTTTTAGCAAATTTGTAATATTCCGCCTGTACATTTTTATTGGGCTGGCGGTGCCCGATACGGCTGCAGAGATCGCTGCTTCTGCAAAGTGCGGCTATATTATGAGGCTGAATGCGTAGGACCTCCCTGTATTTCTGCAATGCGTCGTTTTCACGGAAAGCATGCTCCATGCGCTCCGCTTCGCGCATTAATGAGGCAGCATCCTGCGTAATGGCTTTAATAGGGAGGATCAGCAGCAAAAAGACCCAAAATTGATTTATCGCCGGTTTAATCATCAAACTTTTTCCTGATAGTAACACCCACTTTTCCCTGAAGGTTCTCGATGGGTGGCTGTAATTTAAAAATTGAAACGTTAATTTCCAGCACATTCGGGTATTCATGCTTTATCTTCCGGATGATGCCCTCACAGATCTTCTCCAGCAGCAATGTTGGCGCCTGCATTTTCCTTTTCACAATACCAAACAGATCCTCATAGCTTATTGTGTCATGAATACTCTCAAACTTGCTGTTCCGCTCATCATAGATAACGTCCAGATTAATCTCATAATTGTTACCCGTCTTATGCTCCTCCTCGTACAAGCCGTGGAAGGCATACAGGATCACTTCACGAAGATGGACTGTTACCATAAATATGTTATTCGGCCAAAGCCAATTTATAGATTAATCCATAAAAATATCTATTATTTTTTTGATACAATGACGCTGAAACTCAGCTAAAACGCTGCATTGAGGGAGGATATTAACGACCCAGCGACTTTTTCCCCTTTGCCTCAAACTTCGTTTCCCATTTACTGATCTTTACCATTGTACGATCAGCCGGGCCGAGGTCGGACACCCAACGGGCTACGCAGTCGTTAGGTTCGCGATGGCATTTTTTAAGGTATTCTTTGATCTGGATGGCGAGATAAAGTGGCATGGCATAACGAACAGAGCCTTCAATAATGTAGTGCATTGAGGATTGTGCACACCAGATGATAGTTGGGGTCGACATTTCTTTAATAGGATTTAAGGTTTTCTCCGGGCGGTTTAATTCCGGAAAATTGTTCTTTATCAGATTCCCGATTCAGGACCTGAACGTAAAGAAACGTATTAACGTTATTCCGGCAAAGAGTATTTGATCAAGATCAACATTGTTGTTAGAAAAGTATTAGCAAACCCTTACCTCTGCTGCATTTCAGCTTTAGTTAAATTCCGGTTAAGCAGCAGACAAGCGGCTGCAATTTTTAACTGAGCGATTAGAGGTTCACTGGTTTCATTCGCGGTACCAGCATGTGCATGATCAGCCATGCTATGAGATAAGAAAGACCACAGATAATAAACATGATCAGGTAACCAGTCTCTATTTCCCCGAGTGATTTGTAATGGTCGAACAGATAGCCTGCCGACTTGGAGATAATTATTCCTCCCAAGCCACCTGCCATTCCTCCTATTCCGGTAACCGAACCCACAGCTCTCTTCGGAAACATATCAGAAACCGTGGTGAAGATGTTCGCGCTCCACGCCTGATGCGCTGCAGCGGCAAAACCAATGATAATAATGGCATACCACATATTGTATCCACCGGTTAATTGCGCCAGTACTACCGGCAAAACACAAACAGCATAAATCAGCATCGAGGTCTTCCTGGCTTTGAATACAGGCATTCCCTTTCTTATAAAGCTGAATGGCAACCAGCCACCAAATACACTTCCAACTGCGGCGATCGTATATACCAGTGCAATAGGTAGTGAAATCTGGGTTGATGTCAGGCCATATTGTTCATTCAGAAAATCAGGCAACCAGAACAGATAAAACCACCAGATGCCATCAGTAAGAAATTTGCCGATGGCAAACGCCCAGGTCTGCTTAAAGGTCAGCAGCTTGCTCCATGGAGCTTTCCCTTTATCGGCAAGTTCATCCGGCTCTTTTGCTTCATCTACGTCGCTGTGTATATAATCATATTCAGCCTTTCCAAGCCTTTTCTGCTTCGCGGGTATTTCATAAAGCCAGAACCAGAAGATCAGCCACAACAACCCGATAGCTCCGGTGATAACAAAGGCCCATCGCCAGTCCAGTGCCTGGGCTATGAACGGAACCGTTAACGGAGCAATTATCGCCCCGATATTTGCTCCCGAGTTGAAAATGCCGGTAGCCAGCGCTCTTTCCTTTTTCGGAAACCATTCCGCCGTTGTTTTGATCGCTGCCGGAAAGTTGCCGGATTCTGTAACGCCGAGGGCTGCCCTTGCAACAAAAAAACCGGTAGTGGTTTTGATCAGTGCATGACCAATAGCGGCAATGCTCCAAAGGATGAGGGAAAGCGCGTAACCCATCTTGGTTCCCAGCTTGTCAATCAGCCGGCCAACTCCAAACATTGCCACGGCATACGCCAGCTGAAAGGCAACGGTAATATTTGCATAATCCGTTTTCGTCCAGCCGAATTCGCGATCCAGGTCCTCCTTTACAAGACTGATCACCTGCCGGTCGAGATAATTGATTGTAGTCGCAAAAAAGACAAGTGCGCAAATGGTCCACCTGTACTTACCTATGGCTTGCTGCATTGGAAGGAGTTTATATTAAATCACCAGTTGAAATAATTCTTCGCATTCAGATAGCATACATCCTGTATGATCTTTCCCATCCAGTTCATATCGGATGGCAACTCCCCTTTTTCCATCTCATCACCAAATAAATTACACAGCAATCTCCTGAAGTACTCATGCCGGGGATAAGAAAGAAAACTCCTCGAATCAGTAAGCATTCCAACAAACCTTGAAAGCAATCCCATGTTTGAAAGTGCATTGATCTGCTTTACCATTCCATCTTTCTGATCAAGGAACCACCAGGCAGAACCGAACTGCACCTTTCCCGCTACAGAACCGTCATTGAAGTTACCGATCATTGTCGCCATCAACTCATTATCCGCCGGATTGAGATTATAAATAATTGTTTTCGCAAGCTGATCATTCGCGTCGAGTCTGTCAAGAAATTTCGCCAGCGACCTGCCTTGCTGGAAATCACCAATGGAATCCCAGCCGGTGTCGGCCCCCAGCCGTTTCATCATGCGGGAATTATTATTCCGCAAAGCGCCGAGATGATATTGCTGCACCCAACCCTTTTCATGATCCCAGATTGCAAACTGGTACAGCATGGCTGACTTGAATTTAAGTCTTTCCTCATTAGTAAGCGTCCCGCCTGTACGCACTTTATCGAAGATCTTTTTTATTTCCGCATCGGTATAATCTTCGGCGTAAACCTGTTCAAGTCCATGGTCCGAAACAGTGCAGCCCATAACAGAAAAGAAATCATGCCGCGACTTCAATGCACTCAGGTATTCACCATATGAGCCGATTGAGGATCCGGTTGCAACTTCCAGCTTTGAAACATAATCATTGAACGATGCCGTATCGTCGGCATTCATAGCCTTATCGGGCCTGTAAGCCGGTAAAATCTTTATTTCAAATCCATCATCACTGATTTTTTTATGATGCTCAAGCGAGTCAACAGGATCATCGGTAGTGCAAACAACTTTCACATTCATCTTCCTCAACAGGTTTCTGACCGAATAAGCGCTTGTTTGCAATTTTTCTGTACAGTTGTCGTAAATCGCGCGTGCCGACTTTTCGTCCAGCAACTGATCAATATCAAAATACCGCTGAAGCTCCAGATGTGTCCAATGATAAAGGGGGTTCCTTACCGTGTATGGCACTGTGGCAGCCCATTTCTCAAATTTTTCATAATCGCTCTTATTACCGGTACAATAGCTTTCATCTACCCCATTGGTACGCATGGCCCGCCATTTATAATGATCGCCATAAAGCCATACATGTGTGAGATTATTAAACTTTATATCGTTTGCAATCTGGTCGGGCGGAAGGTGGCAATGGTAATCAATGATGGGCATCTTTGCCGCGAAGTCGTGATAAAGTCGCTGAGCAGTTTTTGTGTGGAGTAGAAAATTAGAGTCGAGAAATGAGTTCATTAGCGGATAGTTGTTACAAAAATTCAAAATGTAAAATGTAAAATGTAAAATATTGTCGCTGCTTTTACATTTTGCATTTTGCATTTTGCATTTTGAATTTTACATTTTTCATTTTACATTTTGAATTTTTCATTTAATTACAACGAAATCCCCCTCTTCCACGGAATAAAATCATCCTGTCCATTACGCACGGCGCTAACCTGCACTTCTCCGCTGGCAACTTTAATTATGTAATCCAGTATTCTCGCGCCTGCTTCCTCTATTGATTCTTCACCTTCAATAATGGAACCAGTGTCAACATCAATGATATCCTTCATTCGTTTTGCCAGAGTTGAATTGCTCGACAGTTTCACAACGGGTGTAATTGGATTTCCGGTTGGTGTTCCCAATCCGGTTGTAAACAAAACCACATTGGCGCCTGACCCTACTTCCGCGGTGGTAGATTCTACATCATTTCCCGGAGTACACAAAAGGTTGAGTCCTGGCCTGGTCACCGGTGCTGGATAATCAACCACATCCACTATCGGTGAGGTTCCTCCTTTTTTAGCAGCGCCGGCTGATTTAATTGCGTCGGTTATCAATCCGTCCTTGATATTTCCGGGTGATGGATTCATATCGAAGCCAGAGCCTGCCGCCACCGCTTTTGCATTATATGATTTCATTAATTGCGCAAACTTGTTCGCAAGATCGGTATTAACGCATCTGTCGCTCAGTTCCTGCTCTACGCCGCACAACTCCGGAAATTCTGAGAGTATTACGGTTCCTCCAAGCGCTACCAAAAGATCTGATGTATAACCGATAGCAGGGTTGGCGGATATTCCGGAAAATCCATCCGAACCTCCGCACTCAAGTCCTATGCATAATTTACTTAACGGAGCAGGCTCCCGCCTGTATTCATTTGCCTGCACCAGGCCTGCAAAGGTTTGCTTGATCGCCATGGAGATCAGGTCCGATTCAAGTCCAACTTTCTGTTGCTCCAGAACAAATAATGGTTTGCTGAAAGATGGATCACGTTTTTTTATTTCACTCTCCAGAATTGAAACCTGTGCATTCTGACATCCAAGACTGAGAACCGTTGCTCCTGCAACATTTGGATGCGTGATATAACCGGCAAGCAAGCCGCAAAGCGCTTCAGAATCCTGTCGAATGCCACCGCATCCACCATCGTGGGTAAGGAATTTAATGCCATCTACATTCGGAAATATCTTTTGTGATGATGCCTTTCCGGGTTCGGTTTGCAGCGGAGCATTCAGTATTTCATCTACACTTTTGCCAGCCTTGTATAAATTAATCAACTGGCTGGCCTGCATTTTATATGAATTATGCCTGCCATATCCAAGGTCATTGACAAGCGCCTCCTTCAATACTTCCAGGTTACGGTTCTCACAAAAAACCAGTGGGATAACCAGCCAGTAGTTAGCTGTTCCTACTTTTCCTCCAGGACGGTGATATCCCATAAAGGTGGCGTTCTTCCATTTGGATACGTCCGGAATATTCCAGCTTGTCTTTCTGTTGCCAACCCTGAATTCACTTGCCGCATGTTTTACATTGGAGGTTGTAATGAGTCCTCCCTGCGGAATCGGCGACTGCGCCTTACCAACCAGCACACCATACATGAATACAGGATCTCCGGGCTGCAGGTCAGCAATTACGAATTTATGTTTGGCCGGAATGTTTTCTTTTAACTCCAGCTCAGTTCCATTATAGATAATGTGTTCGCCCCTGTTAAGATTAGTCAGCGCTACCAGCACATTATCACCGGGATGAACTTTTGCGATGTTACGTTTCATATCAGACTAACTCCCTTTTAGGCAATACGGTTTCAATAACGTGCCACGGACCGTATTCAATGAGCAATTGAAGTTTCTCAGTAACAGCCGCTGTAAAACCAGGCAATGCATTAAGATCAGTTCCCCAGAAACCAACGTCACGCAAAACCTGTTCTACCAGCTGTGGTACACTGAAATTATTCCATTTATGATAAAAACCGGCAGCCATTTCATCCTCTATGGGATAAAAGCTACCCTGCGATTCTCCGAAATATCTTTCGTTTTCCTTTTTCACCGCCCGCATAAATAACAGGTATGCGGCAAAACCAAGTGAAAAAAGCGGAGGTGGAACTGAAGAGGATTTATAATGATGCAACAGCACGGGAATATTCCGCATCTTCATTTTTGAACTGTACTGCACCGTAATATTGATCCAGTTGTGACGGATATGCGGGTTCCGGAACCGATCCAGGACCCTCGCTCCGAATTGCCGGGAAGTCACTATATCCAATTCATATGGGATAGATGGAGCGAGCTCCTGTTGCATCAGATCTGCAATGAAAGATGACATCACTTCACTGTCCATTGCATTTTTTACAGTTTCACAGCCCGCAAGAAATGCAAGACCGCAACTAAGCGTATGTGTTCCATTCAATAAACGAAGCTTCAGTTCCCTGTACCGGTCAATATTGGGCTCAATAACAACACCCTCATCGGCTTTGCAGAACGACAGTATATTTTTTACATTTTCATTTCCCTCAATTGCCCAAAGGCGGTAAACTTCGGCCATTACCAGCAACTGATCACGGTAGCCCAATTCCTCCTGCACTGCTTCATAATCTGCGGCAGATGGTTTTCCGGGAACGATCCTGTCAACAAGAGAATTACAGAAATGATTCGCTTCTTCCAGCCATTGAATGAATGAATCAGCCAGTCCGTTCAGATGGGCAAGCTCCAGAACTATCGATTCCAGTTTCTTCCCGTTATCAGGTATAAGTTCGGTAGGGACTATTACCATTCCACTTTGCGCGCTTCCGTTAAAAGCGATATAACGTTCATGCAAAAACGAAAGTAATTTTCCCGGAAAAGAAACCGGCGGGTGCCTGCGAACGTCATCATTCGTCAGCTGTATGCCTATTTCGGTAGTATTTGAAATTATGATCTGCATGTTCGGGTCATGCGCGCACTCAAGAATCTTCGACCAGTCATCCTTAGCGCTCAATACCCTGCTGATAGAAGAATTGATGATATTTTCTTCTACCTTAACTCCGTTTTCCAGTCCGCGAACACAAAGCGTAAACAACCCGTCCTGTCTGTCGAATGCAGAGGTGTCACCATGATCTGTTGATTTGATCACAACGATCCTTCCATTGAAAATGCCCTGCCTGTTAGCTTTGTCGATAAAATAATCCGGCAATCCGCGAAGCAGCACGCCTGTACCAAACTGCAATACTTTTTCAGGCAGTTCAAACAGCTCATCACTTGGTGCAGTAACATTCCCCGAAGCAATGTTTCTTAATTTATACCGTGATAAATACATACTAACAGGTTTAATGATCTATAATTTATTTTTATCAGCAACAGGATTCCATCGATCCCGGAAAACCCAGGCCGCGTCAATGGCCAAAGCCTTTGGTGAGCCCGGAGCTGAAGTAAGGTTGTCCCGATGCCATGAATAATCACCACCTTCGCGGTGACAGTTAAAATAATACACCCGCTCTCCCCATCTGATGATATTGTTTGTTTGCACCCGGTAAATGGGCTTGTCTGCCATCGCGGCGGCAAACGTGCAATTGATCAGATAAAACTGCGCATCCCTGTGATACCTTCCAAGATTGAATCCATCAAAACCCTTAAAGCTGCAGTTCACCAGCACTGTCTTCGAATCTTCGTGCTTCGAGCCGTCGTGCCAGATTGTTGCAGGACCCGTAAGGGCAATGAATTCGCAATTCTCTGCATACGCCCATCCACGCGGACAATAAAAATCTACCCCGCCTTCCATGGTGCAATTGCTGAAATAGAACATGCCGTTTTCGGTGTTCCAGGGACTTACAGTATCGCCTCCAAATGCTTTGAAGTGACAGTTGATCGCTTTCAGCCTCGTGGCATTCATTGTACGAAGCGCCATCTGGTGACCCGATCCCGATATCTTCCTTTGCGCGTTTATGGTATCCAATGGACAGTGAATGGTTATTTCACGGGTAACTTCGGAACCATAATTGTTTATGATCGTCAGGTTTTCAAAAGTCACATCGTTTCCATCCACATTCACCGTTGCAACTCCCCAGTCATCATTGTGAAGACAACGCCATTGATCGCGCGCTATTGATTGGC
>DASWTK010000071.1:0-7991 GCA_036402175.1 Chitinophagaceae bacterium | reverse complement strand
GATGTTTTCCATCGCTGGCGTTTCCAGTGGCTGAAATCCG
Organism: Chitinophagaceae bacterium; assembly: GCA_036402175.1. GTDB lineage: Bacteria > Bacteroidota > Bacteroidia > Chitinophagales > Chitinophagaceae > DASPKM01. The sequence continues at coordinate 7,951 of DASWTK010000071.1, read as the reverse complement.
TACAGCCTGAAAACGTTCTTAATCGTTTCAAAGATGTATTCTCTCTTGCGAACCACTTCTGGTCCAAAATCCCGGGTGCCTTGAGGGAGGGAGGGTTTCATTTAGTTAGATAGTCCTTTTTAATTAGCCAATTTTGCCAATAAGCAAATTAGCTGATTGGCTTAATTGGTCATTTGCTTATTGGCTAATTGGCTGTATCTGCTGATTATTCCATCACACGCTTTCTCGATCATCTGGTAAACTTCATGATATCCGGGCTCAGGGCCATACCAGGGATCAGGGACATCCATATTGCGTCCGGGATATAATTCATTCATCAGCAGATCAACCAGTGATGGGTTAAATTTATTTCGGGCAATTGATCTCATTTCGTGGATAACATCCGATGACATGGCATAGATCTTATCAAATCTGTCAAAGTCTTCGGGCAGGAACTTGCGCGAACGCTGATTGCAGATGTCAATGCCATTCAGCTTAGCCACTTTTTGCGAGAGCCTGTGCGGCGGTTCGCCTGTATGATAACCATTGGTACCCGCGCTCTCCACATGCCAGTTCAGTCCTGCACCTGCAATCTTGTGAAGAAGAATGCCTTCCGCCAGCGGACTACGGCAAATGTTTCCTAAACAAACCATCAGGATTTTCATGGCGCAAATTTAAGGTTGGAAGTTGGATGTTATGGATTTAACCTGATTCCGGCATCTTCATACTGCTATCGGCAATAATGGGCGACAGGATAAGGGAGCGTTCTTTGAAATCAGGAACATCGGAATGATCCTGAGGATATTAAGTCATGAGGGAAACAGGCTTGAAGCCTGGTGTGGCCTCGTTACAAGTGAAAGCCCGGGCGATCAATAGATACCGGATCCGGCGGAAAAGAATTTGAAAGGGAATACTTATCTTGCCCACCCTGGTTTTTTAAATTTTTTTGCGATGGCAGAAGATAACAAGGATGGTCGTACGAAAAGATATGCTATGATGCGGTCCATCATGGATTTCGGGATGGGTTTTGTGTATATTGTGGTTGCAGCCTTCCTCCTGCTGTCCGATAAGATTGGGTTGAACCTTGCCTTTCCTCCTAAACCCTTTTCTTACATTTTTGGCGGCTTGTGTATCCTGTATGGCGGATTCCGCATTTACAGGGGCATTCAGAAAAATTATTTTAATTAATGAAGCATCTTTTTTTCACAACAGGCAGTCTTCTACGCAGGCTTTCATGGCTTGTCATTGTAGTATTTTTCTGGAGTTGCGGTAATGAACAGGGAACAGGTACCAGGGATACAACAACCAGCGGAACAATTCATATCAGTGTGGATGAAACTTTCAAGCCGATCATTGATTCCCAGATCAAGGTATTTGAAGCCTCCTATCCGAACGCAAAAATCATTGCACATTATAAGTCTGAAGCAGAATGCCTGCGCGACCTTTCAGTTGATAGTACAAGAATGATCATCGTGACCCGTAAGCTGACACGTGAAGAGGAAGCGTTTTACAAAGATTCGGTAAAGTTTGTTCCGCTTCAGGGACTGATTGCTTTCGACGCCATAGCTGTGATCGTTAATAACAAGTCTCCGGATTCAATTTTTTCTGTGAGTGACCTGCGTGCGATATTGTCCGGAACTGGTCAGGGAAAGCTGAAGCCTGTTATGGATGGTTTATCAGCCACCAGTACAGTGCGGTTCGCCATCGATTCGATCATGCAGGGTCAGCAGTTGGGAAAACATGTGACTGCTGCGAGGTCCAGTCAGGGAGTAATTGACTATGTTGCTGATAATGTGAACGCAATAGGTTTTGTTGGCGTATCCTGGATCGGGAATAAAGAAGACGTTAATCAATTGAGCTTTTTGCAAAAAGTTAACATCGCCTCCATCCAATGTGGCATCTGTACTAGTGAGACTTATGTAAAACCTTACCAGGCAAATATTGCGATGAGAAGATATCCAATGGTACGCGGTTTGCATTACATAGTGAAGGAAAACTGGGGAGGACTGGGAAGTGGGTTCGCAAATTTTCTGGAGTTGGAAAGAGGGCAGCTCATTTTTCGCAGAGCTTACCTGTGGCCGGCACGAATGACGTTCAGCGTTAGAGATGTAGAGATGTGATTTTATAAAACAGTTTTGTAATTTTCCAAACTAAAATAGGATCATTAAAATGAAGAAGATCAGCTTGAGTTTAGTAGCATTGATAATGGGTATGAGCCTCGCTTTTACCCAGAATATCGAACAGGGGCGGAAGTTCTTTTATTACGAACGTTATAATAGCGCAAAAGAAACTTTTGATAAGGTCCTTGCTTCGAATCCTAACAATATCGATGCGGTATACTGGCTAGGCCAGACATTGCTGGAGCAGAAAGACAGTGTGCAGGCAAAGGCCTTGTACCAGAAAGCGCTGGCATCAAATGGTAATGCTCCCCTGTTGCTGGTCGGAATGGGACACATTGAACTGATGGAGGGCAAAACCAATGACGCGCGTCAGCGTTTCGAAACTGCCATCAGTCTCACAAAAGGTAGAGACATACAGGTGCTGAACGCAATTGGTCGCGCTAATGCCTTGACCAAAAGCGGAGACGCAAACTACGCGATAGAAAAACTTACACTTGCAACTCAGGTGAAGGGTTTCAATGACCCTTATACTTACCTGATCATGGGCGATGCATACCGCAAGAACGTCGATGGTGGTGGAGCAGTAACAGCATACAACAAGGCATTTACACTTGATAATAAACTCGCCGCTGCGCAGTACCGAATAGGTAAAGTGTACATGACTCAAAATAATAAAGAATATTTTCTCCCGGCTTTTGAAAAGGCGATCCAGATCGATCCTGCCTACACACCGGCTTTGTACGAATTGTTTTATTACTGGTATTTCCGTGATGTGAATAAAGCGGAGCAATATCTCAACCAATACGTGGCCAATTTTGATCAGGGACCTGAGATCGAATATCTGAGGACTGACTTCCGTTATGCAAAAGGAGATTTTGCCGGCGCTAAGGCGCGTGCGCAGGAACTTATTTCCCAATATGGCGAAAAGGTGAACCCACGTATGTACCGCATGATCGCTTACACGTCCGATACGTTGGGTGATGCGGCCGCGGCGAAGCAGGCAATGAATACCTTCCTTTCGAAAGCCGACTCAGCGATGGTATTGCCGGCCGACTATGTTCAGCTTGCGAATATCAATGCGAAAATTCCGGGTAACGAGCAGGAAGCTTTTGTAAACCTTCAAACCGCTGTTGCGCTTGATACAGCCGCAGAAAAGAAAATTGAATATATCACCAGGGCCGCAGCGCTTGCCAAGAAATTAGGCGATCGCAAGCAGGAAGCCAACTGGCTTGGGGTAGCATACCGGATGGATAAGAATCCTACGCAGACCGATCTTTATAACTGGGGAATGGCACATTACCAGGCAGCCAATTACGATTCAGCTATGATCATTTTCTGCGATACTTATCAGACCAAATATCCGAACGAGATCTTCGGTTACCTGTGGTGCGCACGTGCTTCTGAAGCAAAAGATACAACCTGGCAATCTGGAATCGCAGTTGCTCCATACGAGAAACTGGCGGAGAAAGCAATGAGCATTGATTCGGCAAAGTACAAGACCCAGGCTGTTAACGCGTGGTTCAAGCTTACTACCTATGCCAACGATGTTCAGAAAGATCCTAAAGCCGCACTTGCATACATTCAGAAGATCCTTGATGTGGATCCGGGCAACCAGTACGCGCCAAAGATCAAAGATGTGTTGCAGAAGGCGATCAACAAGCCGGCCAGGCAGGAATCCAAACCCGCCACCAAACCCAAGTCAACAGCCTCTAAAACTGGTGGTGGCAGTTCGGGAAATAAGAAGTAGCTATTAATAGTATTTTGAACCGATATACAGAATCCCTTGTTAAGCATAACAAGGGATTTTTATTTTCGATTGTTTTTAATAGTACCTGACTTATTTTTGCGGCCTATTCCACTGAATATGAACTTTTTTTTACTTCAGGCAGGTGCGGACTCGGCTGCAAACTATTTTCCGATTGCAATGCAGCTGTTGTTTGCGGTCATTTTTGTAGTGATCACGCTTGGCGCCACCCATTTCCTGGGGCCAAAGCGCAAAACCGCGGACAAGCTTGAATCATTCGCAAGCGGAATCGAAAGTCATGGTGACGCAAGGCAGCCAATGGCAATTAAATACTTCCTGGTTGCTATCCTGTTTGTGCTGTTTGATGTGGAAGTGATCTTTTTCTATCCTTATGCGGTCAATTTTCGCGAATTGGGATGGGATGGATTTCTTGCAGTGCTGATGTTCCTGGGTTTTTTTCTGGCAGGATTCATTTATATCATCAAGAAGGGAGCCCTGCAGTGGGAAGATTGATATAGGATTGTTTAAAAATCGGTGCAAAGGTATTTGTGGTACAATGAATGCGGTATAAGACCGTAGGTTTTAAACGAATTAAATTAAATTATTATGGCTCGTCCGGTACGATTCAATATAAATCCCATCCAGGCTGATATGAAATCACATATCCTGGTTGGCGAAGCTCCAGAAGGACATGGAGGAGAAGGGTTCTTTGCCACCTCTTTCGAGAAAGTGGTAGGGTTGGCCCGTAAGAATTCGATCTGGCCTTTACCATTCGCAACTTCCTGTTGCGGCATTGAGTTCATGGCTACCATGGGAGCACACTACGACCTGGCAAGGTTTGGAGCTGAACGGGTTGGATTTTCACCCCGTCAGTGCGACCTTCTGATGGTAATGGGGACCATTGCAAAAAAAATGGGTCCGGTTGTAAGACAGGTTTATTTACAGATGGCCGAACCCAGATGGGTGATGGCAGTAGGCGCATGCGCCTGCAGTGGAGGGATTTTCGATAGTTACAGTGTGCTTCAGGGAATTGACCAGGTTGTGCCGGTTGACGTGTATGTTCCGGGTTGCCCTCCGCGTCCTGAAGCCATCATCGATGGTATCATCAAGATCCAGGCCCTGATCAATGAAGAAGGATTGAGAAGAAGACATGGGCCAGAGTACAAGGCCTTGCTTGAGAGTTATGGTATACAATAGGTTTGAATGATGCGATAATGCAAACACTCCTTCGGGAGAATACTATATCAATGTCCCTGACTAACGAGAAAATAAAAGAACGGCTTGTTGAGAAATTCGGAGACATCGTTTCCAATTTTGAAGAGCCCTATGGCATGCTGACTTTTGAAGCCCCGAAGGATCATAACCTTAAAGTCATGCAGTTCCTGTTTGACGATCCTGAACTCCGTTTTCAATTCCTTACCGACCTGCAGGCAGTCCATTATCCGTTATATCCCGGAAGGGAACTGGCAGTGGTTTATCATCTGCACAACCTGGCCGACAATGTTCGCATTCGTTTCAAAGTTTTCACCGATATCAGTCAGCCCGATGTTTATACTGCAACGAAGCTGTTTTCAGCAGCCAACTGGATGGAGCGGGAAACTTACGACTTCTATGGAGTGAATTTCGTTGGCCATCCAAACCTGAAGCGTATTCTGAATGTTGATGAAATGGATTATTTCCCCATGCGCAAAGAATATCCATTGGAAGAACAGACAAGGATTGACAAGGATGATGAAATGTTTGGCAGGGGTGGAACAATTAAATGATGAATTCAAATAACAAATGAGTGTCGACGAACATATAAAGCTTCCGGAAGGTTCAATCGAAAAACAGACGACTACACTGAACCTGGGCCCCACCCATCCTGCAACGCATGGAGTGTTCCAGAATATTCTGGAGCTCGATGGAGAGCGCATTGTATCGGCAGAACAAACTGTAGGATATATTCACAGGGCATTTGAAAAGATCGCGGAACGCCGTCCGCTTTACCAGATAACACCGCTTACAGACAGGTTAAATTATTGCTCATCGCCCATCAACAACATGGGATGGCATCTTACCTGCGAAAAATTATTAGGAGTTAAAACGCCCAAGCGGGTTGATTACCTGCGCGTGATCATCATGGAGCTTGCGCGGATCGCCGATCACCTTATTTGCAATTCAATTGTTGGAGTTGATGCGGGCGCGTACACCGGCTTTTTATATGTGATGCAATACCGCGAACTTATTTACGAAATATGGGAAGAGGTTTGCGGTTCAAGATTAACTACCAATATCGGGCGCATTGGTGGATTTGAAAGGAATTTCAACGATACAGCTTTCCGCAAGCTTGAAAAATTCCTTGCTGAGTATCCGGCCGTTCTGAAAGAGTTTGAAAATCTTTTTACGCGCAACCGCATATTTATGGAACGCACCATGGGCGTGGGTGCCATCAGTGCCGAAAGAGCGCTGAATTACGGATTCACCGGTCCTAACCTGCGTGCGGCGGGAGTAGATTACGACGTGCGTGTTCACACGCCTTACAGCAGTTACGAAGATTTTGATTTTATTATACCGGTTGGTTCAACCGGCGATTGTTACGACCGTTACCTGGTGCGCAACCAGGAAATGTATCAATCGCTTCATATTATCCGCCAGGCATACAAAAAAGTGCAGGAATTTAAGGGAAAAGAAGCTGAAGTTTTTCATGCGGATGTTCCCGAATATTATCTGCCGGAGAAAGAGGACGTTTACACAAAGATGGAAGCGCTGATATGGCACTTCAAGATCATAATGGGTGAAACAGATATCCCTCCGGGCGAAGTATACATGAGTGTTGAAGGAGGAAATGGAGAGCTTGGATTTTACCTGATCAGCGATGGTGGAAGAACGCCATACCGTTTGCATTTCCGTCGTCCGTGTTTTATTTATTACCAGGCTTATGAAGAGCTTACAAAAGGTGGAATGCTCAGTGACGCGATCATCACAATGAGTAGTCTCAATCTCATCGCGGGAGAAATGGACGCGTGACGATTGTTGACGGTTTTTGATCACTATGATTTCAAATCACTCCAGGGCGAAAGTTATGGAGTTCAAATTTCAGATAAGTTAATGGTTCAATTTTCAGAACAGAAACTGGCCGAAGTACAACAGATCATTCAGCGTTATCCTGAAGGAAAGCATAAGAGCGCGCTGATACCTGTGTTACACCTTGCCCAGCAGGAATTTGGCGGATGGCTGAGCGCGGAGACGATGGATTACGTGGCTGCATTGCTGAAGCTGGAGCCAATTGAAGTATATGAAGTAGCGACGTTCTACAGCATGTACAACCTGAAGCCTGTGGGCAAATATGTGTTTGAAGTGTGTCAGACAGGACCATGCATGCTGAACGGCAGCGATCAGATCATTGAATATATCAAGCAGAAGCTGAATATTGAGAAGGGAGAGATCAGCAGCGATGGGCTGTTCACGTTAAAGACCGTTGAATGTTTGGGCGCGTGCGGTTATGCGCCAATGATGCAGCTTGGAAAAAATTATCGTGAGCACCTGACAAAAGAGAAAGTTGATCAAATCATCGAAGAGTGCAGGAAAAACGCCGCGATGAACAATTGAAAAGTTTAACATGAGGAAAACTTTGCTGTTGCTTTTTATTGTTGCGATTGCATTTTGTTCGTTCGGACAATCTTCCGGGGAAGCTAAGGTATGGGCAAGAGTGGAGGCACTTACGAAAGCCCTTTTCGAAACAAAGGACAGCATGGCGCTGATGGATATTGTCAGTGCGAATGTTACTTATGGACATTCGGCGGGAAATATTGAAGATAAGGCTCTGATGATCCGTAATGCCATTACAAATAAATCAACTTATCGTAACAATGCTTTCGAAAAGGTTAGCATTGATGTGCAGGGTAAAACCGCATTGGTGCGGCACAATTTCAGGGCGTTGAGTACAGATGCAGCGGGTAAAGAAAGTCCGCTGGAACTTGGAATTATGCAGGTATGGAAAAAAGAAAATGGCAAATGGCGGTTGTGGGCGAGACAGGCATTCAGGCTTCCGCCAAAGAATTAATGACTATAACCCGCATGGATATGCGACTTTTTGTAAAGGATTGAATTTTTGTTTTAATCAAAC
>DASWTK010000070.1:0-10272 GCA_036402175.1 Chitinophagaceae bacterium | reverse complement strand
CGCCCTGTTTGGAAATTTTCATAGGGAGATATTGCTCAAAACAGGCTTCTGGAGTGATAATGAACTTACCATTCTGGGTAGCTCCCGAATGGAAATGAACCGTAACAGGTACAGAACTGAAGGGAAGGAGAGGAATATTATCCTGATACCAACTCAATGGACCTATTATAGTGAGACTTGCAGGTTTCTCGAGAGATTTATTCCGATGATCTCCTCCGACTATAAGGTAGTTTTAAAGCTTCATCCTCTTGAAAGGGAAGATCATATCAATGGATATGTAAGGCTAATAGACGACCTGGGATATGATAATATTCAGATAGTTGGCCAAAGCGAAGATATTTATCCATTAATCAGTTTGTCGAAATTTGTAATTGGGTTTGATTCCGCCGTTCTCTTAGAAGCGATCAGCCTGGGCACCCCATGTATTACTTTGTGCACAACTGAATGTCCTGAGGGGATTCATTCTTTATTTAATGAAAGTACTTTAAAGACTTCGATTAAACCAGTCAACTTACATGCTACCGAAGAGCTTGCATTATTGATCAAAAACTCCCTTGGTGACCCAACGTTTTATAAAGAATGGGAGAATGAAGTAATGACTGATGCTGAAAATTTATTCGCCAGGGATTATGTGTTTAATTGTAAGCAATTTTTGAGTCGGAATGTTAGCGTAAATTAGAACGTGTAAAGATTTTTTAATAAAAGTTTAGACTGAGATTATGATAAGAGAGGTGATTAAGAAAATGATGTCCGTTGAAAGGATTGAAAAGGTAAGGCGTTTTAAAAACCTTCAACGTTCCAGTTTCCGTGCATTGACTAATTCTGAACTGGTGCCGGAAGTCAGAATTCAAATAGGCTCGGCTTCATTTGAAATTTCCTATATATCTCAGATTCCTTTACAGGAATGGAGACAGATTGTGGCGGCGTTTGATAATTTATCTTCTGACGCGCAAAAAGAATTGGCTCTTGTTAATTTATTAAAGGGGATCAGCATTGAGCCCCAGTTCCTGAATATTATATCGCAGCCTTACTTAAAATCTATTATTACAAACCGTGAAATGTACAATTGCCTGCTGGGAGGGGCTTTGTACATGAATGGAAAATTAAAAGAAGCTTTCGGTGTATTCAGTCAGAATGCAACTGACTTCCCTTCTGTATTTAATTATATTCTTGCCAGCAGGGCAGCCATCATGATGAATGAAGATGAAACAGAGGCTAGAGATATATTGAACGCGGGATTAAGTAAATTTCCGAACGATCCTGTTTTAAAACTCTCTCTTGCCGGGTCTTACAATCGTAGTTTTCAAACCGATGCCGCGAACGAAGTTTTGTTAACCCTGGACGAGGCTTTTTTAAATAAGATAAAAGCTGCGGATGTGGCGGCTACTTCAGCCAGCAACCTGGTTGTTTTTGAAAAGGAACTGGAAACCGCGATCAGCCAGAAATTAACTGAACGTCCCAAGGTTGATTATGGGAAGGTGGGTGACACTTATAACGAAAGCAGCGTAATTGGATATTGGAACCAGTTATTCTATGCTTTTAATTATTTCAATCGCTATCAACATGGTTGGAGCAATCTTGCCTTTATGATACAGTCGATCATGCAGGAAGTTATCGACCGGGATAGTTCAGTAGATCAGGTAATTGACTTTGGAACTTTTTGTGCCGATCCGCTGTTCAGATTGTCTAAGCTTAATCAAGATCTAAGATTTGTGGGAGTGGATAGGGAGATATCAACAAAAAAGTTGAATGACCTGGCGTTTAATAATTCTAACCTAGAGTTTGTGGCAGGTTATATAACTGATGAATTACCGAAACTGAAAAGTAACAGGAAAAGTTTGTTGTTTCATTCAAGGACCGCAACATTGATTTATCCGCAGCAGGTCAAGAATATTTATAAGGCATGTGCTGAAAACGGAGTCAAGTATATAGCGCTGTATGAAAACTTTGGTTTATCAAGGACTAAGCTCCGGTATTTTGATTTTGAAAATCTCCCCGCATTAGCAATCCCATATGCGTCAGTAATGATTATTCATAATTATCCTCAATATTTGGATGAGGCTGGTTATGAAGTTATAGTCGAGAAAAGATTGCCATATGCAGATTTATTATGGCATGGAAATGAGACAGCATTGGGAGATGCGCACGGTTATATAATAGCGCGTTTAAAGTAAATTGGTAGGTAGTGCTCTTTGAAACGACATTAAAAAGAGATTAAAATCCCAATTATCCGTCATAAAGTCGTAAATTAATCGCTCGTTTTTAAAACCTCATCCACACCTGACTAACGCCATATATCCTGAAAAGTGCCCAACTAAAGCGTTAACCTATGTGTGGCATCTGTGCAATTGTAAACACCAAAGACCAGCATGCAGACACTGCATTGATCGGGAAAATGAACGCGCGTATTGCGCATCGTGGTCCCGATAATGACGGCGTTTATTCTGCTGGAAATTTTGCTTTAGGACACCGCAGGCTTTCTATCCTCGATACAGGCCACCTTGCCCATCAGCCCCTTCAATACCGCGATTATATTATCACTTTCAACGGTGAAGTTTATAATCACCTGGAAATCAAAGAAGCGCTTGAGGCTAAGGGTTATGAGTTTTGTACTCGATGCGATACGGAAGTAATTGTGGCTGCCTACGATTACTGGGGCCCGGACTGCGCTTCAAAGTTTGAGGGCATGTGGGCATTCGTCATCTATGACCCCAGAAAAAATATCCTTTTTGGCAGCAGAGACCGGTTTGGTCAAAAGCCATTCTATTATGGCCGTTTCGGAAATTACTTCACGATAGCCTCGGAGATCAAACAATTCATGGAAATACCGGGCTTCAAAGCTGTTCTGAATCAGGAGGTAGCGTTTAATTTTCTTAATTACGGAGCACTGAATTACTCAGACGATACATTTTTTGAGGGTGTCCAGTCTTTGACTGCAGGTCATAACCTGACCTACAACTTGTCAACGCATAGCCATTCAATATCAAAATATTACGAATTCCCACACAGCCTTTCCAGCAAGATGGATCTGGTAGAGGCTGCAGACGAGTTCCGCAAATTATTTACAACCAGTGTTTCATCCAGGCTCAGCAGTGATGTTAGAATTGGTTCCTGCCTCTCCGGAGGGCTGGACAGCTCTTCGATTGTCTGCATGGTGAACGATCTTCTGGAAGGAAAGGAAGACGTTCATACGCTAAGTATCTGCTGGAATCATGCAACAATTGACGAAAGGGAATTTATAGACGAGGTTTCAAATAATACAAGGTCAGTTAACACGAAGATCTTTCCCGATATGATGGAGCTGAACGATGAAGACGTGCTGGGAAAGATCATTTATCATCAGGACCAGCCAATTCCATCGGCATCACACTTTTCGGAGTATAAGGTTTATGAAGCGGCAGGGCAAATGGGCTTCCCCGTCATGCTCGACGGCCAGGGCGCCGATGAATACCTTGGCGGATATGGTATCTTCAACTGGTACCACCTGCATGGTTTACTGAGCGGTTATCAGTTTGGATCTTTAAAACAGGAATGGAGCGCAGTGCAAAAAAGCTCGAAATTTTCGTCCAATGCGATGCTGAAGAACTTTCTGTTCATTAAGTTCAAACACCGCCGTCCGCAAATGGATCCTTTTGTACAACCGGGCTGGGGTAGAGAGTTTCTGAATGGAAACCCGACACTTCCACCACATGATACAACACTAAGCGCAAAGGAATTATCCTATCACCAGCTTTTCAGTTGCAGCTTGCCTTACCAGCTTCATTCGGCCGACAGGAATAGCATGTGCCATTCAGTAGAATCACGGCTGCCGTTCCTAGACCATCGGTTGGTTGAATTCTGCTATTCGCTGCCCGATACTTTCAAAATAGCTAATGGGGTATCAAAGGTTATACTGAGGGAAGGACTTAAATCCATTCTGCCTCAGAAGATCAGGGAAAGAAAACTGAAACTGGGATTTCCTGCTCCGGAACGTGAGTGGCTTCAATCCAATGTGAAATGGGTGAATAAAGAACTGGAAACAGAATCTGATACACTTCACAAATTTGTAAACTCAAGGAAGCTTAAAGATAATTTCATGCAATTCTCCAGGCATAACCACCAGGATCATGCGCCTTTCTTCAGGAGTCTTGCCTTTGCCAAATGGCTTAAGATATTTAATGTATCCTTCGTGCAACTTGCGCTAATATGCTTGTGATAGTTAACTACGGTGTCGGAAATCTCGCTTCTATCTTCAACATGCTTAAAAAAATCGGGGTGCCTGCGGTGATCGGTAACACGCAGCAACAGGTACGTGATGCCAGCAAGATCATTTTACCAGGCATCGGCCATTTTGATTACTGCATGCAGGAATTGAAAAAATCTGATTTCTACGATACCCTTCATGAAAAAGTGCTGAACGAAAAAGTGCCTGTATTGGGAATCTGCGTGGGTTCGCAAATGTTGATGGAAACAAGCGAAGAAGGTAATGAAGCCGGCCTGGGTTGGATAAAGGGTAAGGTGAAGAAATTTCAGAAAGATGAGTTGCCTTCCGATCATAAAATTCCGCATATGAGTTGGAGCGACGTGCATCCAAAGGGCAATCAGCCATTATATGAGGGAATTGATCAACCCAGATTTTACTTCGTTCATTCATATTATATTGATCCTGCTGATGGGGCGGATGTTACTGCTACCGCCGATTATGGGCGTCCGTTCACGGCTTCGGTAGGGCATGGTCATATTCAGGGTGTACAATTTCATCCTGAAAAAAGTCACCGGTTTGGAATGCAGCTGTATTCAAATTTCGCACAACGCTTTTAATTGAAACGAATCAGGATTATACCCGTGCTGCTGATCAAGGGCGATGGGCTGGTAAAATCAGTTCAGTTCAAAAATCATAAATACGTAGGCGACCCAATTAATGCCGTTAAGATATTTAATGATAAAGAAGTTGATGAACTCGCGATCCTTGATATTTCTGCAAGCGCAAAAGGGAAGGGCCCTGATATTAAAAAGATCTCAGAAATAGCCAGTGAAGCGTTTATGCCCGTAAGTTATGGCGGGGGCATCACTACATTGGATGAAGCGAAGACCGTGCTTGCAAATGGAATCGAAAAAGTGGTGCTCAATAAGTCGGCGCACGAACGGCCTGAACTTATAACCCAGATCGCAAACGCATTCGGCGCCCAAAGCGTAGTGGTAAGCATAGATGTAAAAAAGACAATGTGGGGCAAATACAAAGTATATATTGAAAACGGTACAAAGAACTCGGGTCTCGATCCTGTTGAATTTGCAAAACAATGCGAGAAGAACGGCGCCGGTGAAATATTGTTGAACAGCATTGAACGCGACGGAACCTATAAAGGTTATGACCTGGACCTTCTGAAAATGGTAGGTAATGCGGTAAACATTCCTATCGTTGCCTGTGGTGGCGCTGGTTCATTGGAAGATTTCAGGGCAGCCGTCAAAGAAGGCAAAGCTTCAGCGGTTTCCGCAGGAAGCATGTTCGTTTTTCAACGGCCACACAACGCGGTTCTGATTAGTTACCCCACTCAAAAACAACTGGTAGAGCAGATCTACTCTCAAGTTTAACCTTACAAATGAATAATATACTGATTCGCTTTCTGAACAGAGCTAAGTTGTTGCCATTGCTGAACCTTAATTCTACCATACAGGTTATGGGAAAAGGCGTGGACATTCCTATCAGAAAGTCGCTCGGATATTCGCACCTGCACGCTTTTGAACCCTGGATGACACAGCTGATGAAAAAACTGCAGCCGCTTTTTCCGGGACATTTTGTTGACATTGGGGTTAACCTCGGACAAACACTGATCAAAGCCAAGTCGGTGTTTGGTGATTTTGAATACACCGGTTTTGAGCCCAACCCATATTGCGTTGCCTATGTTGAAGAGCTGATCAAAGCAAATAAGTGGAAGAACTGCAACGTAATACCGGTAGGCATAGCCGATAAGACTGAAGTACTGAAGCTGAATTTCTATTATGAAGCTACCGTTGACCCTTCGGCTTCTATAGTTCCCGATTTCCGGGCAAACCAGAAGGTAGATCACTTTATTTATATTCCTGTCATGAACGAAGCGCAACTCAGTGAGTTTTTGCCTTCGGTGAAAAATTGCCTGACAAAAATAGATGTTGAGGGTGCGGAACTTGAGGTGCTCAGAGGATTGAAAAACTGGATCAGCAGCAGCCGGCCATTGGTGATCATTGAAATATTGCCGGTTTATTCGGCCGACAACGAGTTCCGGGTAAATCGTCAACAGCAACTGGAATCATTTCTTAGGGATTTGAATTATACAATTCTTAGGATCGGGAAAGGTAAGCTCGATCTTACACACCTGGATAGTATTGAAATACATGGCGACATCGACAAATGCGATTATGTATTATGCCCTGCTGAAATGAAAGAAACTGTTCTCAACCAGGTAAATCGGCATTGATGAATTATTACGCACATCCAACAGCGGTTATTGACGAGAATTGTGAGATCGGGCAAGGCAGCAAGATCTGGCATTTCAGTCATGTCATGTCGGGTAGCCGCATTGGTGAGAAGTGCAACCTGGGCCAGAATGTTGTGATCTCGCCCGGCGTTGTGCTGGGTAACAATGTAAAAGTGCAAAACAATGTATCTGTATATACAGGAGTAATTTGTGAGGATGATGTTTTCCTTGGTCCTTCGATGGTGTTTACAAATGTGATCAACCCTCGTTCCGCGATCGTGCGCAAGGACGAATACCGTCAGACATTGGTACGAAAAGGCGCCAGTATTGGCGCGAATGCAACCATTATTTGCGGAAACGAAATTGGCGCTTATGCCATGATCGGCGCTGGCGCGGTCATTACCAGGCCAGTTGCACCTTATGCGTTGATTGTGGGTAATCCGGGAAAACACATCGGTTGGGTGAGCGAGTACGGTCACCGTCTTCATTTTGATGAAAATGGGAAGGCAATCTGCGAGGAAAGCAGGCAGGTATACCAGCTTGAAAATAATCAGGTAAAACGGATCAGTTAATGATTGATAAGAAAATAAAATTCGCGATAGCAGGCTGTGGGCATATTGGGAAACGGCATGCCGCGATGATAACGAATAACCCCGAATGCGAACTGGTTGCTTTGTCAGATATCCGCAGTCAGGAAGAGTTAAAGCTGAATGGTCACAATGTACCATTCTATTCAACTCTGGATGAATTGCTGGAATCTTCTCCTGAGTTTGATGTTTTGTGTGTGGCAACGCCCAACGGATTGCACGAAGAACACGCGTTAAAGGGCATTCGCGCAAACCACCATGTAGTAGTTGAAAAACCGATGGCATTGACAAAAAGTGGATGCGAAAAGATCATCTTCGAGGCGCTCCACTATCACAAGCAGGTATTTTGCGTTATGCAGAACCGGTATTCCCCGCCAAGCCAGTGGCTGAAGGAGATCATCAGCAAAAACATTCTGGGAAAAATATTCCTGGTTCAGATAAACTGTTACTGGAACCGCGATGAACGTTATTATAAAAAGGGAAACTGGCATGGAACCAAAGCCATGGACGGAGGAACGCTTTTCACCCAGTTCTCTCACTTTGTTGATATCATGTACTGGCTGTTCGGTGATATTCAAAATATACGCTCTACACTCAACGTTTATAATCATCAACACCTGACAGATTTTGAAGACTCAGGGTTTGTTAGCTTTGATTTTGTGAATGGAGGCATGGGTTGCTTCAATTTCTCAACTTCTGTTTGGGATACAAATCTTGAAAGCAGCCTTACCATCATAGCCGAGAACGGTACCGTGAAAGTGGGCGGACAGTATATGAATGAAGTGGAGTATTGTCATATTAAAGATTATGTGATGCCATCACTGGCACCCTCCAATCCACCGAACGATTACGGCCCATACAAGGGCTCGGCGGCGAATCACCATTATGTTTTCGAAAACGTAGTGGATGTGCTGAAGGGAAGGGCGCCGATTACCACAAATGCCCTGGAAGGCTTAAAAGTTGTAGAGATAATTCAGAAAATGTATGATTGCAGCAATAGATAAAAGACCGGGATTATTGAGATACAATGAGGCATCGTGCAGGCAGAACCCGCAGATCAATGGTGGGAGAGCTTACCGGCAGTGTACGCTCAGCCTTATGGATACCATATCCGACCCAAACATTAGTTTTGATGCAAACGGTATCAGCAATTATTATTATGAATACCAGGAAGCTGAGAAAACCTATGTGCGTCATGGTAAAGAAGGAGAAGCGGCACTAAACAAACTGCTTTCGGAAATAAAGGAGAAAGGCGCGGGTAAAAAATATGATTGCATAACCGGGGTCAGCGGAGGCGTAGACAGCACTTATTTGTCGTATATGGCAAAACAGTGGGGATTGAACCCACTGGTAGTGCATTTCGATAACGGATGGAACTCGGAGCTCGCTGTAAAAAATATTGAGAACATCATTTCCAGGCTTGGTTTTGATTTATATACACTTGTTGTTGACTGGGAAGAGTTCAAGGATATCCAGCTTTCTTATTTTAAAGCCTCTGTCGTAGACATTGAAGCTATTACAGACCATGCGATAGTGGCAACATTACACAAACTGGCGCATCAGTACGGCATTAAATATATACTGAGCGGAAATAACATTGTAACGGAGGCCACGCTTCCAAAACATTGGATCTGGAACAAATCAGATCATGTGAACCTGCGTGATATTCATAGAAAACACGGCAGTGTTCCACTAAAAACTTTCCCCTTATTTACTACGCGACTCAAGAAGATGTCAAAGATGAAGAGCGTGGAAGTGGTTTACCCGCTGAACTTTGTGTATTACAATAAAGCCGAAGCCAAAAAGACCATCATAGAAAAACTGGAGTGGCGGGACTATGGCGGTAAGCACTACGAATCTGTATTCACGAGATTTTACCAGGGATACATTCTTCCTGTAAAATTTCACATTGATAAAAGGAAGGCTCACCTTTCTAACCTGATATTTTCTGGTCAGATCGACAAACACCAGGCATTGGAGGAAATTCAAACTCCAATATATGATGAAGAGGTTTTTCAATCGGATTATGAATTCGTATTGAAAAAACTGGGCTTCACAGAAGCGGAGTTCAACGAGTGGTTGCTGCAACCGCGACACGAACATTCCGAATATGCAACAGAACAAAGTGTTTGGGATAAATACTGGTTGTTGCGACCGTTCAAGAAGATCCGTCATTCATTTGCTCAGTGATCTTTTTGCTTTCGCTTTTATCAGTCAAAACTTAATCCGTGTTATCAGGTAAAAATATTGTGATCTTTTCTCCTCAGCGGTGGAGCCATTTGTATGTATCCAAGCATCATTATGCGATGGAGCTTGCAAAGAATAATAATGTTTGGTTCATCAGTGCTCCGGATGAAGGGATTGGAAAAGGATATTCAGTTAGAAACTTTGACCTGGTACCCCGCCTCAAATTGGTGGATTATAGGATATTGCTTCCGGGAATCTTCAAGTTCAAGGCGCCGCGATTATATAAAAAGGTTACAGAAAGGGCACTGGGAAAGTTAATTTCCAGAATTGCAGGCAAAGTCGACTGGTGTATTGACTTCGGTTGTTATCAGTTCTTCAATTCGCTTGACTTTATTAAAGCTGATACAAAAGTCTACTTTCCTGTGGATGATTTTGGTGATCTGTTGCCAATGGATCGCGGAGCTCAAAAGATATTTTCTGTTTCAACTATTATTGTTGAGAAGTTTCGCCGCGCAGGATTGGATTGCCACTTTATCAATCATGGCTTGGCTCAGGTTTTTGCAGATAAAGCTGAGATCAGGTTATCCAATGAAAATTTCGGAAACATCGGACGCACCTTGAAATTTGGGTATTCGGGTAATATTTTCATTCGTTTTCTGGACATACCGGTGCTAAAGAATATCATTTCTCAGCACCCCGACATTGAGTTTCATTTTTTTGGGAATAAGAACTTTGATCCGTCAAACGATACTCAAAAGCAATGGTCCGACTTCCTTCAAACTGCTTCGAACGTTAAGTTGAGAGGTTTTATGCCTCCGGAAGATCTGGCCAGCGCATCAGAAGAAATGGATGGTTTTCTTTTATGTTATAAACCAGATTACAAGGACTACCATGCAGAAAATTCTCATAAAGTTTTTGAATATCTGAGTAGCGGTAAGGTACTTGTCTCTACATATTTGTCATTGTACGAAGGGAACACTTTGATCTGCATGTCTCCAAAAGACAGAAATGAAGACCTTCCAAAACTGTTTGCCAAAGTGGTTGAGCAGATTGAACAATGGAAT
>DASWTK010000069.1:0-8250 GCA_036402175.1 Chitinophagaceae bacterium | reverse complement strand
AATGATTGCATCGGCATCACGTAACCTGCCGGCAAGAGCGGCAAAATCGGTACGACCAAATTTCCCTGTTCGTAATGCCACACTTGCATCGTCATCGCCCTGCCAGTATTCCAACACGATCTTATAGGCTGAATCTTTTTTCGTTTTAAGTTCATAGGTTCTGGCTCCCCAGCGATTTCGCAACCACGCATTCAATACCTCTTTGTCATTTATCAACAACCTGTAACCATCATTAGCTTCTATTTCAAACAATGTACTGCCGTCTTCAGTCGCTTTGTAAAAAGTTGTATAACGGGCAGAAAAATTTGTGGCGGTAAGCTTTTCACCTACAATGTCGCCTCTCTGCCATGTGTGGTCAATTTTGTTCTCAGACCTTGTGATAACAGGATCTCCTTTTAATTCCCTGTTACTATAGTATTCAGCTTTGAATCCTTGTTTTCCCTCCCAATTATACTTTTCACTCATATCGGTATATGATAAGAGAGTATCATTAGTAAAGTTGATCGCTTTCTCATAAATTACCACTCCATCTTTACCAAGCTTCTCTTTAATTCCATCCAGGATTGTTACTATGCGGGAGGGAATGCCGTTATAATTGCCCAACACAGAAATTTTGTTGTCTGCATTAGGACCAATCACCGCTATTTTCCTGATCTTTTTTGAAAGGGGCAGCGTATTTTTTTCATTTCGCAATAATACAATTGATTGCTGCGCCATTTTTAAAGCATGCTCTTTGTGTTTTTCACTCTCAAGAACTGTAAATGGTGTTTGAGCATACTTCACCATCGATGGCGGGTCGAACATTCCCAGCCTGAAACGGATTTTGAACAATCTTTTCAGGGATTCATCGAGTACCGATTCCTTTATCAATCCCCTCTTAACGGCATCAACCAATGTTTTGTAAACTGTAACGCCGCATTCCACATCGGTTCCATGCAATACCGCGTCTACCGCCGATTCGGTTGCATCTTTGTGCGTTTTATGATATCTGTAAAAATCGTCAATCGCCCAGCAATCAGAAGTTACATAGCCGGTGAACTTCCATTGCTTTCGGAGGATATCATTCATCAACAAATCACTGGCACAGCATGGTTGAGTATTTACTGCATTATAGGCGCACATTACACCAGCTACTTTCGTGTCAACTATCAGTTCCCTGAATGCGGGCAGATAAGTGTCCCACAGATCATAGGTGGTTGGATTAAAGTTGTCAGAATGCCTTGACGGTTCGGGACCGCTGTGCACAGCAAAATGTTTTGCACAGGCTGCTGCTTTCAGATATCTGGGATCTTCCCCCTGCAAACCACGCACAAAAGAACGTGCGAGCATCGCCGTTAGAAACGGGTCTTCACCATAGGTTTCCTGTCCGCGGCCCCAGCGTGGATCACGAAATATATTGATATTGGGCGTCCAGTAGGTCAACCCCAGGTAACGCTCGTGTGTTCTTCCCTGTTCAACCGCTTTATTATAAATAGCCCTTCCTTCCGATGCAGAATAATCTGCCATGCGATAGAGCGAATTAGTGTCCCATGTCGCCGCCATGCCAATGGCTTGCGGAAACACTGTTGTACGAAAGGGTGTTCTTCCGACACCGTGAAGCACTTCATTCCACCAGTCGTACGCGAGTATGCCCAGTCGCGGAATAGCAGGTGTTGCATTCAGCATTTGCGCCACTTTTTCTTCAAGCGTCAGCCGGCCAACTACGTCGTTCACCCTTTCTTCCAAGGACAGTTTGTGATTCCACATCGGAAATGACTTATAATCCTGTGAAGTGACCGCTAAACCTGAAAATAAAACTGCAATCGTCAGGATCTTTTTCATAAATAAGGATCTATTGTTTGAATAAGGCCATTTTCATCATAAGTTAACTCAGTAACCTTAATATTTCTCAAATGTGTTACGCCTTTTGATAAGCTCGAATCGTGATAAAATAGGTACCACCTGCTTTTGAATTCACAAATGGAGTGGTGTGAAGTCCAGCCAACAACCGGATTTAGAATTCTTCCGGCATAAGTAAATGGTCCATAGGGGTTGTCGCCTATCGCATAACATATGTAATGTGTATCGCCGGTGGAATAAGAAAAATAATATCTGCCATTGTATTTATGCATCCAGCTTGCTTCAAAGAAACGCCGGTCATTGTCTCCGGCCAGCAATGGATTTCCATGCTCATTGGTTATTGTCACATCCTTTGGCGACTCAGAAAGCTCAAGCATGTCATTGGTAAGCCTGGCTACCTTTGCACTAAGGGCTGGTTCGTTGGCTGAAGGCAGATGTACCAGCGGACCTTCGCCTTCTGATTTGAACTTTCCGGTTCTCCAGCGTTGCAGCTGACCACCCCAGATGCCTCCGAAATAAAGATAAAAGCTTCCGTCATCATCTTTAAATACAGCGGGATCAATAGAAAAAGCTCCTTTTATATAGTCTGGCCGGGGAGTAAATGGACCAACCGGAGAATTGCTTGTAGCTACTCCAATCCGAAAAATACCAAAATGATCCTTTGCAGGGAAATACAAATAATAAGTGCCATCTTTCTCTGCGGCATCGGGAGCCCACATTTGTTTTTCGGCCCAGGGGACATCTCTTACATGCAATGCGGGGCCATTGTCGGTTGCTTCGCCTTCGGGGTTGTGCATTGAGATAACATGATAATCTTCCATGGCAAAATGATTGCCCAGATCGTCGAATGGATTTTCGTTCTCTATGTCATGTGAAGCGTATATGTATATCCTTCCGTTAAATACATGAGCAGATGGATCGGCAGTATAAATGTTTTTTATAAGCGGTTGGGAAATGGCACGTTGATCCAACTCGTTGAAGTCAATTTGGTGAATCAGTTCTTCAGGCATTTTGGTAATTATAAAAGTTCCGTAATAACTTATTATGCAGGGATCATCGGTTGTGTCGTTGCTTCAGGTCGCTTTCAATACTTACTTCCATTTTTTTATTGATCTCGTAAAAGAATAGTAATGCTGCTCCAATCAGAAACGGAATAGAAGGGAAAACGCTGACCAGCATTTTGGTGCCCTGTATTGCGGATTCAGGTTGTAACGCATCACTGTTCGGTATATAATCGTAGACATTCAGCAGCCATGTAAGTATAGAACTTCCCAGGCTTAACCCAACTTTTAAGCCAACCATCATGGCCGAAAATATGATGGCGGTCGCCCTCCGGTTATTTTTCCATTCGCTGTAATCTGCCACATCCGCTATCATTGCCCATAACAGGGGTATAGTGATACCATAGAAAAAACCATGTAATATCTGGGCGACGAATATCAGTTTAATAGATGTTGGAGGAAAAACTACAAATACAAGCAGGAACAGCGTAGAAATGACCAATGCTATTCCAAATACATCGCGTTTACCATATTTGTCAGCCAACCGCTTCGATAACATAATACCCGCAATCATGAACAGGATACCACCTGCATTGAATAATCCAAAGCCAGCCGATACAGGATCTTCGCCAAAAAAGTTGATGCCGATGCCCGACAGGAAATTCAGTATCGGTTTTATAAAGGATGTCAGGCTCGCTTCATCAACATAATTTTTGAAATAATACACATAAGATCCTCCTTTCATTGCCAGCGTAATGAACACAAGCGTTGTAAGTGTCAGCATGATTACCCAGGGCTTGTTTTTGGACAGATCACGAAGGTCTTCTTTCAACGTTGACTTCTGTTCTGGCTTTGGGATGATACGTTCCCGCGTTGTTAAAAAAGTAATGAGCAGCATTACTGTTCCGATAATCGCCAGCCAGGTCATTACCTTCTCAATGCCCACCGCTTTATCACCATTTCCGGCAGATTCAATGATAGCCAGCATGAATACCTGTACAAAAAACTGGGCGAACATTACAGCAACAAAGCGGTAGGCCGACATGCTGTTCCTTTCCTTCATATCACCGGTAATTACGCCGCTTAATGCAGAATACGGGAGATTGTTGGCCGCGTATAGCAGCAGTAATAATGTGTAGGTAACTACTGCATAAATAACTTTGCCTTTGTAAGAAAAATCCGGTGTGCTGAATGCAAGCAGCGCAATTACTCCCAGCGGCACCGCTGTCCATAATATCCACGGTCTGAACTTTCCCCATTTTGATCTTGTTCTGTCGGCTATCGCGCCAATGATAGGGTTGAATAAAAATGCGGCCGCCAATCCTACAACAAGTATGATCGCGGATGCGTGTTTTGCTTCGAGGCCATAAATATCAGTATAGAAATATGCCAGGTATGTAATCAGGGTTTGAAATACCAGGTTTGCAGCGAAGTCGCCAAAACTATAACCTATCTTTTCAACGACAGACAATTTTTGTGACGTGCTTTTGTACATGTGCAGCTTGTTTTGAAATATCAGAATCCCCTTTTACCGGCGTTCAGCTTATTTTTTATTTCAACTACTTTATAAAATGCTGGTTTTGGTTTCAGCTGCCTGTCGAACAATAAAGGATGGTTTGTTCGTCCCCTGACAGGCCATCCGTTCAGCCAGCTCTGCCCATCGTCAACTCCCCAGAAAGTGACTCTTGATATTTTGTCCCTGTGTTTTAAAAAAAGATAAAACAAGGCTGCATAATCATTTGCCAGTTGCTGCTGAACACTATCGGGCAATCCGTTCACATAAGGATTAATAAAGGCGCTATCCTGCATCTTCAGGCTTACATCCGCGCCTTCAAAATTTCTTGGGAGCACTTCAACATCCAGTTCAGTGATCATAACCTTTAAGCCAAGGGCTGAATATTGCAGAATGCTTTCTTCGATGTCCTTAAGCGGAATTTTATTCAGATGCCAATGGCCCTGGATGCCTACTCCATCAATACGTACACCAGCTGCCTGTATCTTTTTGATTAGTGCAATACAACCTGCCCGTTTGGCGGGTTGCTCATTGTTGTAATCGTTGTAGTAAAGTTCTGTCCCCGGTGAAGCAGCTGCTGCTAACCTGAAAGCTTCGGTTACGTAGTTATCTCCCAGGTGTTCTAAAAAAACAGTTTTGCGCATTGTGCCATCCTCATTCAATGCTTCATTCACCACATCCCATGAGAATATGCTTCCTTTGTAACGGCCAGCTATTGTTTTGATATGATCTTCAAAGAATGTCCTGAATGAATCAGCATTTTTTATATTCCGTGCATAATCCGGCAACTGGCTATGCCAGATGAGGGTGTGACCGTTGATTAAGATATCGTGCTTTTTTCCGTACTCAATCATTTTATCTGCCAGCTTAAAATCATACGTATCCCACCGGGGATGGATGATCTCTGCCTTCATGATATTCTCCGGAGTAACGACATTAAATTGCATCGGAATCAAGGCTGCCGCCCTGGGATCTTTCTCCACGATCTGGGAAGCGTTCAGCGCTGCTCCAATTTCAAAATCCTCTTTAAATATATTTTTTAAAGAGGGTAGTGTTTGCAGTGATGAGGTATTTTGACTACCAGAACAGGATGCCGCCATCATAATGAGCACCTGAATAATTCGTACAAATATCATTTGTTTCATTAGTTCAGTTATAACGGAACATTTTGAAATCAGATTAAGGGATGGGTTCAGAAACCAATCGAGTTGCCGCCATCCACCGGCAACACTACTCCCGTAATATATTTTGCCGCATCACTGGCCAGGAAAAAAGCAGCCTCTCCAATATCAGCTGGTTGTCCCATAACTCCCATTGGTGTCCGACTGAATACTTTTGCTTTTCTTTCCGGATCGCTGTCCAGCGCGGTTGCTGTCATATCGGAATATATAAATCCAGGCGCGATGGCATTCACACGAATTCCTTTTGGTGACAGTTCAACGGCCATGGCTCTTGTCATTCCTTCAATGGCGGTTTTGCTCGCGCTGTAAGCAATTACTTTTGGCAATCCATATTGGGCGGCCATCGAACTGATATTGATGATCGAGCCCGAGCCCATTGAGAGCATATGCCTGACCACTTCACGGCTTAAAGAAAATACGGAGCAAAGGTTGGTAGAGATGACTTTTTGAAATTCGTCATCAGTAACATCAACAAAGTCTTTTTTCATATTTATACCGGCATTATTCACCAGTATATCAACCTGCCCGAAACCGGCGATGATCTTTTCTACCAGCACTGGTATGGAAGGAAGGTCAGTAAGATCACAGACCATGGTACAGCAAAGATCTCCCAGCTGTTCCTTTGCCGCGGCCAGTTTTATTTCGTCACGGCCAACAATGATCGTATGGATGCCTTGCTGAACAAATTTCGATGCAATCGCAAATCCAATCCCCGAGCCTCCGCCTGTTACAATCGCTGTTTTTTTGGTTGCTGATTTACTCATTCTTTTATTCTTATGACAATTAGTAATTAATTGCCGGGTGCAAACAGGATATGAATGCTTTTATAATAATCCAGGGATTTTTCAGGTTGTTCATATTGAGATGGGATTGGCTGTTTGCTGAAGGTCTGGAAATACAACAGGCAGGCATCCCGCCACCAGCGTGCGTCTTTTAGTTGTATATCGAGCAGCTGCTTTACTTCGGTAAACCTTTCACTGTCGATATTTTTCTGAACGCTGTTCCATTGACTAATAAAGGATCTTACTGAGTCTACACCTGTATTGTACTTATGGCATAATTCATTCCATACCGTCCTGCCGCTATGCATGGTATGGTTCCACGACGCATGGTGAAACCATAAAAAGTACTGGTCGGGGCAGGTTGAAATATCGGCATACTTCCGGCTAACTTCCGGCTTGTATTGCGCCAGCGCATTTGTGCCTTTGCTGGTCCTGTCAAATCCAATCCCAACGCTATCTGCCCTGTGATAATAAACAGGATTCCAGTCGGGCCGGTTCAATGTGTTTCCCCAGGGCATCGGACCGTAATGATGACCGTTATACATGATATGCGTGAGTCCTATGGGGGTCATATAATTAACGATTGCTTCGTGTGAATGAAGCATGATGTTCTTAATTGTTTCCACCGTTCGTTCATCCTGGCTGAACGTTTGCCTGATCCATTCCTTTGCGATCTGTTGATCTGCCAGCTCATGATTCCAGCTTAACCTGCCGAATGCATACCAGTTTGCCTGCGCAAAAGGATGACCACACCAGTTAATATCGTTTCCGATATTACTCACGCCGGCCATGCCGGACAAGGAATGGTTATCCAGGCTTCCGTCAACCACTTTGGCCACTGTGGAATTTTTGCCTTTCGCATAAGTATCGGAGTTAAGAACCTCCCGGAACATAGGAACTTCGAAAAGCAGGTGCGTTCCCTGGCCCAGGTATTCCTGCGTAAGTTGAAACTCCATCATCAGCGGTGTGTTGGGCATGGCACCGAACAGCGGAGAAAATGGTTCACGCGGCTGAAAATCGATCGGACCGTTCTTGACCTGCACCATTACATTTTTCCTGAATTTTCCATCCAGTGGTTGAAATTCCTCGTAAGCCTGTTTAAAGCGGTCATTTGATTCGGGGTTGTACACAAAAGCCCGCCACATAACAATACCATTGAAGGGAGCAACTGCGTCGGCCAGCATGTTAGCACCATCAGCATGGTTTCTTTTGTAGTCCTGCGGGCCAGGTTGTCCTTCACTGTTAGCCTTTACCAGGAAACCTCCGAAGTCGGGTATGAGCGAATAGATCTCTGCTACTTTTTCCTTCCACCATTTTTGTACTTCGTTGTCCAGTGGATCAGCTGTTTTAAGCCGGCCGATCTCTACCGGTGCGCTGAAACGGGCCGTCAGATAAACCCTGATCCCATAAGGTCGGAATAAGTCGGCCAGTGCCTTTACTTTTTCCAGGTAAGGTTTGGTAAGGATGATAGCGTTGGAATTCACATTCGTCAGAACAGTCCCATTTATGCCTATGGAAGCGTTTGCCCTTGCATAATCAACATAACGCTTACTGATAAAATCAGGTAACGTGTGCCAGTTCCATAAAGAAAATCCGGCGTAGCCTCTTTCTACTGTGCGATCCAGATTATCCCAATGATTCAGCAAGCGGAACCTGATGCGCGGAGATGAAACGATATGAAGGTTATTGATTGTTTCCTGTGTTTGAAGCAGTCGAAGAAAATGAAAGCTTCCATATAAGAGCGCAACATCCGTATTGCCACTTATTATGATACATTTTTTCCCATTGATCGGCTGGGTTGAAATTATATATCCCTCACTGCCAACTTGCAGAAGGTCTTTAGCAAGATTTGTTTTGCCGATAAGTGGAGAGGAAGCGCCGGCAATTATGATCGTTCCTTCTTTTTTTACGGTGGAAGTGAAGGTAATCTTTGT
>DASWTK010000068.1:0-1918 GCA_036402175.1 Chitinophagaceae bacterium | reverse complement strand
TTACACCACCGCCCTGCAAAAGGTGATCGTAACCAACGAACGAATTGCAGAAGCGAAACTTTTGACAAAGAACTCAGTGCTGGCTGGCGTTCAGCAAGGCGGAAAATATCCTGACCTCCGTAAAAAAAGCCTGGATGGTTTGCTTGAGATCGGGATCGATTACCTTGCAATTGGCAGCCTCGTTCCTTTTTTCAACAAACGGCACGATCTGTCATTCGTAATAAAAGTAATGCGGGATGTGATGACATCATTCGGCGGTTCAGATATTCCCATTCATATTTATGGCGCGGGCGATCCGGTAGAATTGCCATTTTTGTTTTATCTCGGCGCGCGCATATTCGACTCATCATCTTATGGCCATTATGCAAACCAGGGTTGGTACATGACAAGATTCGGAGCAGTGACACAGAATGAAACGGAATGGCTTGAAGAATACAATTGTGGTTGCCCGGTTTGCAAAAACGCGCCTTCAAAGACGCATGTGTTTTCTGACGTCAGCAACATGGCAAGGCATAATTTATATGTGATTAAGGAAACAATGGATATCATACAGGACGAGCATGCCAAAGGCACCCTGGAAAATTACCTTCAGCAGGTGCTGCATGTTCATGAAAGATGGTTTGATAAAAGCATGCTGGTTCCTTCCTGGAATCCTGTAACTCAATAAATCAATCACTCATCGACCCGCATTCCAAAATACACGAGACAGCCCAGGAGATCGCCAGATCGTTTGTGAAGAACTATAAATGTTCACTCAGCGAAGCCGCAGAATTTTTCTACGATAATATTTCAAAGAACGCTGAGGTTGTAAAGCTCATTTCAGCTTCCGCGGGTTCAAAACAACTTTCAAAAAACGCTTTGTTCAGGGAGTTTGTAAAGAAGCAGAAAAAAGAATTGTATTACCGCCTCAGAAAATATAAAGGCAGCGATGAAAGTAAACGTGAATTGATGCTTGCCCTGAATAATGCAGAAAGCCTGGACAATGATGAGCGTATCGGCCTCCTCGAAAAACTTTCATCTTTTCATGTAAGCAGCAACGAAAGGTTTGTAAGCAATGAAGTTTTTTATACGCAGCTGAAGAACCATATCGGGCATGCATCGCAGATAGTAGATGTTGGATGCGGAGTGCAGCCATTGTTTTTCCCGCATGATCAATTTCCGGCGCTGAAAAGGTATGTTGCACTGGATAAAGACCGCGATTCCGTTGAAATGATGGATCGTTTCAGGGAAGTTTTCAAAGAACAGTATTCCTGGTTGCAGCCATTTGTATGGAATATCGATGAAGGATGGAATGGGATCTGTACACGGCTGGGGATCGATGAATTTGACGTTGCGTTGCTGTTAAAGCTCGTGCCTGTGGTTAAGCGCGTAGATCCTTCGCTGGTGCAGGAGCTCGCAAAGGTGCCGGCCAGGATGATAATCGTAAGTGGTGTGAAAGAGTCAATGGTAAAAAAACACGATATTGAAAGGAAGGAGCGAAGAGCGATCAGGGGTTTCCTGGATGCTGCAGGAAAAGAAGTGACCGCGGAATTTGAAATTGATAACGAATTTTTCATGATCGTAAACTGAAATTGGTCAACAACATCACGGATATCGATAACAAGCTTGAACTGTTCAGGAAAACCGTTAGCGAGATCGGAAAGGATAAAGCCGTACTTAAATTATCGAAGCATTTTCCGAGAGAAGAAGTTGCGTTCCTGATGGACCAGTTGAATGGGCAGGCAGTCGCCTTGCAGAAGTTCCCATTCATTACTGATATGAAAGGGATAGTGTACCAGCCTTCTTATTATCTTGAACAAACTTCTTCTGAAAAGACCGCAAGGTTTAAGGCAGAACTTGTCAATGGAAAATTACTGGCCGACATGACCGGCGGTTTTGGGATAGATACCTATTTTTTCTCAGAGAAAATTCCAGATAC
>DASWTK010000067.1:0-7849 GCA_036402175.1 Chitinophagaceae bacterium | reverse complement strand
GCAAGAGCGGGACTGATCCTGCTTAACAGGTCGTTTACTGTTTTCGATCCTGCAAGCGCGGCCCATGCGGGCTTTGCTGCATTGGTTGTTGTTGCTGCAGTTCCCTCATAGACCACTTTGTCTGTGTTTATTTTTACGTTACTGAAAACAACAGCCAGTTTCAGCGCGGATGGCATTGATGGCAACGGTTTCCAGTTAATATATCCTTCGCCGCTGAAACTGCCGTCCGGTTTTTGCAGCGCATTGTCTACGTGAAGCGTAAATCCTCCGATTGTTACGTCTGTATTGTTAATGTTCGTTTCTGTCAAAGCTGTTTTATTGGAAACAGGAGTAAGCCCGCAGCTTGCAGTTGATGCCGGCACCACAGGGTCCGATCCGGTAGTAACAGGAGCGGGGATAGGAGCAGTTGTTACAGTTCCATATTGAAACGCCTCTACCCGGCTGTAACCAAGGTTGTCAATTTCAATAGGTGGCAATCCGGGTTTGTTGTTTGCTTTTACCCTTATAATATATTTCTGACCCCTTTGCAGAATGTTTTTATACAGATTTGTATCCAGTAAAAAAGTGGCGGATGGCAGATTTTTTTTCTGAAAGACATAAGGATTATTAATTGCATCCGTTACAGTTTGTCCCGGTAAAACAGGCTTGATCTCGAATTCATAATCCACCATCGCTGTTGACAATCCACAGGTAGAGGTTGGTGTTGTCCAGGTAAAAATTAAGGGTGAAGCCGGAGTAACAACGGGCAGGGTTGATTGCACAGCAATACTATTCACTGGCTGAACCAATTGAGGCGGCGCTGCTTTATAACAAACTGAAAAAGTTGCGCAGCCTGCCAGCGGATTGGAAAGAAGTTGGTTTCCCTGGCCGTAGGAGTAAGCCACCAGGCATAGCCGGTATAATCCTTCAGGCAGTTTATAAGTATTTCCTTCCCTTAATGTGGATGGTGAAATACCACTATACACCAGGTTGTTCTCATTGAAATCGCCAAAGCTTTGTTCAATTATACTATTTGTAAGCAGTAATGGAATACCTGCCTGAAGAGTTATTGGCTGAGCGGGCAGGTAGGCTGGATTTAACTCAATTGTCAGCGGTGAAGGTGATAACCTTTCAAGTTTTCCGGCAAGCTTGATCTGTATGGTGCCTCCGGGTTGAGAGTTGAATGTTATTTGTCCCATCAGCCTCCCATTTACAGTTGAAAGCATTTGATTAAGGTATGGACTAACAGGTGGTATTACATTCACCTGAACATTCACCAATGCCTGCCCCTTGCTTATCTTGTTTTCACAAATAAGAATCAATATGGTGAACAGGAATGATAAAGTAATTTTCATTTTTTACTTTTTAAAAACTATAGGTATAGGATAATCCGCCGGCAAAATTCCTTGTCATGACTGCATAAGGAACTTTGTCGGGACTTGGTGTAAAACTTCCGGGTGTTGTTATCAGGTAGTTGGTAAATGCGTTAAATGCATGCTTCGATGCACGATAGCCTGCGTTAAAAGAGAACGTGATATTACCACCCGCTTTGGCCGTTTTGTAATTGTTGAACAGGTAGCCAACTGTTGCCTGCAGGCTAAGATTTTTTTCCTTCAGCAACTGGGCGCCACCGCCTGCATTGATGCCAGTTGATGTAAAAAGGTCACTGCCCTGAATAAAACGGTTATGCAAACCAGTCAATGAATAGTTTAATCCCTTTTTTATAAGATACCTTGATGCCGTTAAAGAGGCTGAAA
Source organism: Chitinophagaceae bacterium (assembly GCA_036402175.1). Lineage (GTDB taxonomy): Bacteria > Bacteroidota > Bacteroidia > Chitinophagales > Chitinophagaceae > DASPKM01. Next base: position 6,113 of record DASWTK010000067.1, on the reverse strand, counting down.
AATTTTTGTTGTTGCTGAATGGCCTTGTTGCCGGGTTTTTGTCATTTAATCCGCCAACGGTCACATTACTGCTTAATGTGGAGTTTGCGTTGGCGCCCGCGATTATATAGACGGGAGAAATACTAACCTGGTAAACCTGCTGCTTCAATCTGAATGAGTCTTTCAGTTTTGCTGTTCCATCTTCCTGGTTCAGCGCATAACCTGTGGCGTTCACATTCACTGTGAATTTGGGACTAACCATCGTATTGATGTTGATGTTTCCCGTGGTAGTATTTAACTGCGATGAAAGTTTTTTATTAAGGTTGTTGTGCTGAGTCCCCAGTATGGTTGAGATATTTAATTTACCCTTTGAAAGACTGAAATTGTTGGCTAAGCTGAAAGCCTGGATGTCATTCACCATATAGGGTGTTCCAAGTGATTTGAAGTCGGGTTGCACTCTTCTGTATCCAATATTGGATTGTACTTTCCCCAGATTTATGTTTAGCAATGCCTGACCCGCCCATGCGTGAACGGTACTTGAATTAGTAGTAAGAAACTTATCAAACAGTTTTGAAAGTGAGCCCTCTGTTGAATCTTTTCCATATGCCATATCCTGGGTTAACCCGCTCAGGGCTGCATCGGCAGTTAAAACGATCTTCTTTAGCATTGTAACTTTCAAAGAAGTGCCCAGTACGGCATTTTCCTGGGGACGTACTGTACTGAATTTATTCAGCACACTTGAGGAAGTACTGTCATCTTTTGCAGAAAAATAAATGAGGTCTATATAATTGGCTTCTTTCCCGACCCCGATCTTAAAACCATAACCCTTGCGGGAGTATTGGGGCATTTTCAGACGTCCGCTCGAAGTATCTTCATTCACTGCCTTGTTTAGTCTGCCGGCAAATGCGGCAAACCGTAAAATGCCCGGAGTCAATTCAACACCTGCTCCTTTAAAACTCTGCCCCTCATAAGTAAGCGGTGAGAAGACTATGTTCCTGTAACCAAGGTGAAGCTTTGCCCATTTGTAAGTAGGACTGATCCCAAATTGCGTAAAAGGGTTGGTATAACTTTTCCCATACTGATTGATCAGGAACGATACAGGCAGTGATACGCCATAAACTGTTCCTGTAAAATTTCCATATATATTCCAGGCATAAGGAGGTTGCGTGTAAACAGGTTCGGTTGATGAATAAAAATTAAGTGAGGCGCCAATGCTGCCGTGCCAGGTGAATGGTTTTTGCGATCTGATATTTCCCAGGTCCTGTCCTGCGGCGATAAGGCAAACGTTCAGACAGCCGAAGAGTAAAACCAGGGCGCGATTAGTTTTCATTGCAATGTATAGGAGTAAAATTCAGCTATGCATGCTGGTCGTGCAATACCATGATTATGTGATGCGGGGGATCAAATAGCCAGTTAGTAATTAAACAGAAGCTGTACCGAAGTGCCTTTCCCGGTTGAGGATTCTATCCTTAATGTGCCGTTCAGCTGGTCTGCGCGCCGCTGCATGCTTTTGAGGCCATTACCCTGGAAAGGCTGTTCTTTATTGAAGCCTTTGCCGTCATCGGTGATAAGCATGTTTATTTGCTGGGTATCGGCTTTCAGTTGCAGATTTATATGCCGGGGACAAGCGTGTTTGACAGCATTGTTGATAGCTTCTTTGAAAAAAAGGTATAGATTCTTTCTTTGCTGCATGCTCAGCTTTGACTGGGCAAAGCTGCCGCTTTGCAACCACTGAAGGCGGATATCCCTGGCTTCAGTTACTTCAACGGCATAGTTTTTCATACGAACCAGCATCTGCTGGAGGTTGTCGTTTTCAGGATTGATGCTCCAGATAATATCGCTCATTTTTTCAATGGAATCACGGCTTCGTTCACCTATGCGCATCAGATACTCTTCTTTTTTGCCCTGAGGCAGGGTTGACAACCTTGCCATTTCGCTGAACAGGGAAATAGAAGTGAGAGAAGCTCCCACCTCATCATGCAGATCACTGGAAATAGCAGTTCTCATTCTTTCAACCTTCAATGCCTGGTGCAGAAAATAGCGGAACAACCCATATACCAAAGCACCAACCGCCAACACGCACAGAATATAGAACCACCACTGCCTGTAAAATGCAGTTTGTACAAAAACCGGTAGTTTATAACTGTCCTCAACCCAATCACTATTGTGCAGCCTTGCCTTTACCCTGAACGTATAATTCCCGCCAGGTATATGGCTGTAAGAAGCAAACTTTCTGGGTCCGGCTGCTATCCAGTCTTTATCGAGGCCTTCGAGTTTATAAGCATATTCTACCTGTTGCGGACTGGCGTAATGAAGGCTTATATATTCAAAAGAAAAATAGTTGTTGCCGTAGGGAATAGAAACAGGGTTTTGTTTTGTAAACGTGGTTTGCAATGGAACACTCTTCCCGTGTATGTTCATTTCTGTAATCATTGGCGGCGCGATGCCCGACCTTTTATCCAGCTCATGCGGATGGAAGCAAACAACTCCCAGGGTGGTGCCTGCTGCAATACGGCCATCCTTAAGTTGCGAAACCCGCATAAAATCATTATGGATAATACCACTTTCGTAATTGTAGTTTTTAAAAATACCGGTCCGTGGATCATAGTTGGAGAGACCATTTTTTGTTGCTATCCAAACAGTACCATCTTTGGCCATGATAGCATCCTGGACAGAATTACTTACCAGCCCGTTTTCCTTTGTAATGTGCCTGAAGGTTTTGTTCTTTTTGTGATAAAGGCTTATTCCTTTTGAGAAATAACCTATAAGGTAATGTTCGCCCAGGTCAATGAAACTGAAAATAGAATGTTCTCTGATGGAAGGTTTATCTTCAGATTTTTCCAGTCGCTCCACGATCTTTTCCGTTTGATAGTCAAACCGCCAAAGGCCTGAATGATGTGCTCTGATCCATAACCTGTTGCTGCTGTCTTTCGAAAGATAAAGCACCTGCGGTTTTTCTCCCATTCTCGTTATGTCGAAGATCTTGTGCTCACCTGTAGCGAGGTTGTATCTCATGATCTTGTTCCAGAACCGCGACATCCAAACAATACTATCCGATGTTGCCACGAATGATGAAACCGGGTAAAAGTTCCTGAAAACGGTGTCAGTTGCTTTTTCCAGTTCCTGCGTTCGCTTGTCGTACAACAGCATTCCTTCCTGCGTGGATATAAATATCCTTTGCCGCTTTTTGTCGTCGAAGTGCCGCCATACCCAATCGTATGCAACGTTGTTATAGTTCCAGTGTTTTTTTGTCCGGAATTTAAGGTCTGTCAGGTAAACCCCATTACCGGTATGAGTGCCAACCAGCAGGTTATTGCTGTCTGCATTGATGATAAAACTGATTTCTTTGTCAGCAAATGGAAAATCGGAGTTGCTGGCCGACGATATGTTTACAATGGAAGGAGTGTAGGGCCGTACAACGCTGATGCCTTTTTTGGTAGCAACCCAGATGTTGCCTTCCCTGTCCTCCATAATTTCATTTACCCAGTTATTGACAAGACTAAAATTGTTTTGAGGGGTATGTGAAAATGTTTGAACCCGGCTCGTGTCATCAGCTTTACTCAAATGAAGTCCGCGACCAGTGCCTATCCAGGCGCCATTTTTTGAATCAATAAAAAATGTATTGGCCATGCGGTTATAATCGCGTTGAACAGTTTTCGATCCGGAATACAATATCTCTGATCTGAAATCCTTCCGGTTGAAACTCCCAAGTTCAGGGGCCCAGTTTGAATACCATATTTTGTCTTGCTGAAACGCCAGAGCCGCGAAATCTTTCTTATTTGCAAAAAAATTCCTTTCAGCAGGTGTTTCACCTGCAGGCTCAAATTGTTTTGTTTGAATATTGAATATTTTCAAACCGAGTATTCCACCTACCCATGCCTGACCCTTACTGTCGAAAACAACATAATTGAATGCATTGCCCCTGCGTTCGGAAGTATTTAACTTATAACAATCAATGCTGTTGTCTTTATCCTTAAGGCAATACAATCCATCTGTTGTTGTCCACCAGATATTTCCGTTATTGTCTTCTGCAACATCAGTAACATAGTTGCCGCCTTCGGGAATAAGCTTGCATGTCGAAGAATTGATCACTTTCAGCACTTTTCCGGTACGATTGATGCAACTTAATCCGCCATCGATGGAGGCGATCCAGAGCCTGCCTTTTCTGTCGACAATGATTTTGGAAATACCCGAGCCTATTTCATGACGGGATCCATCAAATGAAAAGCTTTTAAAAACAAATCCATCATACCGGAAAATTCCTTCCAGCGTGCCTATCCAGATGAAGCCGGTGCTGTCCTGCACAATAGATGTCACTTCATCTACAGGCAGTCCGCTGCTGCGTGTAATATTTCTGAAAACCAGCGGGCCGTTCTGTGCTGATACAGTAAAATTATTAAGGGAATATAGGAGGATCAGAAAAATAAATTTCAGCATAAAATAGCTTTGGCAACAGGGCTAGACTATCTTCTGGTTGATGGCTTTTGCTACAGCCTGGCTCATGGATCTGACGTGTAATTTAGAATAAATATGCTTTATGTGGGTGCGCACAGTTTCGATACTGATATTGGCGCTTTCTGCTACCTGTTTGTAACTGTTTCCCTGCACCAGAAGCTGTAATATCTCCAGTTCTTTTTCAGTAAGTGGTTCGTGATGATTTTTTTCTTTTTTTGGAAAGGCTTGCAGCACTTTGCGTGCAATTGAAGGTGTCATTGGGGCGCCGCCATTATAAACATCCTTTAGTCCTTCAATCAACCGGTCGGGTGGAGTTTTTTTTAACAGGTACCCATCGGCACCGGCACAGATCGCGTCGAATATTTTCTTTTCGTCATCAAAGACGGTGAACATCAGAATGCTTATTTCAGGCCTCTTCGCCTTTGCAATCCTTACACCTTCTATTCCATTACAGCCAGGCATATCAATATCCATCAGAATGATGTCTGCTTTAAGTTCTTTGATATCCACTGCAATGGTATCACAATTTGAAAACTTGCCTTCCACCAGAAACTCTCCGGTAGCCACCAGAAACTGCGCGATACCTTCACGCAGGTCTTTGTCGTCTTCGTAGATAAGGATGTGGATCATCGTACAAATATTGTGGCTAATGTACGATTTGAGAACTGGAATAATATCACATGAAGATGGGATGGGCGATTAAATACATTTATTTCAGACTAATTTCTAACGACAACGCGGGAAAGTGCTTTTGATCCCTGATTCCATAATTATACAGTTCCGCGCTTTCTATTGTAAGCCGCAGGTTTACCGCCATCTCATTCGCTTTACGCTCATTTCTTTTTGATGCGCTCAAAAGCAGAATCCCTGTTGTAGTAATAACTGCCCCGCCAATCATAAGGCCCGTTCCAACCGCTTCACCCGGAAAAAAACTGCTCGACGATTCTGACGTATAGGAGATGAGTCCACCTACGATCAAAGCCCCTCCGCCAATGGTTAATATTTTCCCGAATGTTTTCTGACTTTTGCTTTTATTCAAGTAGTCTTGCTGGGAATAACCCTGGGAACTGGCTGAAACCGCATAAAATGCCATCACCAGGAATATGATCATCTGTTTCATAAAAATAGCTTTACCTGAAGTAAAGCTATGCCTTAACGATTTGTATAAATATGACGGTCAGCAGTAAGTGAAATGACCAGTATCAGAGTTATTCTTTTCTTATTAGCTTATCCCTTATTTCCCTCCACGTCACCAGCCTGATATTTTCTGCCTGCAATAAACTTTTGCAATCGTTGCTATTGAAAAAGTCAAAATCAAGCTGGCGCCATTTCGAACCCCAGTAAACATGCCCCGTGGTCATAGCTTTCATTTCATTATCATCAAATGCTGTGTGAATCAGCAGGCACGATAATCCGGGCTTCAGATTTCTGAAAAGATTGGCATAATAGGATGCCATGCCGTTGTCGTAATCTGCAGGTAATGCCTGATGCAAATGATCTACTACAACATCCGTTGATTCTAATTTAACTGAATCAAGTACTTTTTCTTCCCTTGCGAGCAGAACAGGCAGCTTGAATTCTCTTCCTATTTTGATGTAAACAGTCAGCAACTCCCTTGTATTTCTTGCGGCATACATATGGGCATCGAGGTGGGTGATGTCAATGCCATTTGCCAATGC
>DASWTK010000066.1:0-30907 GCA_036402175.1 Chitinophagaceae bacterium | reverse complement strand
AACCTGAATGAACCATCTAAAATTGAAAATACATCCTGGATCAAACCGGTAAAATACGTGGGAGTTTGGTGGGAAATGATCACCGGAAAGAGCAGCTGGTCGTACACAAACGATTTCCCTGCCGTTCAACTGGGAGTTACTGATTTCTCGAAAGCAAAACCAAATGGAACACATGGCGCTAACAATGCGAATGTGAGAAAGTACATCGACTTCGCCGCCCAGCATGGCTTTGACGGAGTGCTGGTGGAAGGATGGAACGTTGGTTGGGAAGACTGGTTCGGCAACGGAAAAGATTATGTGTTTGATTTTGTAACGCCCTATCCCGATTTCGACGTAAAGGCGCTGAACGATTATGCAAGGTCGAAAGGGGTCAAGCTGATCATGCACCACGAAACCTCCGGCGCTGTTCGTAATTACGAACGGCACATGGATACGGCCTACAAATTCATGAAGCAGTTTGGATACGATGCGGTTAAGAGCGGATATGTTGGCAATATTCTCCCGGCGGGAGAGTACCATTATAGCCAGTGGACGGTCAATCACTATCAGTATGCAATTGAGAAAGCGGCGAAGTACCAGATCATGGTTAACGCGCATGAAGCTGTACGTCCTACCGGTATTGCGCGCACGTGGCCCAACCTCATTGGTAACGAATCTGCAAGAGGAACCGAGTTCCAGGCATTTGGCGGGTCAAAGGCAAACCATGTTACCATCCTGCCATTTACGAGACTATTAGGTGGACCAATGGATTTTACTCCCGGCGTTTTTGAAATGGATATCAGCAAGCTCAATCCCAATAATAATTCGCATGTAAACAGCACCCTTGCCAACCAGCTTGCATTATACCTGACCATGTACAGCCCGTTGCAAATGGCTGCCGATCTACCGGAGAACTATAACCGCTTTCCAGACGCCTTTCAGTTTATCAAGGACGTAGCGGTGGACTGGCAGGATAGTAAATACCTGGAGGCGGAACCGGGAGATTATCTGACTGTAGCACGCAAGGCTAAAGGAAGCGGCAAGTGGTTTCTCGGAAGCGTTAATGGATTTAATCAGCGTCAGTCGAACATCATCTTTGATTTTCTGGAAGCCGGTAAAACCTATATCGCTACAATTTATGCTGATGCGCCTACAGCACATTTTAAAACTAATCCGCAGGCTTATAACATCCGAAAGGTAGTGGTAACCAGCAAGTCGAAGTTATCACAATTTTGTGCGCCGGGTGGTGGTTACGCGATCAGTTTTATAGAAGCCGATAAGAATCAGATAAAGGGTCTAAAGAAATTGTAAGTCTGGTATCAAATGACGGTATTCGTGTAAATAACGTTGAATCAATAAAACATTAAACCTTTCCACTTCAATGGAAAGGTTTAATGTTTATAAAATCCATATAATCCATGTAATCCCTACCAATTCAATAACCCACAAATATGTCCAATCTGTGATCTACCAATACGATGCCCTGCAGCTATATCCAATCTGTGATCTCGTTAACTGAATTTCATTCAGCCACAGAATATTACTGGAAGAGTTAATTATTGTCGGGAATCCTGAAGCATTGTACGCATCAGCGGTAAATGGATTGTTCCTGCTGTAGTCGCGGTTTAAGAACTGCCAGATGTCATTCGTCCGGTTGAGATTCTCTTTATTATCATAGGTGATTCCGGCAGCAGGAGGATGTATTAAGTTGCCCGCCGCGTCATAGGCGTAGGTAGTTTCAGTGTGCGAAGGAGAGATCTGCGCATCAGTAACTACCTTGATGATGCGACCCTGTGCATCGTAAGTGTACTTTGAAATGTATCTTTCAAAATAGGTGAGCGGACCGGTAGGTCCCATGGCTCCCAGAACATAATTGGTATCGACACCAATTCTTCCATTCAGGTCGAAACCATAAAAATGCCAGAATTCATAGTTACCATTTGCATACTCACCGCGATATTGGATCAACCGGTGCCAGGTATCATACTTGAACGTGCGGTAAGGATGACCTGTAGTTACAACCGGTGTTGTGATTGCTACTGGGTTTTCAAACAGATCATAAAGCACCAGCAGAAACCGCTGATTGGGAGCCCCTGGATTTTCCCAGATGCTTTCAATGCGGCAATAGGTTGGTTGACCGGGTAGAGGTGTGCCTCCAATTTCTTCAGGCTTAAATGGTGTGTCAACCTGCTTCTGACAACCGGCCAGAATCATCAGCATGACCGGAAGGCAGGTGAAAAGGAATGAAAATCTCTTTTTCATTGTCTAAGGATTTAGAGTTAAGAAATAAAGGGCGGGAATAATAAAGAGGGAGCGGAAAGATTGGGGTTAAAATCTATATGGAATATAAGGATATTCTTTAAGAGGAAACCTGACTTCGACTGAAATATTATTTTTTAGGTGATTCAGCCCGGTGAGCGTGTCTTATTCATTAACAAGTTTATTCAATGATCTCCTGGCTTCTATTTCCTGCGGACCCGGCGCATTATGATTTACCAGCAAAAATTGCTTAGACAGGAGAAATTATTTTTTTAGTAGCTTCCGTACACTTATTCCACGACATTTAACGCACTTCAATGATTAAACTGATTTTCATTCCCTGCCTGCTGCTGCACATTACCGTTATTGCGCAACTGTCGGTTCAAAGCCTGCTGGTAGAGAACCGCCCCAATCCAATGGGAGTTGATGTTGCATCGCCACGATTCAGCTGGCAAATAGCTTCAGCAAGGCGTAATGTTTTGCAAACAGCTTACGAAGTAAGAGTGGGCACTGATAAACTTTCGCTTGCGAAAAGCAGGAACCTGGTATGGACAACCGGTAAGGTAACTTCCGATTCATCGGTTCATGTGATGTATAAAGGAAGTCCCCTGCAGTCCGGAACAACCTATTATTGGCAAGTGAGAGTATGGGATAATCAGGGTGTTACTTCCAACTGGAGTGAGCCGGCTTTCTGGCAAATGGGATTATTGAAACCCGATGACTGGAAAGCGAAATGGATAGAGGTTGGTTTTACTGAAGATCCGGTTCAAAGATCCAGTCCATTATTCAGGAAAGAATTTAAGACTGAAAAAAAGATACGTTCTGCCACGGCTTATATTACCGCGCACGGTTTGTATGAAGCATGTATCAATGGAAAAAGAGTTGGCGACAGTTATTTAACGCCGGGGTGGACGAGCTACAATAAGCGATTGCAATACCAGGTGTATGATGTCAGCGGCTTATTGAAGCAGGGAAGCAATGCAATTGGCGTTATGCTGGGCAATGGGTGGTACAGAGGATACCTTGCATGGGACAACAATAAAAATATTTATGGAAAGGATCTGGCCCTGCTGATGCAGCTTGATATTACTTATTCTGACGGAAGCACCCAGTCGATAGTATCCGACGGATCCTGGAAGTCATCGACCGGTGAAATTGTAAGTTCCGAAATTTATCATGGTGAAACCATTGACGCGCGCAGGGAAAAAGAAGGATGGTGTCTTGCAGGATTCAACGATGCCGGTTGGAGTGGTGTTACTACAAAGGATCATAACAAGTCGGTTTTAACAGCTACCGAAAATGAAACTGTAAAAAAGCAGGAGACCTTCAAGCCGGTAAAAATCCTGACCACTCCAAAGGGAGAAAGGGTAATTGATTTTGGACAGAATTTAGTAGGATGGGTAATAGTAAAAGCTACAGGCAAGCCGGGCGACTCCATTACCGTTTCACATGCAGAAGTACTGGATAAAGAAGGAAACTTTTATATCGCCAACCTTCGGGCGGCTAAGGCGCAGGGAAAGTATATTTTGAGAGGTGGTGCAGAAGAGGTTTTTGAACCGCGTTTTACATTCTATGGCTTCCGGTACATAAAAATTGATGGTTATCCCGGGGAAATAAAACCCGAAAATTTTACAGCGGTTGCATTGTATTCAGATATGCCTCCCGCCGGAAGTTTTGAATGTTCAAATCCACTGATCAATCAGCTGCAGCATAATATTCAATGGGGACAGAACGGAAATTTCCTGGATGTGCCAACTGATTGTCCGCAGCGGGATGAACGTCTCGGCTGGACCGGCGATGCGCAGGCATTTGTGAGAACCGCAGCGTTTAACCGGAATGTAAATAACTTCTTCGCGAAATGGCTGAAAGACGTGGCGGCCGATCAGCAACCCAACGGAAGCATTCCTTACGTCATTCCAAATGTACTGGGTCCCAATAGCGGGGGCTCGGCCGGATGGGCAGACGCAGCTACTATTATTCCCTGGAATATGTACCTGGCTTACGGTGATAAGAAGATCCTTGAACAACAATACAACAGCATGAAGGCATGGGTTGGTTACATGACACAAAACAGTACCAATGATCTCTGGAATAAAGGATTTCATTTTGGCGACTGGCTGTTTTACCGTCCGTTTGACGACAATGACGGCCGGTCTGCGGTTACCGATAAATACCTGATCGCGCAATGCTTTTATGCTCACTCCACTCAGCTGCTAATCAATACCGCGAATATCTTGGGTAAAACTGCTGATGCGGATAGTTATACGTCCCTGCTGAAAAGGATCAAGGACGCATTTCTGAAAGAATACGTAACACCAAATGGACGATTGGTTTCGGGCACACAAACCGCCTATGTGCTTGCGTTGAACTTTGATATGCTTCCTGAATCGCTGAGAACAAATACGGTTCAGCAACTGGTTGATAATATTAAAAGTTATAATTACCACCTGACGACGGGTTTCCTGGGCACTCCGTATTTATGTCATGTGCTTTCACGTTACGGACAGGACACGGTTGCTTATAAATTGCTCTTGCAGGAAACATATCCCTCATGGCTTTATCCCGTGAAAATGGGCGCTACTACTATTTGGGAAAGATGGGATGGCATAAAACCCGACAGCACCTTTCAGACTCCCGGCATGAATTCATTCAACCATTATGCATATGGCGCAATTGGAGATTGGATGTACCGGAACATTACCGGACTAAATACCGATGATGCGGCGCCGGGATATAAAAAAATCATCATCAAGCCGCAGCCAGGAGGAGGACTAACTCATGCATCGGCTACGCTTCAGACTTATTATGGAAAATTAAGTTCTGGCTGGAAGGCGGGAGCGGACGGAAATTTTGTTTTTGATATTGAAGTGCCCGCGAATACCACAGCAACCATTTTTCTTCCAGCGGCTAATGAAGATGCCGTTACTGAAAGCGGCAAAAAAATAAATCTTCTGAAAGACCTGCAAGTAGCCGCGGGCGAAAAAGGATTCGTAGTGGTGAAAGCCGGTTCAGGGAAATATCAGTTTGTTGTAAGTAGTCAGAAAAAATAATAACAGGGAAACCTCTTCGCGTGAAGAGGTTTTTTAATTGAGGAAATGAATGGATCAATTTGAATAAGCGAATGTTTGCGTATACTTAAGAGTCCAGTTTGTTGGGTCGTACACCGAAACTTTTACCGGGTATCCATCTCTGTCGTAAGTAAATGAGTGGCTTTCCTTAAAGTTAGAAGCGGGTGAGAGAGGATAGGTCATGTCTTCGCCGGTAGACATGATACCGCATGGCGTTCCAAAAATTTTCAGATATGGATCGAGGCCAGACCGGGTTGAATTGATCTTTATCTTATCTGCCTGCGCATTACGAGTAAACTGAAGCGCCGCTGTTTGCTGATTGGAACCGTTAAACCATTTGATCACTGCAAGATTGTCCTGTCCGATCCATACAAAATTTATTCTTTCGGTTGAATTGTCTTTATTGTACTTCTGGATAAGCCTGTTGTCGGCGTTATAATCATACAACCAGGTTTTGGTTACGGCTACATTTGATTCGTAACTGGTGTGTTTTGACTGGGAAGTTCTTCCATTAACGAGTGTATATTCAACTTTCGCTTTCAATACATTGTTTTCAAATTTACTGGCTGTAAGAATGTTGCCCGATTTCTGGTACGACACAAAAACGGAAGGGCTGTAAATTACTTTTGTCAGTGTACCGCCAGCATTGTAAACCAGTGAATCGGTCCCTTTTCTTACCAGGTTGTGTGCAACATTGAGGTTGACGGAACGACCGGCTTCCACTTCGGGTGGGGTGATGGTTGAATCATTGGGTTGGATCCCTTCTTTTTTGCAAGATGCTAAGCCTGCAACTACAATCATTGCGATAACTGCAGGTTGAAATAAACTTTTCATTTTTTGTTTTTTTTTGAGTGATTGTTTTTTGTTTCCACAAAGAAAACATCACCGAAAGCCCTTTATCAAGTCCGACTTGCAAGAGGGAGGTTTGGATCAATGAAAGGTTTGAATCAGTAAAAAAAGCAGGTGATCTGGCAGAAAAGTGGCAAAGCGATGTTACGACGAGATTTCAGCAGTGAATTAGGTTAATTTTTACGTAAAAGCCCGGCAGCATCATTTTCAATTAAACAATAGGCAGGTGGTTTGTTCTTACTAACTAAACAATTATATGAACCGCAAATTTTACCTGCTCCTGCTTGCTCCTGTTATCATTTTTGCCTCCTGTAGCAAGTCGGTACCCGAAACACAGGCCAACATTGTTGGCAACTGGAGGATCGTATCGGTGGAAAGGCAAACCCAGTATGGCACTCAACCTGTTTATACGGGGTATGAAAACGGAACATTTTATTTTTATAATGGCGGCAACGCTGAATATTCAGATCATATCGGTCAGATGGATGGAACCTGGAGAATAGTGCAGCGTTCGGATGGATATTATGATTATAACGGCAACTGGCGGAATGATTTAAGATATTCACTGGAATTGAGACTTTACGATTATTATTACGATGACGCTATAGAATGGGAATTTTATTCCATTGAATTATCTGGTGGCCGTATGGTGGGTTACATGAACCGCTACGGCGAAGATTACCGGTATGAGTTCAGGAGATATTAGCCTTAAGCAACGGCAATCTTTTCATAGAAACAAACATCGGTTCGCAAGGGGATTTTTAGTAGCTTTCAGTACAGTTTCCTTAGGGGTATATGAAAGGGCGAATCTTACTTTGTATTATAACGATTGCTGTTGTTGTAGCGGGATTGGTTTCCTGCCTGGATCAGAACAATGAACAGCAAAGCCCGTTGCCCAAAACCGTCAGTTTTAATTTTCATATCAGGCCAATTCTCTCCGATAAATGCTTTAAATGTCATGGCCCCGATCCAGGCCACCGTCAGGCCAGCCTTCGGCTTGATATTGCGGATAGCGCATATGCGCCACTAAAAGAAACCAAAGGCGAATTTGCAATTGTACCTGGTAATCCTGAGCGTTCTGTTCTGTACCAGCGTATTTCCACTTCCGATACTTCGTACATAATGCCGGTGCCCGAATCGCATCTTGGGGCATTAAATGAATATGAAATAAAACTTTTCAAAAAATGGATTGAGCAGGGAGCGGTATACGAACCGCACTGGGCATTTGTAAAACCCATCAAAACCACGCCTCCTGAAGTTAAAAACAAGGATTGGGTAAAAAACGAGATCGATCATTTCATCCTTGAAAAATTAAACGCGAAAGGATTGCAACCAAATGAGGAAGCAGATAAAGAACGCTTGCTGAAAAGAGTTTGTTATGATCTTACCGGGCTTCCGCCTTCGCTGGAGATGATGGACAAATTCATTGCAGACAAATCGGCCAACGCGTACGAGAAAATGGTGGATGCTTTATTGCAGACCCAGCAGTATGGCGAAAAAATGGCCGTGCATTGGATGGATGTAGCGCGTTATGCCGACAGCTACGGTTACCAGGATGATAATGTTCGTACACAATGGCCCTGGCGCGACTGGGTCATCAATGCGTTCAATAAGAACCTGCCCTACGATAAGTTCCTCACCTGGCAAATTGCGGGCGACATGCTTCCAGGCGCTGATAAGGAAAAAATACTGGCTACTGGTTTTTTCCGCAATCATAAATACACCGAAGAGGGTGGCGTAATTGATGAGGAATACCGCGTTGAATATTTGATTGACAAGACAAAAACGTTCAGCAAGGGAATCCTGGGTATTACCATGGAATGCGCCCAGTGTCATGATCATAAGTATGATCCGTTTTCACAAACAGATTATTATTCCCTTCTCGCATTCTTTAACAATACTAAGGAAAAGGGTTATGAAGGTGATGTAACAGCTTCAAAACCCGCGAAGAATCCGATCTTAACTATCAGCGCAGAAGACAGAAAAAATATGCTGTCCTTCATTCATGCAAAGGATACCGGTTCACTTACCGTTTCGGTAATGGGTGAGAGAGATACGCTGCGAAGGACTTTTTTATTAAACCGGGGCGTATACGATCAGCCCGGAGAAGAAGTCCAGGCAACTGCAGTAAGGGCCGTTCTGAAATTTGATACGGCAAAATATGCACGCAATCGTATCGGTCTTGCACAATGGACGATTGATAAAGACAATCCGCTGACTGCAAGAGTATTTGTAAACCAGTTGTGGCAGGAATTTTTTGGAAGAGGGCTGGTAAAAACAACCGGTGATTTTGGAATGCAGGGTGATCTGCCTTCGCATCCTGAATTGCTGGACTGGCTTGCTGTTGATTTTATGGAGCACAACTGGAACATCAAACGCCTGGTAAAACAAATAGTGTTATCCGCCACATATCGCCAGTCAGCAAAAGTTTCTGACAAGCAACTAAAGAAAGATCCGGAGAATATTTATTTATCGAGGTCGCCCCGTCAGCGACTTAAAGCAGAGTTCATCCGTGATATGTACCTGGCCAGCAGTGGTCTCCTGGTAAAGACAATCGGAGGGCCGAGTGTGAAGCCATATCAACCAAAAGGTATCTGGGAATCTACTACATCGGGCAGGGGCGAACTGGCTGTTTACCGGCAGGATCATAATGAAGCATTGTACCGTCGCGGACTTTATAATTTTATCAAACTCACCGTACCGCCGCCTGTGATGATCATGTTCGATGCAAGCAACCGCGATCAGTGTGAAGTAAAAAGATTAAAAACCAATACACCTTTGCAGGCGCTGGTGATGATGAATGATCCCGCGGTGCTGGAAGCAGCCAGGGTGATGGCGCAGAACTTATCAACCGGAAACTCAGTTAAAGAAAATATTGCGAAAGCTTTCAGGAGTATTATTTGTCGTGCGCCTTCTTCAAAAGAATCTAAATTGCTGGAGGATTATTATACCGATCAGCTTCAGCTATTCAATCAGAAGAAACTCAGTGCTGCGCTTACTTTGAATGCAGGAGAGTACCCGCAAAGGAAAGATGGAAAAGAGAATCAGACCGCGGCATTGATGAAAACAGTGAGTTTGATCTATAATATGGAAGAAGCAGTTGTGAAGTAGTTTAATAATTTTTATGTCGAAAGATATACTTGAACACAGGTTAAATATAAACCGCCGGAAATTTTTATCGCGGTTAAGCCTTGGCATTGGCGGGGTTGCTTTGGGTTCATTACTGATACCCGATCTGTTTTGCAGTGACGAGAGCGAAATGGTGATAACAGGGCTACCGCATTTTGCGCCTAAAGCCAAACGCGTCATTTATCTTTTTCAGAACGGCGCCCCATCGCAACTTGATCTGTTCGATTATAAGCCCATGCTTCAGCAAATGCACGGACAGGATCTTCCGGCATCCATCAGAATGGGCCAACGCCTCACGGGCATGACCGCCGATCAGAAAAAATTCCCGTTGGCTGGAAGCGTATTTCAATTCAATCAGTATGGTAACTCAAACGCGTGGATCAGTGAGCTGTTACCTCATACTTCCAGGGTTGTGGATGACCTGTGTATTGTGCGATCACTTTTCACGGAAGCCATCAATCACGATCCCGCGCTTACCTTTTTTCAAACGGGAGCGCAGGTAGGTAACAGGCCCAGCATGGGATCGTGGATCAGTTACGGACTCGGTAGCGAGAATCAGAATCTTCCTGCTTTCTGTGTATTGCTTTCAAAAGGAAAGGGCAACGGGCAGGGTGTTTACTCAAAGCTATGGACAAATGGATTTCTTGATTCTATTCACCAGGGCGTTCAATTCAGCAGTGGTGAAAGTCCTGTATTGTATTTGAATAATCCTGAAGGAATCGACAAGGACGAGCGAAGGAAGATGCTGGATAAGTTATCTGAATTGAACCAGGAGTCGTACAAAGAATTTGGCGATCCCGAGATCATTGCCAAAATACAGCAATACGAGATGGCGTATCGCATGCAAACCGCTGTGCCCAATGTAACTGACCTGAGCAAAGAACCAGAGGATATTATTAAATTATATGGTCCGGATTGTTTGACGCCCGGTACTTACGCGGCGAATTGCCTGCTTGCAAGAAAATTATCTGAGAACGGAGTAAGATTCGTACAGCTCTATCACCAGGGATGGGATGGTCATAATAATTTACCGGCTGAGATAAGGGGCCAATGCCAGGACGTAGACCAGCCTTCGGCAGCGCTGATCACCGACCTGAAGCAAAGAGGTTTACTGGATGAAACGCTGGTGATCTGGGGTGGCGAGTTTGGGCGAACCAATTATTGCCAGGGCGCATTGACGAAAGAAAATTATGGCCGCGATCATCACCCGCGCTGCTTTACTGTTTGGATGGCCGGAGGAGGCGTTAAACCCGGAGTGTATGGTGAGACCGATGAATTTGGTTATAACATCGCGAGAGATCCTGTGCACGTTCATGATTTTCATGCTACCATTCTGCACCTGATGGGGATGGATCATGAAAAACTGGTGTTCAAACACCTCGGAAGACGTTACAGGCTGACTGATGTTTCAGGCGAAGTAGTGAAAGGATTGATCGCATAACACATACTCAACTATGAACCGTAAGTTATTCATCCGGCAATCATCAGTTCTTGCGGCCGGCATGTTGTATGCACCCTCTATTCTCCGCGGGGCAAAACCTGAGGACATTATACTTGGGCACAACAACAAACGATACAAGCTGAACACAAAATGGAGTCAGCTGAATCCCGCTCAAAATCCGGTAAAGGATTGTCATGAAATGGTGCAGGACAAACTGGGCCGGATCATTCTGCTTACCAATGAAACGAAGAACAATGTGATCATTTACGATAGAAGCGGGAAACTGATCAAATCCTGGGGGCATGAATACCCCGGGGCACACGGTCTGACCTTATTTAATGAAAATGGCGAAGATGTATTATTTATCTGCGATAACAACCGCCACCAGGTGATAAAGACAACAGTTGACGGAAGCGTTTTGATGACGATGGATTATCCAAAAGAAACAGGGCAATACACAAAAGCCGATGAATATATTCCAACAGAAACGATTGTAGCTCCGAATGGTGATATCTATGTTGCTGACGGTTACGGAAAGGATTTTATTGTTCAATACGATCACAAGGGAAAATATATCCGTCATTTCGGAGGAAGGGGAGAGGGCGATAAATATCTGCACAATGCTCACGGTATCTGTATTGATGACAGAGATAAAAATCAACCATGCCTGATTGTAAGCTCACGCATGCAGAATGCTTTCAAGCGTTACACAATGGATGGGAATTATATAAACACTATAAACCTTCCGGGTGCCTGGGTATGCCGTCCGGTAATTCATGGAGATTATCTGTATGCAGCGGTTTTGCAGTCGCAGTCGCAGCAATGGAAACAATCAGGATTCCTGCTCATTCTCGATAAAAACTATAAAGTAGTTTCCTGCCCCGGTGGCAACCTGCCTGCCTATAATAATAATGTCCCCGATGAAATGCATCAGACCACTAAGGTGTTTCAATATCCTCACGATGTATGCATAGATGATGAAGAAAATATTTATGTAGCGCAATGGAATTCCGGGCAGGTCTACCCTTATAAACTTTCTCCGGTTGTATGACAACGAGATCCAATCAAATACAAGGCTGGAAATCCGTATTGTTCAATATGGCGCTTGCATTGAATTGCATGTTGCTGTTTTTACTATTGTTTGAAGATTCGCTTTCACTGCCTGCCTGGTTGCAGGTGGTTGGCCGCATGCATCCGATGCTGTTGCATTTTCCGCTGGTATTAATTGTTTTGTATGCGCTGCTGGTTGTTATAACGCCACGTGGAAAATCGGAAGACAACATTAATAACGATATCGGCTCACTCGTTTTATTAATAGCGGCATTCACGGCCGTGATCACGGCGATCATGGGTTTGTTCCTTTCAAAAGAGGAAGGTTACGATCAGGAAGCATTGTCGGCTCATAAGTGGGGCGGAGTCTCCATTTCACTGTTTGCCTTTTTCTGGTACTGGTTTCAAAGCCAGGTTAAGATCAACAGATCAGTCACCATTATTACTTCTGTAGCCGCCCTGTTCCTGATTGTGGTTACCGGTCATCTTGGAGCAGGCATTACGCATGGGGAAGATTTTCTGCTGGCGCCTGTGACAAGTACCACCCCTCAGCAAACAGTTTCGCTGGAAGAAGCCGGGGTGTACAAACATATGGTAAGGCCGATACTGGAACAAAAGTGCATTTCGTGCCACAACAATAAAAAAGCAAAAGGCGAGCTGGTGATGGAAACTGAAGAGTTGTTACTGAAAGGAGGAAAGAATGGAAAGCTTTGGGATACCACTGCGGCAGACTTTGGACTGCTGCTGCAAAGAATTCACCTGCCGCTGGAACAAAAGAAGCACATGCCGCCTAAGAACAAACCACAACTGACTGAAGAGGAAAAAGAAATTCTGGCGTTATGGATAAGAAAGGGCGGCGATTTCAACCTGAAGGTGGCCGACCTGTCACCGTCCGACACGTTGTATCAGATAGCGCTTAAAAATTTTGCTACTACTGAAATTGTAACTTATGATTTTCCCGAGGCAGATCCATCGGTGGTGAGCAAATTAAATTCAGTAAATCGTGTGGTTAGTCCGGAGGCGATGGGTTCACCAGCGTTATCGGTCAGTTTCTTTAATAGCAATCTGTTTAACAGCGACCAGCTGAAGGACCTGGGTCAGATAAAAAAGCAGGTGGTCTCACTCAATCTTGCCCAAATGCCTTTGCAGGAAGGAGATATAAAACTGATCAGTGAATTTGAAAACCTCCGGCAGCTCAATCTTTCCTTTACAGGTATCAGTGGTAATAGCTTAACAGAATTAAAAAAATTAAAACACCTGCAGGCGCTTAGCCTGTCGGGAACAAAGGTAACAGCATCGCAATTGGAGGAACTTCGGGCCATGACTAACCTCAGGACAGTATATATCTGGAATACTTCCGTGGCAGAAGCAGATGTAAACAGGTTGAAGCAAAAGCTTAAAGCCATCAGCTTTGAAACAGGATTCAAAAGCGATACAATTGTTTTGAAACTTTCACCGCCGGTATCACTGAACGAGAAAAGATTTATTGCCGATACTCCTGTTGTATTAAGATTGAAGCACTACATACAGAACACGGTCATTCGTTATACCCTCGATGGCAGTGAACCCGACAGCATTCGTGCGGCTGTGTACAAGGGCGATGAAATTCTTAACAGCAATACATTTGTCAGGGCCAGGGCTTATAAACCCGGATGGATCAGCAGCGACCTGCTGGAGATTGATTTTATAAAAAATACTTATACCCCGGATACTGTTATTTATTTGGCAAAGCCCGATATAAAATACGCAGATCCCGAAAATAAACTTCTGATAAATCATGAACTGGGTGAATTAAATTTCCGCCTGGGCAATTGGGTAGCATTTCGTGAAAACAGGATGGAGTGCCTGCTTGTTTTTCCTGAATCAGTTACAGTAAGGAATATCGGCTTAAATGGTTTGGTTGATGTTGGCGCTTATATTATGCCTCCACAACAAATTGAGATCTGGGGCGGCAACGATAGCAGGAACTTGAAATTACTGGGTCAACTAAAACCACAACAGCCTGGTAAAGCAATACCCGGTCTTATAAAAAACTTCGAATGCAAATTCAAACCAACTTCAGTTAAATATGTAAAGCTCATTGCCCATCCTGTTGGCAAATTACCCGCATGGCATCCTGGCAAGGGAGAAAAGGCCTGGATATTTGTGGATGAGATTCTGGTGAATTAGGTTCATCGTTATTTGATCTGCACAACTTGCATGCGCTTATTTTGACATCGTTAATGTTAAAAGCAATTCGGGTTCATTGGTAGTAATAAAATCGAATTGCTTGCTTAAAAGCCACTCCATTTCCTCTTTTGAATTTACGGTCCATGCGTTGAGCACGATGCCGGTTTTTTTTGCCATGTCGATCCATTCGATGTTTTTTCTGAATACAGAAATATTATAGTCGGCTCCATTGATGCCATCTTTCACAAGCTGGTATGGAGTACGATCGCCGTTCAGGTACTGCGTATGTGCTTTATCGTCGATCTCTCTAATTCTTAACAGAATGTCGTAGTCGAAACTTATATAAACCACCATTTTTTCAACGTTTAACTCTTTCACCAGCTGAACTGCTTTCTCAGCAATTATTCTACCCCTTGCTTTGCTGATACCGGAGGGTTTTAATTCAACTACCAGCCTTGTTTGCGTATTGTTTTTCATGCCCTCCATTAAATATTCCCGGAGCGTTGGAAGTATTTCGCCATTTGGCAATGGAAATTCCGACAGTTGCTGATAAGTGGATTTTTCTACTTCCAGTTGCTGGTAATGAGGATCATGATTGATGATCAGTGAATCGTCAGCGGTCATTCTTACATCAAATTCCGAACCTGTGCATTGAAGGCGGATCGCTTCCCTGAGCGCCGCGATTGAATTTTCGGGTAGATTATTTTTTTTAAACGCACCTCTGTGCGCGATAACAGGATTTGCGGCAAATTGCACGGCCGACATATTCTGTTTGGTAGTTGTACAGGAAAAAATGAGTGAGATCAGGAACATTGCTATCGTTGTTTTTATAAGAATTCTTTCCATAAATTTTAATTAAAAGCCAAGCTAAATATTCTGTTCAACATCAGTTTTTAATGATAAAGCAATGATGGCGGTACCACCATTTTATTGCCTCCTTCGGTCTGCATGGAAACCTTTAATTCATTTCCTCCTCCGCTATCGTAATACATCACTTTAATTTTATGGTAACCTTTTTTCAGGAATGCTTTGCCACTTTTTTCAACGGTGCCATGATCGCCATCGTTATCTGCAATTTCAATATCATCAATGAACAATTTGCTGCCGTCGTCTGAACTGATATAAAAAGTATAAATTCCTTCCTTATCTATTTTAATTAATCCTTCAAACAGAAAAGCAAACCGGTCTGTCCGTAATTTTTCCTTCGTTGAAATTACATCTGTCACTCCCGTTTTGGAAACCGTAGCTGTACCTACAACATTCATATCAATCTTTCCGGCTGGCTCGAAGTACTTGTAAGAAATGCCTGCCTTTGGATTACTCGCTTTCACCGGTGCCATCCATTCATATTTTATTACAGGAAGCGTGACAGTGCTGCCAGCCAGCGCATTTTCCGGAAAGGCTTTTGCTTTTATCGTAGTTGTGGATTTCACAGTGAATGGATTTGAATAAATGGTTGACTTTTCATCCGGCTCGTCACCATTGGTAGTATAACGTATGACAGTGCCAGCAACCGGTGTTATGGAGACAAGAGGTACAAGTGAATTCCTGGCATACGACACGTTGATCACCGGCTTCTTTGCAAATTTTCCATAGTTGCCGATCCTTATTGCAAAAGCGTAAGGCGCTTTGAATGTATTGGGATCAAATGGAGGCAATTCAACCAAGGTATTGTTTCCTTCGGTTTTCCAGTTCAGCTTTTCTTTCGTTGAAAGAAGATCGATGGTAGTCCCAGCCGGAAGCGGGACATCTTTCAGCAACAGAGTTCTGTTAGCTGGGTATTTTGGAAAGATCGCGTATAAATTATTGTTTGACTCATTATAAGTATAGAACACTTCTTTTACGGCAAAACCAGGATCGGGATCGATGGTGATCTTCAGCAGCATATCGCCGCTGCGGTCTTTGTAATCCCTGCGGCCCTCACTCCACTGGCTGCTCGTTTTCCACCTCGATGTACCATATATCGCGTCTCCGTTAATAGCAAGCCATTCGCCTATCTGAAGCAGGCGTTCCTGCATGATCGGTGGTATCTTTCCATGTTCGTCGGGACCGATATCCAGCAAAAAATTACCGCCACGGCTTACCTTATCTACCAGTTGCAGAACCAGCGAGCGGGTTGAATTATAATCCCACGCGTCTTCCTCACGGTTATAACCATACGAATATCCCATTCCGCGGCTTTCTTCCCAGTAGTGGTCTTCAAAGTCGAGGTCGGGCTGATATTCAGGCGTATAAATTCCGCCATGATTAAACCGTATGCCCGAACCCCAGCGGTCGTTCACCACAACTTTTTCTTTAACGGGACTTTGGTTGAAAAGCCAGGCCAGGAATTCCTGGGCTTTCCAGGTTTCCGCAGTTGCATCCCAATCGCCATCCGTCCAGAAAACATCGGGTTGGTAAACATTGATAAGGTCTTTCATCTGCGGCCACGTATGCTCAGTCACAAATTTTTCAGGGTTCGATTTCCACAGTGGATTGAACCATTCATACAATGAATAATACATTCCGGCGCGGACGGATGTCTTTCGCACTGCCTGAAAAAGTTCACCAAGCAGGTCACGTCGAGGGCCTATGTCCATTGCGTTCCAGTTGAATCCCCATGTTTTATTGGCTTCTTTGCTGGGCCAGAGCGTATAGCCATCGTGATGTTTGGAAGTAAGCACGATATATTTTGCGCCGGAGCGTTCAAATAACTTTGCCCATTCATCGGCATTATACAGTTCGGCTTTAAAATCATTTGCAAGATCATAATAGGTACGCTCACCGAATTTCGCTTTATGAAAGCGCTTGCGCGCGGTATCGTTGCCCTGAAGACCGTGCTGGTACCATTCAGCATATTGTCCTTTGCTGCTCCAGCCCGGTACCGAATAGACTCCCCAGTGAATAAAGATCCCGAATTTGGCGTCTTTGAACCAGGAAGGCGTAGGTCTCGCATCCAGGCTTTCCCAATTTGGCAGATATTGCGAGAAACAGGAAGCAGATGTAAAGATGATAAAGAATGCGAGGTTACTGGCGATGCGGACAAGCATATTAAAAGTTGATTTAATACAATTTACAAAAGGCCGCTCACATAATTTTTTCACAGGCCTGTCCTAAATGATTAAATTGGGAACCCAACACTACCTGTTATGAAGCAGCACTATTTTAAACTGATACTTGTTTTTTTATTTCCAATAGTTTTATTCGCGCAGCCTTCGGTTAGTCCGGATGACGAGGACCTTCCAAAAGATTACCTGAGCGCGTCCTTTCATGCAGGAAGGCGAACCGCGTTGCGGGAGATCATGCCGGATAATTCAGTGATGGTAGTATTTGCCTATCCAACGCGCAATTTTTCCAACGATGTGGAATACCTGTTTCACCAGAACCCCGACATGTACTATTTCAGTGGTTATAAGGAACCTCATTCGGTGCTGCTGATATTCAAGAACGAACAGACTGATGCTGACGGCAAAAAATTCAGCGAGGTATTATTTGTGCAAAGGAAGGATGTCAGGGCAGAACAATGGACCGGCAAACGATTGGGAACAGAAGGCGCACAGAAAAAACTGGGTATCCGCGTATCGTTGAATGCGTCTGAGTTCAAAGACTTTCCAATCGATTTTTCGAAATTCGATAAGGTAATCTTCGATGCATTTCCGATTGATGTGTCAAACAACCGCCGTGACAGCGCTGACCTGTACGATCTGATCAGGATATTCAGGGAAAAGGCAGCCATTCCGGAAGATTATTCCAAAGAAAAAAGGTTTGATCAGAAAGCTTACCGGGCACTCACAGCAAAATTGCGTGAAATAAAAACTGATGAGGAAATGGTGTTGTTGCGTAAGGCTGTTGAAATATCCTGCCAGGGACAAAATGAAGTGATGAAAGCCGTTCATCCAAATATGTCGGAGCTGGAAATACAGGGGCTGCATGAATTCATTCATAAAAAATATGGAGCGGAGCATGTAGGTTATGGTTCAATAATAGGCGCCGGCGAGAACGGATGTACGCTTCATTATGAAGTGAATAGTAAAACGAGGGTTGGCAATTCCATGATCCTTATGGACGTGGGCGCGGAATATCACGGCTATACAGCTGATGTGACCAGGACTATTCCGGCAGGTGGAAAATTTTCGGTAGCGGAAAAAGCAATATACCAACTGGTGTATGACGCGCAGGAAGCCGCGTTCAAACTATTGAAGGATGGTTGCAAATGGTCGGAAATTGACAAAGCGGCGAGGGAAACGATCACTACCGGATTAATAAAACTCGGCATCGCAAAGAATGTTGAGGAAGCCAATAAATACTATCCTCATGGGCTTGGTCATCACATTGGAATGGATGTGCACGACCGCGGAACCTATGTGGATTTGAAAAAAGGTATGGTGATCACCATTGAACCCGGCATTTATATCCCATCGGGTAGCAATTGCGATAAGAAATGGTGGGGGATTGCCGTGCGTATTGAAGACGATGCACTCATCACACAAAATGGATACGAATTGCTGTCGCATTTTGCGCCCCGCAAAATTGAGGACATAGAAAAAATGATAGCCCGTGAGAGCGCGTTGGATGATTTGAAACTGCCTCCACTGAAATCAACGGAGAAACGCGGGTTCTAACCTGGTGCTGCGGCATTTTCAGTTTTCTATGACCACAAGCATACGATTTCCTGATAGTAAGCATTGATAACGGGTAGGGCTGCGATTTACCTTGCCGTTAAACTCAAATCAGGAATCATGCTATTACAAAAACCTCACAGTCGCAAAAAAAGGAAAACTACAGGCGTTCCACATATATTAAGCAGCGGTGTTTTCTCTTTAACGAGACGGGACCGGATGCACGCTACCATGCGCCGTTATATTGATAATGGCTGGGCGCCAGGTTTGATAACGCTGGTAAATCATCACGGCAATGAATATGTGGATACGATGGGCAATATGGCCTTTAACGGTAATATTCCCATGCAGCGGGATACGATATTCCGGCTTGCCTCTATGACAAAGCCTGTTACTGCAGTTGCAACCATGATACTAATAGAAGAATGCCGGATCAGGCTTGATGATCCGGTTGATCAATGGTTACCGGAACTGAAAGACAGGCGGGTATTAAAAACCATCGATAGTCCGTTGGATGATACCGTTCCGGCAAAACGCCAGATCACAGTACGGGACCTTCTTACTTTCCGTTCGGGTTATGGAGAAATATCGTTGATCTCGCCCACCTCTCCTTTGCAAAAGGCGATGATTGAAGCGCGGCTTCCGTTGTGGGAATGGATTTTTCCGGGCACGCCGGATGAGTTCATGAAGCGGTTGGGAAGCCTGCCACTCGCAGCCCAGCCCGGTGAAAGGTGGATCTATCATATGGGTTCGGAAATTTTGGGTGTACTCATCAGTCGCGTCACCGGCAAATCACTCGGCCAGTTTTTGCAAGAGCGCATTTTTGAGCCGCTCGGTATGAAGGACACGGCATTTTTCGTTCCGGAAGAAAAGATCGACAGGCTTCCAACCTGTTATGGTACCGACATGACCAATGGAAATCTTGTTGTGCTGGATGAAGCGCGAGGCGGACAGGTTTCACGTCAACCATTATTCGAAGCAGGGGCGGGAGGGCTCGTTTCTACCATCGATGATATGGCTGCCTTTGGCCTGATGCTGTTGCACAATGGCATGTATGGTGATGAACGAATTCTTTCACGGCCGTCGATTGAACTTATGACCATGGATCATTTAACGCCGGAACAGAAAGCCAATTCTCCTTTCTTCGAGAATTTCTGGGAATCAAGAGGCTGGGGCTTAGGTTTGGGTGTTACAACGAAATATACCGATCTGGGCGAATCACCTGGTCGTTTCGGATGGGATGGTGCGTTCGGCACGTCATGGTACATAGACCCGAAAGAGAAGTTGGTAGGAATACTCATGATCCAACGCCGTCCTGATCAGTTGAAGCTTGCGCCAATCACGCACGATTTCTGGGCATCGGTTTATCAGATGATCGGGGGTTGACGGTGAACTGACATGCCGCAATTCACCCTTAATTTGACGCAAATACAACCTCTCATGGCTTGTTAGATGATATATTTTTACTCTTTGGTATAGCCTTCTTTATCAGCAGAGTAAAAATTAAAAGCCATGAATCACAAAAATGAATCGTTGACCAATGAAAGTCCACCAGCCAAAGCAGGCAAACGAGAATGGATAGGGCTTGCGGTAATTGCACTTCCCTGTATGCTTTATTCGATGGATCTGACAGTGCTGAACCTGGCATTGCCGCATCTCAGCGCCGAACTCAACCCAAGCAGTTCTGAATTACTATGGATCGTAGACATCTACGGGTTCATGGTGGCTGGTTTTCTGATCACAATGGGAACGCTCGGAGACAGGATCGGTCGCCGTAAGCTATTATTAATTGGCGCCTTCGCGTTTGGTATCGCATCCATTCTTGCAGCTTATTCCAATAGTGCCGAAATGCTGATCTTAACCCGCGCGATTCTGGGAGTTGCCGGAGCTACGCTGGCGCCATCCACTTTGTCACTAATCCGAAACATGTTTCACGATCCTAAGCAACGCACAGTTGCGATAGGAGTCTGGATCACCAGTTATTCAATAGGTGGCGCGATAGGACCGCTGATCGGTGGAGTTTTGCTGGAGCATTTCTGGTGGGGTTCTGTTTTTCTGGTAGCCGTTCCCGTTATGGTGTTGTTGCTTGCGATCGGCCCTTTTCTATTACCAGAATACCGTGACCCGAATCCGGGGAGACTGGATATTAAAAGCGCACTTATTTCGCTGGTAGCGGTACTTGCAGTAATATTCGGCCTGAAAAAGATAGCCGAGAATGGATTGGGTTTATTACCGGTGTTTAGCATCGTGCTAGGAGTTTTTCTTGGGATATTGTTTATACAAAGACAGAAAAAAATTCCAGATCCGTTAATTGATCTAAAGCTATTCAAAATACCATCATTCAGCGCATCACTGCTTATTTATACATTAAGCACCTTTGTGATGTTCGGGACTTTCATCTTCACTTTTCAGTACATGCAACTTGTTGTGGGTCTTAGTCCCATTAAAGCCGGACTCTGGTCATTGCCATCATTCTTTGCTTTCGTTATCGGCTCTATGCTCACGCCAATGTTTACACGCCTTATTCATCCGGTGTATGTGATGGCTACAGGGTTCTTCCTGGCTGTTGTTGGCTTCGGGTTACTTACCCGGTTAAGCGTGGATTCGGGAATTACATACCTGGTGATCGGTACATTTATTTACTGCCTTGGTATTTCACCGGTTTTCACCCTTACAACGGATATTATTGTGAGCGCCGCTCCACCTGAGAAAGCAGGCGTGGCTTCAGCGATCTCCGAAACCGGTTCCGAATTCGGTGGCGCGTTGGGGATTGCGGTATTGGGAACTATTGGAACAGGGATTTATCGTATACAAATGAACAACTCCATACCGGCAGGCGTTCCCGGTCATGTTGAAGAAGCTTCGAAGGAAACGCTTAGCGGGGCGTTACAACACGCAAGTCAATTGCCTGCGCAATTGAAGTCTTCACTGACTAATGTGGCGAATGAAGCATTTATCGCTGGTATGCAGTCGGCACTCATGGTTTGCGGAGCTGTTGTGTTATTGCTCGCGATCCTTTGCCTGACCAGGCTCCGGCCTCCTGCAGCAAAAGTTCCGGTTGAAGCAATGATCTGAATTCTATAACTATGAAAAAAGAAAAGGCATCGGGCTGTTGATCAGTCACGATGCCTTTTTCTTATAAACACCTCTCCATTTTACTTTCCACGTTTCTTATGTTGGGCGCCCTTTGATTGTTTACCCGCTACCCGTTTTTCTTCTTTCTTCAGATCCAGTGCCATGAACATCGTATGCGCGGCATGTGGCTGTGCAACAGTTGTATGAGGATGCGCAGGAGGAGTATGTGGATGTCCTCCAGTGCCGGGATGATGCCCGCCAGAGCCGGGATGATGCCCGCCGGTTTTACCCGGTGATTTGCCCGCTGATTTGCTGGTACGTTTTTCTTCGGTTGCCAGGTCTATCGCCGTAAACATTGTGTGATGTATTTGTTGCGCACGCATCGCGTCTCTGGATACCGGTTTTTTTGCCGCCTTCGGTTTGTAGGCTTTTACCGGAACCGCTTTTTTGAATTTAACCTGAGAAACTGTTTGCGGCTTTGCGTGAGATACATGATCAAGCTGATGTTTCATTCCATGGATCATTTCGTGCGTATGCGGACAAACCTCTTTCACACATTGAATGAACTTCTTAAGATCTATTCCCAGTCCTTGCAGCGCCTGGAAGGATTTAGCGGTAAACACTTCGTGCTCTTCAAATACGCAATGTAACAGGTCGCAAAGCAAATCGCCCGGATTTGGTTTTGGCACCGCGTCATAATTGCCATAATATATTCCTGCCGTTAATGTTTTCTCCCTTGTGTAAGGCATTCCTTTGCTGGAAATTCCTTCCGCGCGAAGACGGCAGGTATACAAACCGGTCATATTGGTGGTGAAAGATGCAGCGAAGATTTCATCAACATTGCTAAGCTTGAGTGTAAATGTACTTTGATCCGGCCTTGTGATATCGGCCCACACACTTACTGATTTTGTTACCGGAACGTCGTATTCTTTCAAAACGGCGTATAAACTGATCTCTGCTCCGGGTTTGAATGAATCCTGAATTTTCCACGCGTTCAGCTGCAGGTTGCTGGTACAATGAACCAGAAAACTGTATGGAAGAAATCCATTCACCGCGGGGCTTACAGCGTTTGTGGCAAAAGATTTCCTGTTCGCCAGCGCGGCTATCGCTTTGGTATCTCTCAAAGCAATGATTGCGTTCCATGTACCGGCATGACTGCCGCCCGCATCACCAGCAAGGGCTGGTAATACCATTCTGTAACAAAGCACCTGTTGTCCCTGTATGTATTGCACATTCGGTTCAACCGTATTTGGCCTGATCAATTTACCACCTGGCGTTTGCAGTATGAATTCAAGGTATGCCGGTATCGGACAAAGCGTTATCGCGTCAACATATACATCAGCTTCCGTTACCTTAAATGGAACAATGTCTTTTGAACCATAATAAAGTTTTCCGGTTGGATCAAGTATTACCTGCGAATTGGTAACTCCAGCCAGCACCTGAACAAAATACTTGGTGAGGTTGAATTGCTGCTCTGCGCTGCTCATGTTTCCTGTTATGATCAGGTCGCCATTGGTATTGGAAGTTATCTGGTTCAACGCCGCATCACTCACTTCTCCCGGCAGTCCGAATCCGATTGCATATGTACGGTTGGTGATAGTGCCTGCAGGAAGTTCACCGATATAAGGGTGAACATTTTCATTTCCGTCGGTTAATACGATCATCGATTTATTGGAATGGGTAGCGGCTGCCAGTTGAAGCACACCTTGCTGAATGCCGCCACCGATCCATGTTGTGTTACGGGGTGTGATGTCAACGGTTGAGAAAGCGGGCGCTCCGTTTACAACCTGCATGGGTATCGGCGTGTCAACAACATCGTCGAATGTAGTTACCGATACTTCGTCTCCAGGCAGCATCAATGTGCGGAAAACTTCAATAGCATCACCAAGCAGGCCGCTTCTGGTGCTGGTGCCTCCGGCCGGGGCCATCATGCTTCCGCTTCTGTCGAGCACAAGGGCAATGGCATTGTCCTCACGGGCTACTGTAGTTGCAGTTAGTGTGATCGTGTAATCGCCCAGTGCAAATTCACCGCCTTCGGTTGCGGCATAATAACCTTCTTCATCCGTGATGTATGCATGTATGCCAACACTGCTGTTGGCAATTGGTCCGGCTATTGCCACAAGCTGCACCCATACAAATCCATAATAAAAATCATCCGCGTCAATTGGATCAGCTTCAAACTCAAGACCCATTGACGTAACGCCAAATTGCCCTGTTGGGTTACTGGTGATCCTGAATTTTACTTTCCGGCCACCTTTGATCTTAAACTTAACCGCTTTGTAACTGGTGAGTCCTTCCGGGATGCCGATAAAATCAAGAGATGGCGCCGGTGAATCTATATCTGGTATGTCAGAGTCGTACCACACGCCGTCACCATGCATGGTGTGTCCATTGATCATTTGGGCAGGTGTTGCTCCAATGGTGAACGGACTCGGGTCACCAGCTTCATTAAAGATCATCGCGTCGTTGAGCTTATGCCCTGCCGCGTTAGTACTTTCAACATAGAGCGAAGTTCCGGGTGCCACTTTTTTCTGCCAGATGCTCCACATCCTGTCGATCTGCGCATGGTGCATGAAAAACACCGGATCATTGGGTGAGGTCATGCGCAACATATTTCCCCCTGTCCAGCGGTGAACCAGGTTGTGCAGGTCTTCGCTTCTTGCCCTGAGGGTGGTATAACCAATCGTGCCATCTATCGCTGCCCTGAAATTCGTTTGCGTGCCTACAACGGTGACATCATTTTCCGGAAGGTTGGGCGCGTCATTATTGGTACCGGCGATATTAAATTCGCCAAACTGCCGTTGAAAAAAATTCAGGGTGTCACCGGGGTCTATGACATTCACATCGGCCGACCAGGTTTCGGGATTAAATGCATATGGATAGGGTGAAGGCGCGCCGGGTTCCTTTTTCACTCTGTCGCCGTCCGAATCATCGCCATCTACTCCAATGAAATCATGTGTGAACGGATAGCCCGCGTCGCCAGGAGCCTGTGCACGGGTCCAATCCCAGTAAGGTATGGTTACTGTTGCGTCAACTGTCTGCAATAATTTTTCAAACTGGTATAACAGTTCCCTGTGCCATGGTAAAAAAACAGAATTGCTATGTCCCCAGCTAATTGCTCGCATCGCGTTGGCGCCGAAATCCCACATAGCGAGCAGATGGGTTTCTACAAAGTCATCATAACGTGATTGCGATCCCGGATGAAGAACACTATCCTGGCTTTTAAGCGCGAGAAAAGCATTGATGAACTTTGTTTTCTCAGTGGGGCTTAATTTCTTGACGTTTTTTCTGCATTTCATGACTTGAGGTTTAATGGTGGACTGAAACGGCAATTTATGCAGGAACGATAACCGGAATGAGCGTATTAATACCTTTTTAGGACAGGAGTATCTACGCTTTTTTATGGCTGTGAATTGGTTGTTTACGGTTGTGTTATTGTGGTTTGTCGAAATTCCAGTCTGACAATAGCTTGTTTTTTTAATTTGATCTTATGTATAACATTTAAATGAGCCAGATGAAATACCTGATCTGTTTTCTGCTATTTTGCGTCAATTACCCGGTCAGATCACAACTTGCGCAGCCATCGAATTTTTATTATTTAGACCGGTCACATTCAGAGCTGGACTTTTCAATAAAATGGATGAAAAATGGAAAGGTGTCCGGCACTTTCGACAATATTACCGGTACGATCTACTACAATCCTCAGAAGCCCTCGGATTTATCAGCCAGCTTAAAGATCAACATTAAAACACTCAGCACCGGTAACCAGTTGCGCGACGCCACGCTCATGAAAGACTGGTTTGATACGGCCGCTCATGCATTCGCTTTTTTCGAAAGCCTGCCTGTATCGAAACAGGATAAACCGGGAAAGATAAAAGGAAATTTCACGCTAAAGGGAATAACCAAAGTCATTACACTTGACGTGGACAAGATCGATCCTCCTGCGCTCGATTATCAGAACGATCCATTTATCATTGTGTCGGGCAGGACAATGATCAGTCGGAAAGAATTCAATGTAACCATGGCTACCTCGCGCTACGAAACTTCGCTGAATAGCATGGTGGCAATTTCTGACTCGGTTATGATAGAATTCAATTTGCTGGGAAAGCAAACCAATGAAAAGAATTCATTGGCCCGCATTACCAACCCGGGATCAAGAAATGCACTATTATATAATGTAATGAAAGACGCTACTCCGGCTGCGATCCCACAAAAGCTCGACAGCTTTTACCGTCATCCGGCGGCTAATCCCAGCCAGGATTTCAGTGCCTGGTATGTAGGAGCATATTTCATCAGCAGTAAAGAATTGCAAAAGGCAATCCCAATTCTTTTGAAGGGTCTTGAACAGTTTCCCGACAGCCCGATCACACATGACGCCATCATGCAGGCTTATTACGAGTCTAAAAATATTGATGAGGCGAAAAAATGGATGAATAAATTACTTCTCCTCGACCCGCATCATCCAAACGCGCTGGAATACAAAAAGAGGTTGTAAGTTTTTAACTCATGTTATGCATTCATTTTTCGTATTGCTAAGTTTTTTCACCTGCCTTAATTATTCAGGCGACCAGAAGACTTATGGTACCAGCAGCGGTGTTATAAAATTTGTCTCTTCCAGAAATTCGGACGTAAAAGCGGTC
The DNA here is from genome assembly GCA_036402175.1 of Chitinophagaceae bacterium. Lineage (GTDB taxonomy): Bacteria > Bacteroidota > Bacteroidia > Chitinophagales > Chitinophagaceae > DASPKM01. The sequence continues at coordinate 4,650 of DASWTK010000066.1, read as the reverse complement.
AACAGCCTGGTGAATGTTAGCATTACTGAAGCAGGAGATTTTACCATTAGACTGCAAATCAGGGATTTCAGATTTGAGATGGGAGAAATGGAAGAACATTTTAACAGGGAATACCTGGAGAGTCATAAATATCCAGGCGCTTCCTTTGTTGGAAAGATAGCCGGGCTTCAAAAAATTGATCTTACAAAACCGGGTGTTCACAAGGTACAGGCAGAAGGCGAAATGACCATTCATAACGTTGCTAAAAAGTTGGTTGTGCCTGGCACCTTGCAAATTGAAAGGAATTTTATTCATCTCCGGTCCAGGTTCATTATCGACATTGAAGATTATAAAATCGACACAGGTCTGGGTGGAATAATCATCGGCGACAGGATGGAAATTGAAGTAATTGCGAGGTGTCAATACCCCATCAACCCACGTTGAATCTCGGGGCATTTCGTTAACTTCATTTCCGTAACCACTATGATCCGGAGTAGCGTATTGCTGATATTACTGATTGCATTTGCGGAGGCTGGGGCGCAGAATACGCTTGCCATGCCCGACATCGTTAATTATTCCAAACTAACCTACAACGCGGGGCCGGCTAACTGGAACATCACGCAGGATAAAAAGGGCATTATTTACGTAGCCAACGATGAAGGTCTTTTAACTTTTGACGGCAGTTTCTGGAAACGCTACGCAACACCAACTTCCGGAACCATCCGTTCACTCGCGCTTGCGCCTGATGGCAGGGTCTACGTAGGCTCGCTGGGAGAGATCGGCTATTTCCAGGCCGGCACCAACGGTATTCTTCAGTATACTTCGCTCAATAACCTGATTCCTGATTCTGAAAAGGACTTCACCGAAGTATGGAATGTGGTAGTTTACGGAGAGGCAGTTTTTTTCAGGTCATTCAAACGCATATTTGAATTCAGAAATAACAAGGTCACCGTTTACAAGGATATTTCATGGAGCTTTCTCGGCTCCAGCAACGGCCGGCTCATCAGCAAAGCTTTTGGAAAAGGACTGCTGGTTTATCAGAACAATCAATGGGTCCCGTTCATTCAGGGAGATACCCTTGCGGAAAAAGCGCAGGTGGTTGCTTTGCTTCCATTGAACAAGGACAGTTCATTGCTGATGACAAAAAAACACGGTGCATACATTCTGCATGACAACCGGCTTTTGAAATTCGAGCCACCGGATATGCTGGACATCTGCGCCAAAAATCCATACGGTGCTTCAATTATAGATAATGATCGCATTGCGATTGTGACCAGCCTGGCAGGGTCATTTATCATTAATAAAAAAGGGCAGCTTATACAGCGCATTGCCAAACAGGACGGACTGCAGAACAATGATATCCTTTGCGTTTTTGTGGACCGCGACAAAAATCTCTGGCTTGGCCTTGTTAACGGAATTGACTTCATCGCTTATAATAATGCCATCAAGCATATATATCCTGATTACGCAGAGCAAAGCGCGGGCAGGGCGGCCATCATTTACAACAATTACCTGTACATAGGAACTTCAAACGGGTTATACCGGGCAGCGGTCACCAGTCAAAAAGACCTGAGCTATGTGAAAAGCAGTTTTGAAGCCGTTCCAAATACCAAAGGCCAGGTGTGGACGCTTGAAGAAGTTAATGGACTGCTTGTAATGGGGCATAATGATGGATTTTTTATCATCAGGGAAAATGGCCCTCAGGTGATTGATGGAAGTTCAGGCTTCTGGACCTTTTTGCCGCTTAGCAATATCTCACCATCGCCGGTTATGCTTGCAGGAACCTATAACGGCGTAAATTTTTATAATTACGAAAACGGCACATTCAAAAATCCCAATATTCACACTCACTTCGAATCGGTGCGATTTATTGCCATCGAGCACGACATCGCTTGGGTTGCGCATCCATACAAAGGATTGTACAAGGTCAAATTGAACAATGGAGTTAATCCATCCTACACTATTTATCCCGACCGGAAAAAGATATTGTCAGGAAACAGAAATCACATCTTCAAGGTAAAAAGCAGGGTGATTTTCGCCGGACCAAATGGCCTTTTTGAATACGATGAGAAGACCGATGATTTTGTTCCCAGCACCCTGCTGAGGAATATCTTCGGCAATATGAGTATCGAATACCTGAAAGAAGATACTGAAGGCAGGATCTGGTTCGCCGAAAACAAACGACTGGGAGTTGTTGACTTTTCGAAAGGTAAACCCGAAATAATTCACATAACGGAATTAAACAACAAGGTCATGTCGGGCGGATTCGAATACATTTACGCGTATGACGCCAATAATATATTTGTAGCGGGAGAGGAAGGATTCTATCATATCAATTACGAACAATACAGGGGCATCAGGGAGAAAATTCCCATGCTGCTATCCGGTGTAAGGATCAGCAATAAACGCGACAGCACCATTTTCGGAGGTCATGTCAGCAGTAATGGGAAAGACAATCTTGTTAACAGCGAAGAACCGGAGATCAGGTATAGCTGGAATACCATTCATTTCGAATACTCCTCACCGCTATATGGAAAACAATCCAGCATAGAATATTCTTACATGCTGGAAGGATTGGATAAAACCTGGCTGCCCTGGTCCAGGAAAACAGAAAAAGACTACGCGTATCTCTCGCCGGGAACTTACACCTTTATGGTTAAAGCAAGAACGCATGAACGTGAGGAGTCGCCGGTAACCAGTTACAGCTTTACCATTTTGCCTCCATGGTACCGGACCGTCTGGGCGTATTTGCTCTATGCTTTGATCGGCGGCGCGATTATTTATGCCGTGCACCTTCTTCAGCAGAAAAAATTCATAGCGCAACAACAGCAGCATGAAGAAGAACGAAAAAAGCTTGAATACGTTAACAAGCTGCAGAAGGAAAAATTCGACGAAGAACAAAAGCAGCTGATGTACCTGCATCAGCTGGAAATTGAAAGAAGCGAAAAGGAGATCATCCGGTTGAGAAATGAAAAGCTGGAATCTGAAATAGAATTAAAGAATACACAACTGGCTTCCACAACGCTGAACCTTATCCAGAAAGGTGAAATGCTGGTAAAGGTGAAAGAGGAATTTGAAAGAATGAAGCGCGTGAGCGAACTTGATAAGGACTCGGATGATTATAAGAAGATCCTGAAAATGCTGGGTGAAGACAAGATGAAAAAGAACTGGGAGCAGTTTGCTGTGCATTTTGATAAAGTGCATAGCGACTTCCTGGTGTCCATCAAAGAAGCTTATCCAAACCTGACCTTAAGTGAGCTGAAGCTTTGCGCATACCTGCGCTTAAGCCTCTCCAGCAAAGAGATCGCGCAGATCATGAATATTACCATCAAGAGCGTAGAGCTGGGAAGGCATCGGCTGAGAAAAAAACTCGGGATTGATCCAAGCGTGAACCTGTTCAACTTCCTGCTCAATTTTCACTCCGAGCTGCGCACGAGTAAAAACGGGCACTGATGCTGATAAGTAATGATTCTTTTCTTAGAGAAAAGCGGGGTATAAATATTTCCAGATAAGATTGAACTCAGCTTGCATATCGCCGACATCGGCTGTGGTAACAATTACAGCATCCTGTTTAGGAAGGATGATGATAAACTGGCCACGGTGACCATCTGCTCTGTACGAGTCGTTGCGCGACATCCACATCTGGTAGCCATATCCCTGCAGCCAGTCGCTATCTTCAGGCTTCACTTTTACATCTTCTTTCTTCACACCGGCAGGTAAGGATGCGATCTGTTTGCTGGTGGCCGCGGTAAACCAGGATCGTGGCAATATTTGTTTGCCGTTCCATTTACCTTTTTGCAGGATGAACTGACCCAGTTTAGCCATATCTTCTGTTTTTACAAACAGACCCCAACCACCAACATTTATTCCCTGCGGACATTCTTCCCAGCGGGCGCCGGTGATACCGAGTGGCTGGAACAGTCGTGGAGTAAGATAATCGATCAGCTTCTGCCCGGTGACCTTCTGAACGATTGCAGATAACATATAAGTTGCAAGGCTATTGTATGCGAATTGAGTTCCGGGCTTTTCAAATATGGGGTTCGACAGGAAGAGCCTGACCCAGTCTTTCGTTTGATTCCGCCGTTCTCCGTTCACAAGATTTACATCATGGCCGACTGACATGGTCAACAGGTGTTTTACCTGCAGCTCACTAAGATGCTGGCTAACGGTGTCGGGTAGTTGATCCGGAAAGAATGAAATGACCTTATCTGTAACCTTCAAACGTTTTTCCGACACCAGAAATCCAATTGCTGTTGCGGTGAAAGTTTTACTTACGGAATACAAAACGTGTGGTTTGTCGGCCGCATTATCGCTGAACCAATGCTCGGCTATCACTTTTCCATGACGAAGGATCATCAGGCTATGAATATCCTGTTTGTTTTCCTTTACTGCGTTGAGGTAATCCGATACTGCGCCGGACCTGAACTTTTCAGCTTCAGGCGTACTCCGCGGAAGTGACTGCGCAAATACGTGCATCATTGATGCAGTCAATAATATTATAATGCAGAATGATTTTTTCATACGGGCAATTTAATAAGACATCCTGCAAGTTAATCACTGCCGGCTTAGCACAAGCTGTTTCAGCGTGAAGCCGCCCTTATTTGCCCGCAAACGGATCACGTGTCGTCCTTTTTTCAACTTCAACCTGCCGATCGATTGTGTTTGCCACCC
>DASWTK010000065.1:0-5475 GCA_036402175.1 Chitinophagaceae bacterium | reverse complement strand
TTCAACGCTTTGGTAATTATTTGAACCCAGCCGTAACTGCAATATCGGTTTCGTGTAATGATGACAGAGATAGGATGCGTGTCCCGCATATGCATGATCACTATGTGCATGTGTGATCACCGCATTGTCCACCGGTTTCCATGGATCAATATAAAATTTACCCGCAGGGCAGAACAAACCTTTATCGGTGAATTCAATCAACATAAAAACTAATTACCAACCAACTCGCCTACACATGAACGCAATAATCCAATTATATAACCCAATCTCCCATGCAATTGTTGAACCACCCATTCATCAATCCTCAAATCCTCAAATCCTCAAATCCTCCAATCAAATCTGCTTATCTGCTAATCGGCAAAATTGGCTAATTAGTACACCCCTACCACAGCTCCATTCACCTTCTTCACGAAGTACAACTTCTTATTCTCAAAATAATCCAGTACGGGGGTTTGCCTGTTGGTGAAGATTGGCTGGATGTCGAAGTCGTTGAACACAGTGAATTTTTTTTCGCCGAGAGAAGATCCCAGGTTGGAGCCATGCATCAGCAGCAGTTTGCCAAAGCGGTACATTGTTTCATAACCGCGGTAAACCATGTCAGACGGGCGCGAGTAAAACCTGTGTTTGAAGTTTTCCTGGATAGCAGTTGCTATCACATTCGTATTTGATATATAAAAGGGTGTTCCGTAGATGATCTCGAGGTTTTTGTATTGCGGTTTGCTGAACTCGCTGATAACGTCCCAGTTCGGCATGCCAATCACACTCAACGTAAATTCATCCTGCAAAGAAGCCAGGTGCTGGCTGACATGTAATCCAAAGTTCATGTCCAGGCTGCCGATAACACAAGCGGTTGTTCTGTCTTTTAACAGGTGTTGTCTCAATTGCGTTGAATCAAATCCATCTGCAAGAGTTACATATTTCAGCTTTAACGGAACCGATGCGGTGGACTTACCATAATTATCAAGCATTGCCTGCAACCTGTCTTCCTGTACACCTTTTTTTCTGAAGACCACTATTTGAGATAACGGATGCTGCCGCTGTAAAAATCTGTAGATGCCTTCGGCATGAGTTTTCAGGGTAGAGTTGAGAATTACATAATAGGGATTATTGGTAATGCCCGCGTCGTTCGGAAAGTTCACATTGATAAAAGGAATTTTTTCTTTTGCGGCTACCGTAGCCAATGGTATCAGATCGGTATTGCCGATATGCGCAAGGATGAGGTCGGTGCCCCTGAATTGTTCACTGCTCAGTATCTGTTGCAGTGTTTGCGATGAAGAGCGAAGGTCATATATAAAAACATCGAGTTTCGCGCCTTCCTTTTCCAATGAATCCAGCGCAAGCTGAACTCCTTCGTAGAATTCAAGACCAGGATTGATGAATTTGGGAAAGTATTTTTCGTAGCGGTAACTGCCGCTTGCATCGAAGGCTGAGTCAAGATAGAGTGGAGTAAAGACCGAAACTTTCAGACGGCTGTTGGTAGTATCCCTGCTGGTAGAGTCCTGAGAATAGGAAAATATTCCCTGAAATAACGCAAACAGAATCAATAAGTATATTTTCCCGGATCTCATGTATGTTTCTTTGATAAGCTGATTTGCCTTAAGATGTCTATTCCCATTCTATGGTTGCAGGGGGCTTGCTGCTGATATCATAAACCACCCTGTTGATGCCTTTTACGTTATTAATTATCTCATTCGAAATGTTTGCCAGAAAATCGTAGGGCAGGTGTGCCCAGTCGGCCGTCATGCCATCCACACTGGTAACCGCCCTGAGTGCAACGGTAAACTCGTAGGTGCGTTCATCACCCATAACTCCCACGCTTTTAACGGGAAGCAGAATGGCGCCGGCCTGCCACACCTGGTTATAAAGATGGTGTTGCTTTAAACCTTTCACGTAAATATCATCCGCTTCCTGCAGCAATTCAACTTTTTCGGGAGTAATTTCTCCCAGTATGCGGATTGCCAGTCCGGGCCCCGGAAAGGGATGCCTGTTCAGCAGGTCTTCATTTATGCCTAATTCGTGCCCCACTTTGCGAACTTCATCTTTGAAAAGATAACGAAGCGGTTCTACCAGCTCAAGATGCATGATGTCTGGTAAGCCTCCAACATTATGGTGCGACTTGATGGTAACGGAAGGACCGTGTACCGACATGCTTTCGATCACGTCCGGGTAGATGGTACCCTGTCCCAGCATGCCGATGTCTTTTATGTTTTTGGCTTCCTGTTGGAAAACGTCAATGAATAAACGCCCGATCGTTTTGCGTTTAGATTCGGGATCGGTCTGCCCCGCCAGTGCATCGTAAAACATCTGCCGGGCATCTATGCCACGAACATTCAGTCCGATTTCCTTATAGGTTTTAAGCACCTGTTCAAACTCATTCTTGCGCAGCACGCCATTATCTACGAAAATCCCGAAAAGGTTCTTCCCGATCGCCCTGTCAATTAATGTTGCGGCTACGGTTGAATCAACCCCTCCGCTTAATGCCATGATCACCCTGCGGTTACCGATCTGTTTTTTGAGTGATGCCACGGTATCGGTAATGAAATGCGCGGGCGTCCAGTCCTGGGCACATCCGCAAACATTCACCAAAAAGTTCTTAAGTATTTTCTTCCCTTCTATCGAGTGGTATACTTCGGGATGAAATTGCAGGCAATAAAGGGGAGGACTTGCGCCATTCTTCTTGAAGGCAGCATAAGGAATGCTTTCGGTTGTTGCCAGCACCTGAAATCCCTTAGGTAATTCCAGAATGGTATCGCTATGGCTCATCCACACCTGCGATAATTCTGTTACATCTTTTAAAATGACATCGTCCTTTTGTTTGTGCATCAGTGCGCGGCCATATTCACGCTTGTTGCTTTTAGCAACCGTTCCGCCAAACTGCCTGGCGGTTAGCTGGGCGCCATAACAGACCCCTAAAACAGGGATCTGGCTGTTAAGCTGACTGATATCAACCTCGGGCGCGTTCTCATCATTCACTGAAAAAGGAGATCCCGAAAGTATCACGCCTTTAAGGCCTGGTTCAAATTCAATTTTTTTGTGGAAGGGAACGATCTCGCAGTAAACATTGGCCTCACGAACGGCGCGGGCTATTAACTGGGTGTACTGGCTGCCAAAATCGAGAACAATGATCTTTTCCGTCATGGTCGCGAAGGTAAGAAAGTTAGGTTGGTCGGGAACCACTGCTTTGCACAAGTTGTCCAACGGTCATCAACGCCTGCAATTGGTTCCAAGGGAGCATTAAAAAGCGGGGGAAAAGGAATTATTTTAAATTTGTCGTTCTTAAACCAACCAAAATGAGAAATTTATTGATATTGTCAGCCCTGGTTTTGATCTCCCTTGCATCCTGCGACTATGTTGACTCGAAACGCATTCGCGGCGATGGAAATTTCAAGACCGAAGACCGGCAATTGAGTAATTTTTCCAGCGTCAGCAGTCATGGCAGTTATGATGTTTACCTGACCCAGAGTACAGGTTATTCTGTGCGAATCGAAGCCGAATCGAACCTGCTTCCATACATCGAGACAAATGTAGAGGGCGACGTGCTGGAGATCCGCACTAAAAAGGGATACTGGTTAAGCTCCAAAAGCGATCTGAAAGTGTTTGTATCAGCACCTGCCTTTTCCAGGGTCAAGACCTTTGGTTCCGGAAATATCCTCTCACAGGGTATGCTGAATAATACATCGGCCATTTTAATGGAATCTTCCGGTAGCGGTGATATCAGGGTTGAGCTGAATGCACCGGAAGTATCGGCTGAATTACGGGGTAGCGGAAGCATTGACGTAAAAGGTGAAACCAGGAATTTTACCGGCGAGATCAAGGGCAGTGGCGAAATCCAGGCTGCCAATCTGAAAGCCGAAACGGTCAACGTGGATATAATGGGCAGCGGCAGCGCTGAAGTTTTTGCAAGTGTGAAGCTGAATGTTGATGTAAAAGGGAGTGGTGACGTGAAGTATCGCGGCGGAGCGCAGGTAAGCAGCGATATTGCCGGAAGCGGAAGCGTTAAGAAGCTGGATTAACCTATTACAGGTTCACATATTTTACCCTGATCCAGATATCCCTGTTCCTTCCTTTATCATCGGTGCAGGATATTTTCACGGGCCCTTCATCCGGTACAAAGAATTGTTTTCCTTTTGCGCCGGATGATTTATAAAACCTGTTGTTGATATACCAGTACACCTGCTGCACATCATTCCCAGTTTGGCAAGTGAGCTGAAGGGGTTCAGGATCTTTTTTGCTGATGAGGTATTCCGATCCGTTAACCGGAAACGTAATTACCGGAATGCCTTCCCTGAATATTTTCTCACAATCGGGATTGTGCCTGGGTATCTGCAGGTAGGCTATGTTCTTTTCGCTGTACCACGATTGCATGTCGGCGCCGATCAGCTTGTAATTTTTCTTTTTATATCCCACATCCGGCGCGCATGTTTTGCAATATGAATGTTTTTCATCTTCCGAAACCATTACTTCCTGAATATTATTGCAAACCGTGTTGGATGAAATAAGCGGGATGAAATGATCAGTTATAATATTTGTACAATGATCCGCGGGCACCAGTCCGGTTTCTGAACATACAACCCTCAATTCGCAATCCTGGGGCTGAGAAAACCATTCCTGGTCTGAATCGTAATCAATGGTATTGAAAATTTTGAACAGGAGCGGGGTCGCAATCGACGCACCGCTCAGGTCGGGCACGCCTGTTCCTGAAAAGTTTCCCGTCCATACACCAACTGTGAATTTCTTGTTGTATCCGATGCTCCAGCCATCTCTTCTGCCGTAAGAAGTACCGGTTTTCCAGGCAATCTTCGGAAGGTGCTCTGTACTCTGCCAGTTCAAAGGAAAGTCGGGTCTGTTGATCTTTGAAAGGATCTCATTGATCATATAAGTAGCAGCGGCGCTTAAAATGCGTTTGCCACCCTGACCACCCCGATCGCCGTTCTCACCCACATTTTTTTTATCAGCAGCGCGAATGAATTCGGGACTTACAAACCGGCCGTCATTTGCAAATACACTGTAAAGACCTGTCAGTTCCTCCAGCGTAGTACCACAGCCGCCGAGCACCATCGACAATCCCAGCTTCTGGCGGTCTTTCGAAATCTGTTTGAAATTGCAGTTGCTCAACTCCTGAACAAACCTGTCCTTGCCCAGTAAGCGTAGGCCTTTTACCGCGGGAATATTCAGCGAATTTTCCAGTGCATATTCAGTAGTGACATATCCGTTGAAATTGCGATCGTAGTTTTCTGGCGCGTAACCTGCATAATTTACCGCCACATCGGTCATCACCATTTTAGGTGTCAGCAGTCCTTCGTCAAAACAAAGGCCATATAACAAAGGCTTGAGTGTGCTGCCCGGTTGCCGGATCGCGGCTGCTCCGTTAACCTGACCACCATCCGTTGAATCATAAAAATCCGCGGAACCAATATAACTTATCACTTCGTGGGTTTGATTGTCTATCACCACAACCGCGGCATTATGGATGTT
>DASWTK010000064.1:0-39254 GCA_036402175.1 Chitinophagaceae bacterium | reverse complement strand
GGCCCGAATGATGAACAAAAGTGGGTCACCTGGGCACTGGATGAAATAAAACCGGTTGTTCTTGATTTGCTGGATGGAGCCGATACGATCATCATAGGCAGAAAACTGGCAGTAGACTACATTCCTTACTGGGAAGGAGTAGTTAAAAATCCAGATGACGCGATGTATGATATCGGTAAATACATCGTAAACGCACATAAGATCATTTTCACAAAAACAATGGACAAATCCGGGTGGAGCAATACTGACCTGGCAAAGGGTAACCTGACCGATGAGATCAGAATGCTAAAATCACAAAAGGGTAAAGATATTCTTGTCTATGGTGGAAGTTCATTTGTAACAGCTCTTGTAAAAGAAAGGCTGATCGATGAATTCAAGTTTTTCCTGAACCCTGTAGCCATCGGAAAAGGAGATGGCATTTTTAGTGAACTGGAAAGTTTTCAGCAATTAAAGCTTACCAAATCGGTTGTATATCCCAGTGGCATCGTGCTGCTGCAATATGTTCCGGTGAGTGCCTGATGTGCATCTTGGATAGGAACTACAGTGGGATACCGATTTTGCCATCAGTTTATCAAAATTTTTGAATACGGGTGAAGGAATTCCGTATACTGCAGCCGATTCAGAAAAGGTGAAAATTGATAACATGCATTCCGTTCACAAACAGATCATTTTATGACAAACGAGACATTAATTGAAGAATTCCAGAAGATTGAAGATGAATTTAATGAAGCAGTGATTTCGAATGATGTCAATGCAATTTCAAAATGTATCGCACCAGACTGGGTGCTGGTTGATCCGCAGGGTGGAATTATACCTGCTGACCGGTTTCTTTATGTGGTGGAACAGGGGATTTTATCACATACCACCATGACTAAGGAAATCAAGAGGGTAAAAGTTTACGACAATGTTGCAGTGGTCACCGGTCGCGGGCAGAATACCGGCTTTTTTAAAGGAGCCCCCATCAAAGCCGATGAATGGATCACGGATGTATACAAAAAAGAGGAGGGAAAATGGGTTTGTGTTTTGACCCACCTGTCGCCAGCAGTCCAGAAAAGCAGTTCAGAATAGACGAACATTCACGCCTCACAAGAAAACTCAATTTGGGGAAAACTGACAACAGCGATAATCCCTGTCTTCCTGCATCACATGAATAGCCGCTATTTATGTAAAATTTCACGTGCTTAAGGCCGTTATACAACGGGTTGCAAGGTTGAGCCTGCCTCACAAGCGGCTGGCCGGTTTTTTGACCTGATACTGTAAAGCGGTCCGCACAAAATGAAAAATTGCTATTCAAACTATAAGGTCATATTATTTCTGCTATGTAGCTGCGCGCCTTTATTGATCCAGGCTCAGCAGGATACTGCTGTCAGCACCAAAGCCCAAAACCTTCCGGTGGCCGGACCACAGTATGATAAATCAAGGTTTCATCAAAAGCTTTGGGGAAAGCATTACAGAAAGGAATGGACCACACCTGTTAATGTCCCGCGCCTTTATTTAGATACGGCGATGGGCGGACTCGTTCCCTATAGAGCAGACTCCGCATCCCAGACACGCACATTACGTCTGCGAACAACCGATAACAAAGAATATGTTCTCAGAAGTATCGACAAATCGTATGAGTCGGCAATGCCGGAGATCTATCGTAATACCTTCCTTGAAAACATAGCAAACGACCAGGTATCCAGCATTCATCCATATTCAGCGGTTACCATACCCCCAATGGCTGCAGCCGCGGGTGTTTATCATACGCAACCCGTAATCCGGTTTGTTCCGAAACAATCAGCGCTGGGTGAATTCAATAACGACTTCGGTGATAAATTATACATGCTGGAAGAACGACCCGATGGAAACTGGGAAGAGGCGGAAAATCTTGGTAATGCTCAGAAGCTGATCTCAACTGAAAAATTATTACAGGAATTACTTAGAACCAACAATAGCAAGGTTAACCAGGAAATGTATGTACGCGCGAGGCTGTTCGATATGGTCATAGGCGACTGGAGCAGGGGAGAAGATCAATGGCGGTGGATAGCAAGGCAACAGGGCGAAAAGATAAATTATGAACCGGTGCCGCGGGATCGCGACCAGGCTTATACGAAGTACGACGGAGCTTTGTTGCGTTTCGCGCTTTCAGCCGCGGGGCTGGGTCACATTGAGACTTACAGGGGAAACATTGATGATATCACAACCTTTAACTATTCTGCACGGAATCTCGACAGGCGGATGGCGAACGAATGCGACCTGCAGACCTGGGTCGATATCGCTAAGGAATTGCAGCAGGCTTTAACCAATGAGATCATTGAAACTGCTGTTAAGCAGTTACCTCCCGAAGTATTACCTGTTTCGGGTGAAAGTATCATTTACAAACTGAAGGCAAGAAGGGATAAACTTGCTGACTTTGCAGCAAGGTATTACAGGTTCCTCGCAAAGGAGGTTGACATTCCTGGTACTGCCGAACCCGAACAGTTTGAAATAACACGCTTAAATGGATCTGAAATAAAACTCAGCATTTACAGGTTGCAGAGCGATGGCAATCGTGAAGCCACGCCTGTTTACGAACGAACTTTCCAGGAAAATGTTACCAAAGAGATCCGCGTTTATGGTATTGCCGGCAATGATACTTACCAGGTCAATGGTGAAGTGAAAAATGATATCGATGTAGTACTGGTTGGCGGCAGCGATAAAGATGTTTATAAGGATGCTTCGGGAAGCAAGAATGAAACGCACATTTACGACAATTTCGATAACTCAATAACCAGCGCGCAAAGAACCAGGATTCATCTCAGCAAAGACGAAGATGTTCATAATTACCGGTACGATGCGTTCGTGCATGATAAAAAAGGTTTGAAACCGGCGATATTTTTCAGCAATTACGACCGTTTTTATTTGGGTCTTGGATATGAAATTACAAAGCAGGGATGGCGCAAAGAGCCTTTTGCATATAAACACGGTGTGTATGCAAGGTATTCGCTGAACCAGAATGCAGTGAGCTTCGAATACGAAGGCATACTGAATCAGATAATTGGCAAGTGGGACCTGTTATTTAGCGCTGATTACGATGCCCTTCGATGGACAAATTATTTTGGAATTGGAAATGAAACCGTGGAGCTTGATAAAGAGCTGGAATATTACAGGGTTCGGACCCGGGAGATCTTCGCAAGCGTGTCGCTGAACAGGCGAATAGGAGCGGATGGATACTTCAGGCTCACGCCATTTTACCAGGGAACAAAGGTCAGGCCTGATGCGGACAGGTTCATTGCTCAGAACACGCATTCGCCGTATGTGAATTCCAGTGAAGACATCTCGTACCAGCGTGATGATTATGCAGGTATTACCATGAGTTATTTATTCGCTGATGTTGACGATGTAGTGGTAACCAGGAAAGGTGTCACGTTTACTACAGCAATTTCACATATCAAAAGTCTTGAAAGCAACCGCTCAGTCAATACCTTTTCAGGCGGGTTGAATTTTTACATTCCTGTTTCAAAGAATTTTATCTTCTCGAGCCGGAATGGTTTTTCAACATTGACCGGTGATCCGAAATTTTATCAGCTACCGGTTATCGGCGGCAGCCTTAATCTCAGAGGTTACAGGCGCGACCGGTTCCGTGGCAATACAACATTCTTCAACAATAATGAACTGCAGTATCTTTTCAATGTAAAAAGCAGTTTGTATAATGGAGCATTTGGCCCAATGGCATTTTATGATATTGGTCGCGTTTGGCAGCCCGGTGAGGACTCAGATGTGTGGCATAGCGGCTACGGAGCCGGCATCATGATAGCTCCGTTCAACAGGGCAATGATCTCAGTGGCGTTCGGAATATCGAATGAGAATAAGGTGCTGCATTTGAGACTTAGCAGGGCATTTTAATTTAAAAGAGAGATCAATCAAAAAAGAGGCTGCCTTAAACAGGCAGCCTCTTTGGTAAATCATTCAATTATATTTACTTCTTCAGGATCTTTTCACTCGCTCTTATGCTTTCGCCAACAACTTCAACTGTATAGTTTCCGGAAGGCATATTTTGAAGATCTGTCAGATTGTAGGCGTTCAGTCCTTTATTTGCCTGCAGATTATATCGTTTCACCTGCCTGCCCATCTGGTCATAGAAACTAACAGTAACGGCTTCGGCTTTTTCACTTCTGAAAGATAAATTCAGGTTGGTGACAACCGGGTTTGGAGTAAGTTTCAGAACAACCAGGCTTCCATCATTCCTGATTGAAATAACACGGCTATAAGTATACTGGCCATCCACATCAACAGATTTCAGCCTGTAATAGTTGATCTTGCCAAGCGCGGTCTTATCAATGAATGAATACATTCCGCCGGATACACCACTCTGAACCTGTCCGATCGCAGAATAAGTTGTCCCGTCAAGGCTCTTTTCAATTACAAAATGGCTGCTGCTCACTTCGCGTGTAGTGGTCCACGTGAGTTTTACAATACCATCTGCTAAGTTACCCTGAAAGCTCAGAAGCGAAACCGGAAGAACTGCAAGGGCCGGACCGAATTCTGAAGTGCTGCTGTCATTCGCCGCGGGTTTTATTCCCAGAGCAACCAGCCTGGATCCGGATGGTACCGGTGGCAGAACATTCAGCGGAACACTGAATTCAAATAAAGCATCGGTAAATGTACCATAAGTAGGATCTGAATACGTGCTGTCGCCTGTAGCGTTATCGGTAATTCCTCCCAAAGTTGTTCCTTCCTGTGCGCGGAATAGAAAAGTTCTTCCTTCACCTGAGGCATCGTCAATATACACTTCAATAACTGATGAGGGGCGTGAAATTCCGCGAACAAGCAGGGTAGTGCCCAGTATCTTGACAGTGCGCGTTATTACCGGGAAATTGTAGAATTCGTTGGGGCCAACATCGGCGTCACCGTCGTCATTCGGCGTTACACCATTACCTGCAAGGTCAATTCCAAGGTTGGCGTTATTGTAAGTTGAATTCCGGGAAAATATATTACCGTTGATGTCTGCTGTATTAGATGTGCCTATGCCAATAATGTTATTGTAGGCTATGATATTACCTTCAACTATATCGCCTATTCCATCGTTATTGCTTCCAATTCTGTTGTCAGAGGTCTGAAGTCCGTCGGCGGCGTCCAGTACAATTCCGCCAAAAGCATTTCCACGATTAAGATCGCCAACTGACGTGCCTACGTAATTACCGGCGAGAATGTTATTGGAGGTGTTGAAATTAAAGATCCCGAAGAAGTCGTGCGAGGTAAGGAAAATTCCGTTTCCACCATTCGACGACACTATATTGCTTTCTGCGAGGAAGCCGGCATGTGTTGCGTCAACGCCAATTCTGTTGTTGCTTGAATTAAGAAGTTCTATTCCATGAGAGAGATTGCCTGCGGCCGCATTCGCGGTATTTATTCCTACAATATTTCCGGCTATAATGTTATTGTTCGAATTTGCGGCAAGAAGAATGCCACGTCCGATATTCAGGATGATGCCGTTCAGTTCCTGGGTGTCATTGACATTATTACCATCTGTACCGATTCGATTATTGGTAGAATTCACGGTGAGCAGTATCCCATTACGGCCATTGCCTAGTGTAGTGCCCATGCCGGTTCTGTCTGATCCAATAAAATTCCCCGATATAATGGAATTGGTAAGCGCCCAGGCCAGAATTCCATCCTGCCCGTTTCCGGAGAGAAGATTTCCTTCATCTGTATCAGCTGTACCGTCACTATTCGTTCCGATAATAACAGCATTGCTTCCACCAGGGCCATTATCGCCAAGGTTAATTCCATGATTTCCGTTACCAAGGTCAACGAATCCTGTAGGGTCAGTTCCAATAAAATTACCCCAGAAGAAGAGATCATCAGCTCCATTAAGTACGTTGATGCCATCTCTTGGAAATGAATGAATGTTCAGGCCGGAAATGGTAACGTTGTTTGAATTTACTGTAAGACCGCTTGATAACCCGGGTGCTCCTGCACCATTCAGTACGATCTGGATTACCCGCAAAGCCATCGAACCCTGTGTTGAGCCCGGCTGAGTATACCCACTGATTGTAAGCGCTTCGTCAATCGAAGGAAGGGCAGTGGCTGGTGAAATCACAAATGGCCCGGTGCCTGCAATATTGAATACGATCGCATCGGCGCCTGGTGTTGCATTCGCATCAAGGATCGCCTGGCGGAGAGAGCCAGGGCCGGCGTCATTCGTATTTGTTACTGTGAAAGTTGCTGCAAAGGAAATTACTGCTGATAGGATAAAGCCAGCGGAAATGGCTATCCGCCGCATAGTGTACATGTGGTTCATAAGTGGTTTTTTTTTGTTGGTTCATGAGATCGGTCCGGAAGGGATTGCACCTGATAAAATTAAACCGTTGGCAAATCAAAACAAAATCGAAATTAATTTAATGCTGTCAGCGGGTGTCGGAGCGGATTCCGGCAACACTTAACGTTGTTGTGTACCCGAAGAAAGTATTTTCTGAAGCGCGGCTCCAAGTGCTTCTGGGATGTCGGATGCTGTTAGTGTTTCCGGCGAATAAAACCCACTTGCTATATCACCTGCCAGACCATGCCAGTAAACACCAAATACCGCAGCCTGTTCGGGCTCGTACCCCTGTGCCATTAAGCCGGTGATGATGCCGGTTAGAACATCGCCGGTTCCGCCAGTAGCCATTCCCGGATTCCCGCTGGAATTAAACCATGTTCTTCCCCCGGGAGTAGCAATAACTGAATGGTGACCTTTCAGTACTATTATTACATTAAGTTCTTTGGATTTTTGCTTCGCCAGTGTTATTCTTTCAAAATCATTCTGAGTATGACCGAACAATCGTTCAAATTCCTTTGGGTGAGGAGTGAGAATTGAAAGTGGATGAAGTGTTCGTATAAAATCCGGTCGACTGCTTAAAATGTTCAATGCGTCTGCATCCAATACCATTGATTTATTTACATGTTGCAACAGGACTTCAATCATCCCTGCTGTTTCTTCCTGCTTACCAATGCCAGGCCCGATACCGATTGCATTGAATGGCGACAAGTCATCAATATGAGTTATGAAGCGTTCATTTTTATCGATCGTACACATTGCTTCAGGCACGGCAGTTTGAAGAACATCAAGTCC
Organism: Chitinophagaceae bacterium; assembly: GCA_036402175.1. GTDB lineage: Bacteria > Bacteroidota > Bacteroidia > Chitinophagales > Chitinophagaceae > DASPKM01. The sequence goes on along the minus strand of DASWTK010000064.1, from coordinate 32,179 downwards.
GCAGATCGGAACGTGTACTGTGAGCAAACCCACTCCGCTTCTGAGGCAGGCTTTTGCAGCAAGAACTGCGGCGCCCATTTTTCCATAGCTTCCCGCGATAAGCAGCGCATGACCAAAGTTACCCTTGTGTGAATATTTTTTACGCGGCCTGAATAATGCCCGGATAACATCTTCATTGATCCAGTGATAAGCAGGTGAACTCAGTTCAGGAAATGAAGGATGTAATCCAATGTCAAGTACGTGAACCTCTCCGGTATATGGTTCATTTTCTGCAACAAGCAATGCTGGCTTGTGACATTGAAAACTCAACGTATGGTGTGCATTGATGACCTTATTTCCTTTTGAGCTTTTATCGGCAAACAATCCGGTAGGAATGTCTATTGAAATTATTTCATTACCCGAAGCATTCAGATGATCTACCAGTTCTGCAGTAACTCCTTCCAGCGGCCTGTTCAGACCTGAGCCAAGCAGCGCGTCAATGATGATCTCGTCTGCACCAATAACAGGGAAATTCGCAAAGGTTTGGAGAAAGCGGATTGTTACCGACATGCCGTGAAGGCGCGCCAGGTTTCGTTGAAAGTCTTCGGTGCCCAGGTGTCCGAACTCAAGAATATTAACTGCTACCTCGCATCCTTTTAGCGAAAGCATCCGGGCGATGGCAAGTCCATCGCCGCCATTATTTCCCTTGCCGCAAAAAATGGAAAATGGTTTGTTGAAATACTTTTTGTCTTCAAGCCAATGCACGCAGGCCGCAGCGGCCCGTTCCATAAGGTCAAGTGAAGTGACCGGCTCGTTTTGAATCGTGTATTCGTCCCAGGCTCTTATTTGTTCGGCTGATAAGATCATAGTTCCCGCGAAGTTCCGTTTTCTGACGGTATTCAAACTTCAGAATTACGGAATTCAGGAACAAAAACTACTGATCCAGTTCTTCGTTGCCGTTATAATGACTGAAAATTTCAAAAAGTGGCTTAACGCGGTAAATACGATTATTGCGTTTGTTTCCCAGGACAATGATCGTGGCACTATCCTGAATAAGTCTGGTCAATACGCTGTTGTTACCATGCCACCATCCATTGTGATAAACGATTTTTCTGCCATTGGGGTAGCAGAACATACGCCACCCAAGTCCGTAGTTTTTAACCCCGGGTTTTTCAAAACTGTATGGCGTAAAAGCAGAATCCAGTGTGGATTGTTTGAACAGGTTATTTGTATACAATGCCTGGTCCCATTTCAATAGGTCACGGGCAGTACTGTAAATGTTTTTGTCGCCATACACCAGGTCAAGAAAATCAAATCCCCATTTCCTGCCATTGTATTCATACGACGGCATTGCCCTCGCAGAATCGGCCTGGGTATAAACATAAGTATCCTGCATTCCGAGTGGTTCAAAAAATGTGGAACGCATGTACTGATGATAAGGCAAGCCTGTAACTTTTTCAATGATCAGCGCCAGCAGCGCATAATTGGTATTGCAGTAAGCAAATCTTCTGCCTGAGGTGAAGTCGAGGTTCGGTTTAAAAGTATAAAGTGTCTGGAGGATATCCTGGTTAGTAACCCTTATCTTTTTGTTCCACTTATGTTTTTCCAGATAATAGGCATAATTGGGCAGGCCGCTGCGATGGTTCAGCAGCATCTTCACAGTTATCCCTTCGTATGGGAAATCCGGAAAGAATTTCTCAAGCGAATCAGATAAAGCGATTCGGCCTTCCTCATAAAGCTTCAGAACCGCCATCCCGGTAAAAGTCTTGGAAATGGAAGCTATATGAAAAGCGTGACGGTGTGTCAGGCTGTCCTTTTTTGAGAAATCCCCGAATCCTTTATACCGTTCAAAAATGATCTGTCCATTTTTGGCAACCAGGAAACTTCCATTAAAAGACGGGTGATCAAGGGCTTTATCGTAAAAATTCTCTACCGCATTGATATACCGGGTAAGGGTAGATGAGGGGATAGAAACGTTGTCAGAACGGTGAACTGTGGAATCTTCAGAGGTCGCGGAATTATTGCGGCCAGCGTAATCACAGGACCGGAGACTGTATAAAAAGCAGGTAATGAAGAGAATAGCAGTTTTCAATGTATAGGACTTTAACGGGTTATTTATTGAAATTAAGCAAAGCTTATTCCAAATATTCCCTGAATCCATCATTTTTTTAGGTTACGGGATTTTCAGACATCTTTGCACTCTCTTAAAACGTACTTTTTTTTTTGAAATTATGCCGGAATCAAAAACAACCAGTTATCCAAAGGAGAAGATCAATATTTTATTTCTGGAGAATATCAGCGATGCGGCTGTAAGGCAGTTTAAGGAAGCCGGATATGCGTCGGTGCGCAAGCTGACCGGGGCATTATCAGAAAGTGAATTGCTGTCCGAGATCCGGGATATACATATTCTGGGAATCCGATCTAAAACGCAGATCACCGAAAAAGTGCTGCAGGCGGCAAGAAAATTACAGGCGATCGGATGTTTTTGCATTGGGGTGAACCAGGTTGACCTTAAGTCCGCCACCGCCCATGGTGTTGCGGTATTTAATGCTCCCTATTCAAATACGCGTTCGGTTGCGGAACTGGTCATTGGCGCATCTATCATGCTAATCAGAAAGATCCCCGACAAGAATAAAGCCGCTCACGATGGTATCTGGATGAAAGAAGCGAAAGGCAGTTATGAGCTGCGCGGCAAAACGCTCGGCATAATTGGATATGGAAATATCGGTTCGCAGGTAAGCGTACTGGCCGAAGCGCTGGGCATGAAGGTCATATATTATGATATCGTAACAAGGCTTCCGCTTGGCAACGCCATCTTTAAGCGAACCATGAAGGAAGTCCTTAACCAGGCGGATGTGGTTACACTTCATGTTCCTGAAACCACACTTACAAAAAACCTTATCAATAAAACTGCGCTGAAGCAATTTAAAAAAGGCGCGGTGCTTATCAACTACGCGAGGGGAGAAGTTGTTGACCTGGATGCATTAGGTAAAGCAATCCGTGAAGGACAAATCATCGGTGCTGCAATTGATGTGTTTCCTGTAGAGCCGGAAAAGAACGGCGATCCTTTTCAAACTCCGTTGCAGCAGCTGCCTAACGTATTGCTGACGCCGCATATTGGTGGATCAACGGAAGAGGCGCAGCAGAATATTGGTGAAGACGTAAGTAACAAGCTGTATCAATACCTGGAGATGGGTATTACAATTGGCTCACATACAGTTCCGCCATTAAGCCTTCCGCCACAGGAAGGAACGCACAGGATACTGCACATTCACCGGAATGTGCCCGGTGTTCTCTCTGCAATCAATGGAGAGTTGTCAAAACATAACATAAACATACTGGCGCAATATTTGAAAACCAATGACGAAATCGGTTACGTTGTGCTGGATGTAGACAAGAAGATATCCGCGCACGCACTTCAACTGCTGAAAGAAGTAAAGGAAACGATCAAAGCGAGGCTGTTGTATTAGCAAAAATTAAACTTTCTTAATTTTCAATAATTATTGAAAGTTTGTATCTTGCACCGGTAAATGATCAAAAGATGAAAGTAATAATCGTTGGAGGAGGTTTTGCGGGACTTAAATTGGCAAGAAGACTAAACAACAACCGGCAATTCGAAGTAACCCTGTTGGATAAGTTCAATTATCATCAATTTCAGCCGTTATTTTACCAGGTTGCAACAGCAGGTTTAGACGCAAGCAACATTTCATTTCCGCTTAGAAAGGCATTTCACAACAGTAAGAATGTGAGGATCCGTATTGGTGAATTAAAAAGCGTAAATACAGCTGCCAATAAGATCACTACTGAAGCAGGTGAAATGGATTATGATATATTGGTGCTGGCCACGGGTGCCGATACAAATTTCTTCGGTAATCAGAATCTCATTGACTATGCGTTTCCAATGAAATCCACTGTTGAGGCTTTGCAACTCAGGCATGGTTTGATCCAGAATTTTGAAGACGCGCTGAAAACAACTGATCCGCAGGAGATAGACAGGTTACTGACGGTAGTGATAGTAGGAGGCGGACCTACGGGAGTTGAACTTGGTGGCGCAATAGCCGAAATGAAACGGTATGTGCTTCCGAAGGATTATCCAGAACTTGATTTCAGCCGGATGAAAATATACCTGCTGGAAGGAACGGCTAAAACACTCGGCACCATGAGCGAAAAATCTTCCGCTCAGTCGTTAAAATATTTGCAGGACCTGGGCGTCAACGTTATGCTGAGCACCATGGTTAAGGATTATGATGGTTCGCGTGTCAGTCTCCAGGATGGAAATACAATCAATGCATCGATGGTGATCTGGGCTGCAGGCATCAGGGGAAATGTACCACCGGGAATTGATCAGTCGATGTTAGCAAGAGGCAATCGCATAAAGGTCGACCAATATAACAAGGTGTTGGGATTTGAGAATATTTATGCGTTGGGCGACCTGGCCTACATGGAAACAAGTCAGTATCCAAACGGACATCCGCAGGTTGCTTCGGTAGCAATTCAGCAGGCAAAACTGTTAAGCAGCAATCTTCAAAAGATCAGTAAAAACCAACAGCAGGAAGCATTCGAATACAATGATAAGGGTTCAATGGCAACAGTGGGGCGCCACCTTGCAGTGGTTGATCTGCCGAGGCCCAAACTTCATTTTGGTGGATTTATCGCATGGATGATCTGGATGTTTTTACACCTCGTACTCATCCTTGGCGTAAAGAACAGGTTGTTTGTTTTTCTTAACTGGGTGTATAATTATTTTACTTACGATCAATCGCTGCGATTGATGTTCAAATTCTTCAGCAAGCCGAGGAAAGCACCGGCTGTATAACAGCGGAAATTATTCAGGTTGTTTGGGCTGCACAACTGAGGCGCTGGACCGGCGGGACAAAACCTGTTTAACAAGATTGTACATGTCGCGGTAGTTGGCGATTGTGTATCGCGCGACATTTCTCATTTCTATATTTACATGCTTCTTCAACACCTGGTATACGATCGTTAGGCTGATGATGTGATGGAGCACCAGCGCATAAGCAGCACCGTCACGACCAATCCAGAACAGTCCAAGGTAAGTCAGCCCGATATTAATGCACATCAGCAGCAGGTTGTACCAGAAATTCAGTTGTGGCTTGCCGATAGCATCCATGGTTGCGCCGAATTGATAGAAAAAGGGTCGCAGTATCGCTATCAGCATTACGATCCTGAGGATATTTGCCGCTTCAAGGTATTGCTTACCGGCAATGATCAACAGGGTGAATTTTGGCAGCAGCATTATGAAAATACTGGCCGGTAATACAATGCTGATGATACTGCCCACCATCCGTTCGAAATAATACTTTACTTTATTAATCCCTTCCAGTTCCAGGGCCTGAACGTTTTTCGGGAACAGTACATCTGCTACAGCAACTGAAGGCATGTCGATCAGGTTACTGATACGGCTTGAAGCATTATAATAAGAAACATAACGTTTGCCCAGCTCCGGATCGGCTATCGCGTTCGCAGTAACAAAATGATCGGCAAAGCGGGAAAGGTTTGAGAAAACATTGGTGCCAAAAACATATTTTCCGAAGTGCAGAATGTTCCGGGTGAGGGCTTTATCGTATTCAAGTTTTTTTGGAAGTAACCCTCGGGAATAAATGATAATCAACCCCGTGCCTGCAAACAAACAAGCGGTTTGAATCATCACCAGGCTTAACAGATTCAGGTATTCGGGAAAGACATAGATCAATATGATAACACCGATCATGAATAATCCCTGGCGAAGGAAGTAGGCAAGGAAGATCTGTTGATACCGGAAATTCGCCTGAAGTAAAACTTCGCAGTGATTGAAAGGAATCAGCAGCACGATAAAAACAATGCTGTAAAGAAACATTTCATTTAACAAAGGCGATTTCAAAAAGTCGGCGATCAGTGTTCCCGCAAATCCCAGCATTATGATTACTGCCAGTGAAATGATGGCATTGATCAGCAGCACGCTGGATTGAACGCGGTCCTTATTATTATCCGGTATGCTCAGGAATTTGATAAGAGGATTGCGAAGCAAACCCTGTTTAATAACTTCAATCAGCGTAAGAATGGTGAGGTATAGCGACCATACGCCGTTTTCTTCAGGAGAAATGTGGCGCACAAGGATGAAAAACGTAATGACCCCAAAAAATATGATGGAGAAGCGGTTCAGTAAGGTGAATAGCAGTGATTTGCCCCAGAAAGATGATATAATTCTCTTCAAAACTTAGATTTCGGTGCTTTAACGGCGAAACTAAATATTTATTGATAGTGAATGGTTTCTAACTTCAGGATCTATCGTTTTTATAAATTGCGAACGCTATGAAATATTGGTTTTTCCTGTTGGTCACAATGAGCTTTTCTTGCGGTAAGCCACGACCGGCAATCGTATTTCAAACCGATTTCGGTTTAAAGGACGGTGCGGTTTCAGCCATGAAAGGCGTGGCGCACGAAGTGAATCCATCAATACCAATGTTTGACCTTACTCATGAAATTCCAGCGTATAATATCTGGGAGGCGGCTTACCGGCTGGACCAGACTGTGATGTACTGGCCGGCAGGGACTGTTTTTGTATCTGTGGTCGATCCAGGTGTCGGCACTTCACGCAAGCCTGTAGTTTTAAAAACTTCGACCGGGCATTATGTTGTGAGTCCTGATAACGGGACCCTGGGACTACTTGCAGAAACGCTTGGAGTAGCGGCTGTCAGGGAAATTGATACCCTGAATAACCGGCGTAAAGGATCTGAGGGATCACATACATTTCATGGCCGTGATATTTTTGCCTATACAGCTGCAAGGCTGGCATCCGGCGATATCCGATTTGAAGACATTGGACCGGAATTGAACAAGCAGGTAATAACGATCAGGTATCAGAAAGCGGTTCTGGCAGGAGATTCAGTGAAAGGAAATATTCCAATCCTTGATGTGCAGTATGGAAATGTGTGGACCAATATTCCTGATAGTTTAATTCAATCTGCCGGGATTCAGTACCGGGATACATTGTCTGTTTTGATTTCAAAAAATGATCAGGAAATATATTCAGGGCGTATTCCGTTCGTCAGAACTTTCGGAGATGTAAATGAAAAACAATTGCTCGGTTACATGAATAGCCTGGGCAATTTTTCAGTTGCAATCAATATGGGGAGCTTTGCTGATACATTCAAAGTTGCCAGTGGCCCGGATTGGACGATACTTATTAGAAAGGATAAGATCAAGCCTGAACAGCCATGAGTACCGTGCAAGGCTGATAATTCTGTTTTATAATTAATCTTATGTTAAATAGCCGCTGCAAGTGCCCTGCCTTGTATTGATTTATTTTTTTGCCCTCCCACGGTTGAATAGCCAAAAAAAGAGCCTCCGTTATCGGAGGCTCCTGCCAAGATTGAGTCAATATTGAAAATCTTTAATGGACTTTATCTACGTTATTGAATTTCTCTTCGAATTCTTTCAATTTATCTTTCTGACCTTTCTGATCATAGATGGTGATCAGCAGATCATAAGCTTCTTTCAGATCCTGCTTATCTTCCATTTTCAGCTTACCCTTCGGAGCAAGTAACTTATCAACTTCCAGGAAATAAGGCATTGCTTCGTCGAATTTTTTAACTGCTGCTGCCTTCATGTCCGCTTTTCTTTTTACATCCTCGGGCTTTGTTCCTTTGATTGCCCTGGAACCATTCAGCAGATCCACACCCTGGTTATAAATAATCTGACCCGCGAACAGCTGCGCTCTTGAATAATCAGGTTTAATGCGGATCGCCTCTTTGATATTATCATACGCCTTGGTGATCAGATCCGCAGAATTTGCCGGACGTTTTGTTGAATCAAGGTTATAGCCGGCCTGATAAAGTTCTACCGCATAGTTGTAGCGATATAAATGATTTTCGGGATTGGCTGCAATGGTCTGCTCGTATTTAGAGAACAGCTCATCTTTATTTCCGCCTTCCCTCGACATATCCAGATCAAGGCTTGCCCAGAATGGATCGCCCGGATAAACTTCTTTTCCGAGCGCCAGGAATTTAGCAGCTGTGGCGTTATCCTTTTTTTCGTAATGATGGTTTGCAAGCCATTTGTAAATCTCCACAAATCCTTCACCCTTTATTTTGTTCTCAGCGAGAAGTCCATAATACTTTGCTGCTTCTTCCATTTTACCAAGCTTCTCGGCAGAAACTCCCGCGTATAAAATTGAATTGGTATCAACCTTTAAATTGATCCATCCTTTTTGAGTCATGAATGTGCTGACCTGAATGGCATTGGTAAACCCTGCTAACGCGGAGTCGTAACTTTTTGAATTGAAATTATTTGCTCCTTCCTGATAATATCCGGTATAAATTTCGTTGATTGGTTTATATCCGTCAATCTGCAGAGATATCAGCATCTTGTCGTCAACCTCAGTATATTTTTTAAGTGCATTGAATGCTTCCATTCTCGCATTTGGTACCTGTGTCTTCAAAGTGGCGTCCTGTGAAATAGCATTATAAATCTTTGCTTTTGTGTACCACCCGTCTGCATTTTTTGCATTTTTTTCCTGCGCGAGGAAATTATCAATCTCCGTTCTGGCTTCTGCCAGTTTGTTTGCTTTCAAAAGATCCTTGGCTTTGTCAACCTTTTGTGCAAACATGACTGTAGCCATGGCGGCAAACACGGTTGTTAAAAAAATACGTTTCATCTGCATGAATTTTTAATATTTAATGGCAAGTTCGAATGAATAATTATGATGAAGATTCTTCTGAGCTATCGTTGGTTGCATCGTTCTCATCATTTAATGGCTCATCGTTAAACGGTTCATCATTCAAGGGCTCCTCAATCAGTCCTTCCCCGTTTAATGACTCTGCTCCGGGAACGGGCTCATCGGCCAAAACCTGTACGGTTTCCTCATGTTCATCCAGCTTGGTTATTGCCGCGATCTCATCATTTCCATCCAATCTTATCAGCTTCACTCCCTGGGTAGCGCGGCCTTGTTCGCTTATACCGGTCACCGGCATACGAATGGTCACGCCGCTTCTGCAAGTTATCATTAAATCTTCTTTCTGGTTTACATCCAGAATCCCAACCAGCGCGCCGGTTTTATCTGTAACGCTGATGGTTTTCACTCCTTTTCCGCCACGGTTGGTGATCCGGTATTCATCTACAGGCGTCCGCTTTCCAAACCCCTTTTCGCTTACTACAAGAACCGTTCTTGTCCGGTCATCTTTATTAACGCAAATCATGCCAACTACTTCGTCTTCCCGGTTTTCTACTTCAATTCCTGCAACTCCAATCGCTCCACGGCCGGTTGGGCGGACCCTTTCTTCAGGGAACCTGATTGCACGGCCGCTTTTTACAGCCATCATTATTTCGCACTGCCCGTCGGTCAGCTTTGCTTCCAGCAATTCATCACCTTCCAGGATCGTAATCGCGTTCACTCCGGTCTGCCTTGGCCTGGAAAAGTCTTCCAGTAATGTTTTCTTGATGATCCCTTTCTTGGTGCAGAGAACAATATTGTGACTTGTGACAAATTCTTTATCCTGTATGTCCTTAATATCAATGATCGCCCTCACCTTATCGTCGGGCGGCAACTGCACCAGGTTCTGTATCGCCCTGCCCTTGCTGGTTTTATCACCTTCAGGTATCTCATATACATTCATCCAGTAACAACGTCCTTTTTCGGTAAAGAACAACATCGTATGATGGGTAGACGCAACAAACAGGTGCTCGATCCAATCCTCTTCCCTTGTTCTTCCGCCAATGGCACCCCTTCCGCCACGGCGTTGCTGGCGATATTCAGTGGCAGATGTTCTTTTGATATAACCGAGGTGTGAAATTGTGATCACAACATCTTCTTCTTTGATAAGATCCTTTATCCTTACCTCATCGTCAAGATATGTGATCTCGCTCTTGCGCGCGTCTCCGAATTTTTCCTTGATCTCGAGAAGTTCCTTTCCAATAAGTTCATACCGCATTCCTTCATCTGCCAGCAATTGCTGCAGATGTTCGATCTGCTTCATGATCTCGTCGAACTCGAGCTTGATCTTGTCGCGCTCCATGCCGGTAAGACGTTGCAGACGCAATTCCAGAACCGCTTTCGCCTGTATTTCGGTCATGCCGAAATTGGTGACAAGACCATCCCTTGCTTCATCGGGTGTACGGCTGCCGCGAATGAGCGCGATCACCTGGTCGAGATGATCCAAAGCAATAAGATAACCCTGAAGGATATGCGCTCTTTTCTCCGCTTCCCTTAATTCAAACTGTGCGCGGCGGGTTACAACCTCCATTCTGAATTCAACGAATTCGCTGATGAGGTCTTTTACATTGAGCGTGCGGGGACGACCTTTAACCAGCGCAACATTATTGACACCATAACTCGTCTGCAGCTCGGTATATTTATAAAGCTGGTTTATGATAACGTTGGCAACCGCGTCTCTTTTCAGGTCAATAACAATGCGGGTGCCTTCTTTCTTGTTCGATTCGTTATTTACATGGGCAATGCCTTCAATGGCTTTCTCATTCACCAGTTGACCGATCCTGTCGCACAGGCTGTCGCGATTCACCTGATAGGGTACCTCTGTGATGATGATCTGCTCGCGGCCGCTCGGTTTGGTCTCAACGGTAAGCTTTCCACGAAGCACTACCCTGCCGCGCCCAAAGTGCATGGCGGCTTTCACTCCTTCAATTCCGAAAATGATGCCTCCTGTTGGAAAATCAGGACCCTTGATATACTGCATCAATTCTTCAATCGTAATTTCTTTGTTGGCTATATAGGCAATACAACCATCTATGACCTCCGATAGATTGTGAGGCATCATATTGGTGGCCATACCAACCGCAATACCGCTTGAACCATTTACAAGCAACTGAGGAATGCGGCTTGGTAAAACTGTGGGCTCTTTCAGGCTGTCGTCGAAGTTGAACTGAAAGTCAACCGTGTCCTTATCAATATCGGCCAGCATATGCTCCGCAATGCGGTGAAGCCTTGCCTCGGTATATCGCATGGCCGCCGGTCCGTCGCCATCCTGGCTTCCGAAGTTTCCCTGGTTATCTACCAGCGTATAACGAATGTTCCATTCCTGGGCCATTCTTACCATTGCGTCGTAAACAGACCCGTCGCCGTGAGGATGGTATTTACCCAAAACCTCACCCACGATACGAGCCGATTTCTTATAAGCACGGTTTGAAGCAAGTCCCAATTCATTCATCGCGTGCAGAATTCGCCGGTGAACGGGCTTCAATCCGTCGCGAACATCGGGAAGCGCCCTGCCTACAAAGACACTCATGGAGTAGTCGATATAAGCCGTTTTCATCTGCTCCTCGATATTGATTGGAACTATGCGGTTCTGGTCGCTGGTGGATAGTGGCTGAAAATCCTGATCCATACTGCTTTTTCTCGCTTTTTTATGCTCGTTAGGGAAGGCTGCAAAGTTACCTGATTTACAGGTGAAAACCTTAGGTAAAACGGTGTTTTTTGCAGAGTTTTTCCACTATTCCGGGATAGTTGTATCTGCAGCTAACCATGTCCGATTTCAGAATAAAACTTTAAAGTTTTTTAACGAGTTCTTCGGAATAATAAACCGGTGCAATTTTGGTATAGTTTGCCGTTATGATTAAATTTAGGTCACTCCTTAATATCAACCGGCAATCCTCACTTTCATCTTTTCCTTATCAGTATTTAAACTGATCGTTTTATGAACAAGTTTTTGTTATTGCGGAGTAATAAACAAACGGGACCCTATACGGCCGAAGATCTCCGGCAAATGGGATTGAAAGCCTATGATCTTATCTGGGTTGAAGGGAAAAGTGCTGCCTGGCGTTATCCAGGAGAAATTGAAGATCTGAAATCATTCGCACCTGCGGTTGAGGAACAGCCGTACGACAGGTTCTTCAAAAAACAACCCGAGCAGGTACACAAACAACTTGAAACATCTACTGCCTCAGGAATTCCTGTATCAAATAATTCAACCGCCAATCAAAATACGCAACCTCAGTATCCTGTAACAAATTCACCGTCTGGCTTCGAATCCCAGCCTGCAGAAGTCAAACCTGTAAAAAAAGAAAAAGAATACAAGCGGGTTTTTGTCACACTCCCTTCTGGTTCAGGTAATGTTCATTCATACGAGCAGAAACCCCAACAGGAGTTGCCAAAAGCGAGTCAGTATCAACCTCCGGTTCAACAACCAGATCACAAAGAACCGGTAGCGCAGCAACCTTTTGCGGAAAAACTAACCAGGCAACAACTATTGCAGGAACAGAAATTACGTCAGCAGGAAATTCAGCAACCATTGCCATCAGCCACCACCCAACCTTTAACCGACACGGCTGAGGACGAAGCAAGGAACGCGGAGGCAGATAACTTCCTGCAGCAGTATTATGAAAAGAAGGCTGCGATTTCCTCTTCAGATAATATTCCACCGAATAAACCGAATGTGGCCAGGCCGGTAGCTGAACAAAAACAGCAGGTCTATTATCCAAAAAAACGGGGCTTCAGTTTAAAGTCAATCCCAATGGCCGCCATTATCATTGGTATGGTTTGCATGATTGCCCTGGGAGTGTTTATCGGACTTTCAATCAATAACGGGTCAAAACCACCCGTGGCAGACAATACCGCTGAAAAAGGATCTAACCAGCAGTCTTCACTACCTGTTTTTTCTGATTCCGGAAAAATGGAGCAGCCTGCGAATAACGAACAGATAGTTTCAAAAGACAAATCCACCAGCGAAGAATTAAAAGCCGACAAGTCACTGATCATTCCCACTTCAAAGAAGCGGTCTGAAAAAACCCTGGATACAAACCAGCAGGATATTGCATTCAACCAGCAGGATACCGATGATCCAGTAGCGCCTGTTGAAAAAAATGACGAACCGGAAGAAAAGAAAACTGTCACAAAACCTGCAGTACCCGATCTTGAAAAAATGGTCAGCGTAAGCAGCAGTGATTACGAAGTTGGACCGTTTGGCGGTATATCAGGACTCGCTTTCACTGTAAAAAACACTTCCGGTATCGATTTGAACCTGGTGGTTGTGCAGGTAGAATATCTTAAAGTCAACAAGGAAGTATTCAAAACCGAGAATTTATATTTCAGGGATATTGCTGCTAATTCTTCCTTAACCATCGATGCGCCACGAAGCGGCAGAGGAAATAAAGTGAATTATAAGGTAACCATGATCAACTCGAAAGACCATCTGTTCCACGCAGGAAATTAATCAGCCCGATCTTTGCAGTGTAATAATTACCATCCCGATTAGTGGGTGATCATGCATTCATGTGAAAAAAACTTCCCATCGGCCTTGCATAAACGCTTATTGGTGGCTGGCACAAAAGTTGAAAGGATAACTCTGCCTCCCGCGCTTCGTGTGGATTGTTTATCCAAATTTCTCTTTTATGAAAAAGACCGGCCTCACGCTTTGTGCCACCATCCTTGCAGTAGTTGCTCTTCACTCATTCGACAACAGGAAAGCCGGTTCAATCACTGGTTCGATCGTTCCGGCAGATGGTGCTTTGATTGTCTGGGCTATTCAAAATACCGATACCGTCAAAGCCGCTCCGGTCAATGGCGTCTTTTCTCTTGCCACCAAAAGCGGCAATTGGAAAGTAATTATTGATGCAAAAGAGCCATACCAGGATGTGATGATGGAAAATGTACAGGTGAACGACGGTAAAGAAACCAGCCTCGGCGAAATAAAACTTCAGCGTTAGTATTTATCAGCGTAGTACTTATAGCTCCATTACTATTATATGCAGGATTAACTTCCTGAAAAATGCTGTATTCTCAAAGCGGCAGTGCAGTCAAAGTAATTTTAAAAAATTTGCCAGTTCCTTCACTCCTTCCGTCGCCGGCTTTTCTATAGCAGTCAGATTATACAACGACGAGCCATAAGGTATCTTTTTGTCAATTATGTATTTTGGAGCCTCCCAGGGTGCATAATTCACGAGGCCGGCAGCAGGATACACTACCAGCGAAGTTCCTACCACTACAAATACATCTGCCGAACGCACAATTGGTATTGCTTCTTCAATTGCCGGTACCGCTTCGCCAAACCAGACAATATGCGGTCTTTGTTGTGCGCCATCTTTTGCCAGATCACCCAATTTTATGTCTGACCTTATATCGCAGATTAGGCTGGCGTTGTGTTCGCTGCGCATTTTAAAGATCTCTCCATGCAAATGAAGCACTTTTGTTGAACCAGCGCGCTCATGCAGATCATCTATATTTTGAGTAATGATATGTACATCCCAGTTTTCTTCCAGCGAAGCCAGTCCGTAATGCGCGGCATTCGGTTGGGCATCGAGGGTATTGCGCCTTCTGTAATTATAAAAGTCCAGTACGAGGGCCGGATTTTTCTTCCATGCCTGTGGAGTGGCTACTTCCTCTATATCGTATCCTTCCCACAATCCATCACTGTCGCGGAAAGTTTTGAGACCACTTTCGGCACTAATGCCCGCTCCGGATAGGACTACCAGTCGCTTTTTTGCCATAAGCAAATTTAAGGTCGCGGCCGTAGAGTTGTTCTATACTTTCTCAACAGGAATGCAGTAACCAAACCTGCCAGTAACAATGGCCAAATGGTTGCCAGGCCCCTCACTTCTCTCCTGCCAGTTCCATGATCACTTTCCATTCTTTATCGGTCACCGGTTGTACCGATAACCTGCCAATTCTCACAAGCGCCATTTCTGCCAGGCGTTTATCAGATTTGATCTGTTGAAGACTAACGGGCTTCTTTAACCGCTTGTAAGGTTTGAGGTCAACTACTACCCATGCATCCTCATCGGTTGACGGATCCTGGTAGGCTTCTTTAAAAACTTTTGCGATCCCAACTATTTCCAGGCCTTCATTGCTATGATAATACAACACCTGGTCGCCTTTCTTCATTGCACGCATATGGTTCCGGGCCGCATAGTTGCGTATTCCGTCCCAGGTAGCCTGGCCATCTTTTTCAAATTGCTGCCATGAGTATGCTGATGGTTCAGATTTCACTAGCCAGTATGCCATAGGTTGTTTATGATTTTAGTTGAATGTTTGGTCTGTGCTTTATCAAAAGTACGATATGGCAAAATATAATGGATACCGCAAATCCAAAGGAGAACGGTTGTCGTAACTGTTAGTGCTGATCAGCCAGGAATTAGTTATAGTGAACATAATTACAAACAAAACATTTAAAAATTAAACAGCAAATTATGAGGATCATTAAATCGGCAGCATTTGCGCTTGCCCTCTTTATTACAGGAAATGCAGTATACAGTCAGTCGCACAGCAAAGAGAAAACAGTAGAAGTTGGCGGTGCCGCTATGTATCCATCGAAGAATATTGTGGAGAATGCAGTCAACTCAAAAGATCATACAACACTGGTTGCAGCGGTAAAAGCAGCCGGTCTTGTAGAAACGCTTCAGAGCGCAGGACCTTTTACAGTATTTGCGCCAACCGATAAGGCATTTGGGAAATTACCAGCCGGTACCGTTGAAACACTTGTAAAGCCTGAGAACAAATCTTTGCTTACAGGCATTCTAACTTATCATGTAGTTGCAGGAAAGCTTGATGCGGGCGAACTGGTTCGTCTTATCAAAGAAGGCAACGGCAAAACTGAATTAACAACAGTAAACGGTGGAAAACTTCAGGTGATGATGAGTGGAAAGAACGTAGTGCTGAAAGACGAAAAAGGTGGCGTGTCAACCGTTACCATAAAGGATGTTTATCAAAGCAATGGAGTGATTCACGTAGTGGATGCAGTTGTTTTGCCTAAATAATTTTACCATCCCTGCGCAAGCACATCGGCTAAATGCATTGTCTGCATTTTTAAACCTTTGTGGTTGATGTATCCCTGGATGTGCATGAGACATGAGATATCGGTTGAAATGATATGATCGGCCCCTGTTTGCAAAGCGTTAGTGACTTTTTGATCGGCCATGCTGATGGAGATTGGTTCGAATTTCACCGCGAAGGTGCCTCCGAAACCACAGCAGGTCTCCACATCGTTCATTTCAACTATTTCCAGTCCTTTGACGTTTGCCAGCAACCTCCTTGGTTCCTGCTTGATGCGGCATTCCCGCAATCCTGCGCAGGAATCGTGGTAGGTTGCTTTGGCATTTAACGTAGCGCCCAGTTTATCTACCTTCAACACATTGACCAGGAACTCGGAAAATTCAAACGTTCTTGCCTGCAGCGCCTTCACATCATTGTGAACTGAAGAATTATCAAAGATCATCGGGAAGTAATTCCTTACAAAGCCCACACAGGATGCGCTTGGCGCAACAATATAATCCGTGCCTGAAAAATCTTTTATGAATTTGGCACAGACCTCTTTCGATTCCGATCTGAAGCCAGCATTGAATGCGGGTTGCCCGCAACACGTTTGCTGTTCATTGTAGCTAACAGTACAACCCACCTTTTCCAGCACCCTGATCATGTTAAAAGCAGTGGCCGGATAAAGCTGGTCTACAAAACAGGGAATGAAGAGTTGAACGTTCATCAATTATTGCTATGATGGGAGATGATTATTTTTTGCGGAACGACTTATTCAGTGAAACCATTTTTAAAGCGGTGATAGCGGCTTCTTCGCCTTTATGACCGTGTTTGCCTCCGATGCGCTCTCTTGCCTGTTTTTCATTGTCGACCGTTAACACGCCAAAGATCACCGGAACCGGAAGCTGAAGGTTAAGTTGCAATACACCATCCGTTACAGCCCTGCATACATAATCAAAATGCGGCGTATCGCCCCGAACGATGCAACCAAGCGCTATAAAAGCGCAGGGACGGTCATCCTGGTATTTTTTTGCATCCCAGTATGATTTAATTCCGAATGTTATTTCAAAAGCGCCGGGTACCGAAATCGTGCTGAACTTATTTACTCCAAGTTCCAGCAGTTTTTTCCGGCATCCGTTTTCCAGCTCATCTACGATCGCTGAATTCCATTCGGTCTTTATCATAACAATACAGGCATCCTCTTTAAGAATGCCTGCATCAACTTCTAATAATTTGCTGTTGCTTACTTCAGCCATAAATGTATTTATTCTACCACTCCCAGCCGGGCAAGGTATTTATCAATTTCAAAACCTCTTTCACTTCTGGGATACTTCGCTTTTATTTTTTTATATGCTTCAATTGCTTCTTGTGTTTTGCCCATTGATTCATATAAATATCCTGCGCGGAACAGGTATTCAGGCGCATTCAGGTCGTCTTTTTCAAACAAGCCTGCAGCTTCTTCATATAAACCTGCTGCCTTTTCTTTATTACCGTTATTATTCGTAGCCGCACCCATTTCCGCGTATGCGTCTGCCAGCAATGCGCTGTTCCTTGCTTTGATCTGCTTAACGTCTGTTTTGAACTCTTCCAGGTGTTTGATAGCGTTTTTGTAATCACCCTTTCTCAGGTAAATGCTACCAGCCATCATTCTTGCGCGGTTGCCAGCTTCGCTGCCGCCATAACGACTTATTATCCTAAGCAATCCCTGGTTCACTCCATCGCCGTTCAGCGCTTTATCAAGCGAATCCATGCGGTAATATTCTTCCGCCTTGAAAACAGATTCCTCAGCTTTTCTTGCGTTTGGAACGGTGACCATTGACCGGTAGATAAAAAATCCTGCTACGGCCAAAATTATTACAGTGAAACCGATGGTAAGCGGCTTGCTGTACTTGGTCCAGAATTGCTCTGCACCAGGTCTTCTCACATGATGCTCATTCGCCACAGGGGCTGCGTGTTTTATTTCTGCCATTGGTATAAAATGAAAAAATTCAAAACTTAAAAGTTGAATGATTTGGGATCAGTATCAGATCAGTCAACAATGAATGGATAATTCTTATCAACGTAAACATCTTTCAGCACTTCGTTATCATCCGGCCAGGGCGATTCTTCCGCGAATTTCACGGATTCCTCTACCTGGTCATTTACGCGCTGGTTGATGGCATTGATCTCATCCTCGGTTGCATAATTCTTTTGCCTGATGGTACGCAATACCATTTCAATGGGATCCCGTTGCTTGTATTCTTCTACTTCTTCCTTGGTCCTGTATTTTTGCGGATCGGAGATCGAATGGCCTTTATAACGATAGGTCTTCAATTCAAGTAAGGTAGGGCCTCCCGCTTCACGTGCGCGGTTCACAGCTCTCAGCACTGCTTCGTGTACAATTTCAGCGCTCATGCCGTCAACTGAATCAGCCGGCATTTCATACGCATCGGCCAGCTTATATATGTCAACAACGTTTGAGGTTCTGGTTACAGAGGTTCCCATTGCGTAGTTGTTATTTTCGCAAATGAATACCACCGGCAACTTCCAAACCATCGCCATGTTGAACACTTCGTGCAGCATTCCCTGACGGGCTGCTCCATCTCCAAAAAAAGTAAGACAAACATTGTCAGTGCCCTTGTATTTCTCAGCAAAGGCAATTCCGGCGCCGGTTCCAATTTGTGCGCCTACTATACCGTGACCACCGTAAAAATGAACGTCCTTGCCAAAAAAGTGCATGCTTCCACCCTTTCCTTTCGCGCAGCCTGTAGCCTTGCCGTAAAGCTCAGCCATACAGGCTTTTGCACTAATGCCTTTGGAAAGCGCCAGGCCATGATCCCGATAAGCGGTTATAAATGGATCTTCCTGCCTCGTGGCCGTCATACATCCTGCGGCTATACCTTCCTGGCCTACATAGGCATGGAAGAAACCACGGATCTTGCCTTCCATCTTATATTTCTCTTCCGCTCTCAATTCAAACTGGCGGATCAGGTACATCAGTTCGTACCAGTACAAATAGGTTTCTTTCGAAAAATGAGTGGCCAAGGGCTGAAAATTTGAGGTGCAAAAATAAGGGAAAACTTCCAACCTCCAACCCTATCTTGCAGTCCGTGTTGCGCCTGAACCATATTACTTTATACCAGTTTAAGAACTATTTCAGCCAGTCGTTCGGTTTCCGGGAGCGGATTACCGGTATCTGCGGCAAGAATGGCCGGGGGAAAACAAATCTCCTGGACGCCATTTATTACCTCTGTTTTACCAAAAGTTATTTTACCCGTTCCGATCAGGCGAACGTATTTCAGACCGCTTCGGGCTTCAGGGTTGCCGGTGAATTTTCAAAAGATGGCGAGCCTGCCGAAGTGGTTTGCGTGCTCAGGGAAAGCGGCAAAAAGGAATGTTTGCTCAATGGTCAGCTTTATGAAAGGTTTGCCGACCATATCGGGAAATTTCCATGCGTGCTTATTGCGCCAGACGACGTGCAGATGATCACCGGGGGAAGTGAGGAAAGACGAAGGTTCCTTGATGCACTGCTCTCACAGATGGATAGCGACTATCTGAGAAGATTAATGGAATACAATCGTGTTTTGCAGCAGCGCAACAGTCTGCTGAAATCATTTGCCGAGAATCGCAGGGTTGACATCAGCCTGCTTGAAGTGCTTAACGACCAGCTTGTAAAACCCGCGAATTATATTTTTACAAAGCGGCGCGATTTCATGGAGACTTTTGTCCCATTGATCAGCAAATTTTATAGTGAGATATCTGGCGAGGAATACATAGTAGAAGTGATGTACGAAAGCCAGTTGCTTCAAAATAAACTGGCCGACCTGCTGAGAGAGAACCAGGAAAAGGACATGATGCTGCAACGGACAACAACTGGCATTCACAGAGATGATCTTTTTTTAGGATTGAACGGCAACGCTTTTAAAAATACCGCTTCACAAGGTCAACGAAAAAGTCTGCTGTTTGCATTGAAACTGGCAGAGTTCGAATCGCTCAATGCACATAAAGGATTTCCTCCGCTGCTTTTATTGGACGATGTGTTTGAGAAGCTTGATGCCGGGCGTATGCACAACCTGCTGGAATATGTTTGCTGCAGGAACAAAGGACAAATATTTCTGACCGATACGCATTGCGATCGCATCAATCAGGCATTAAGTGCAATAAATGTAGAATTTCAATTACTGGAGTTGTGAATTAGTAATGTAATTTCGCGTCATGGGTGAATTCTCCATGAAAGATGCATTAAAACATTTCCTGAACCAGAGCAGGTTGAAGGGCGATGTGCAAGCCCTTCAGATAGAAGAAGTCTGGGAAAAACTGATGGGGAAAACGATTTCTAAATACACGGAGTCGATCAAGATCATTCATCACACACTTTATATCACTACTACTGTTGCTCCTCTTAAGCAGGAACTGGTTTATCAGAAAGAAAATATTATTAAAAGGGTAAATGAAGCGTTGGGGGAAAATACGGTGAAAGACGTGGTCATTAAGTAATTAGCCAATTTTGCCAATAAGCAAATTGGCCAATTAAGAACACCAGAGAGGATTCTTCTATATAAATACTTTTTATTCCAATCAGCACATTTGCTTATTGGCAAAATTGGCTAATTGACCCTCACTCTCGGGTCAACTACACCATACAGCATATCGGCCAGCAAGTTGATCACGATAAAAAAGAACGACGAAACAAGCACAGCGCCCATCACTACAGGAAAGTCGAGTTTCTCCAAAGCATCAACCGTCACCTTGCCTATTCCCTTCCACCCAAAAATATATTCAACAAAAAAGGCTCCTGCCAGCAGTTCGGCAAACCATCCGGTAATGGCGGTGATCACAGGATTCATTGCATTACGTAACGCATGTTTCCAGATCACCATCTTTTTAGAAAGGCCTTTCGCGTATGCGGTGCGGATATAATCCTGGTTCAGCACATCCAGCATCGAACTGCGCGTTAATTGTGTTATGATGGCCAGTGGCCTGATGCCAAGCGTCAGCGCCGGTAGTATCAGGTTACGCAACTCAAGCGTCCTTCCCTCGAATGGATCGGTATCATAAAGGCTGCCTGTCATGTGAAGGCCGGTATATTCACTGAGTACAAATCCGAAAAGGTATGCTATCACAATGCCCATGAAAAAAGAAGGCGCCGAAATACCCAGCACGCTCGCAAATACTGCGGATGTATCCATCCAGGTATCCTTTTTCACTGCGGCAAGCACACCCAGCGATATTCCAAGAATTGTCGCAAGCAGCATTGCAGCCAGGGCAAGTATGATCGTTCCGGGTAATGCATCCATCAGCACCTCCCACACATCCTTGCGTGTCTGATACGAACGCCTGAGATAAGGAAGTTTAATAGCAAGATTTGTTTTATCACCACCTATGAACACTCCTTTCAGATTCTTGCTTTCAATTTCTGCGGCAGAATGTAAGGCAACAGGCGAAACGTCGTTCAGATACAAAAGAAACTGTTTCCATTTCGGCAGATCCAGGTACAGATCTCTTCGGATGTTCTCCTGCGTTGCCGCGTCGGCACGCTGGCCCATTACCAGTCTTGACGGATCACCGAAGCCCTGAAACAAAAAAAATACAAGCACAACTACTCCAAGCATTACCAGGACGCCATAAAATATTTTTTTAAGGAGATAGCGACGCATACTTATTTTATATCATAATTATCCTCATAGCTCCACTTCTGCTCTACCACAGCTCCATCAAGCCTGTATATCGTGATGGGTGAACGGGAGGCGGTTTTAATTGCGATAACATCGGATGTGAAATACCTGACCGGCCTGCCTGCAAATATTTTATCGAATGCCGCTCTTGTTTCCTCAGGCGAGGATGTTACTACTGAAAAATCTGCATTTAATTTTCCGGCTTGTTCATATGCGCTGACCAGCTTTGCTGAATGCTTTTCAAGATCGCCGGGTATGCGATGTACAAATACAAGAATCTTTTTGCCCGGAGTTCCAAGATACGCCTGGGTAACATTGGCGCCGGTACTGTCGGTTAATGAAAAATCCTTTATCGCGGCTTCCGCGTTTCCTTTGCGAACCAGTTTATCGTAACGCTTTACAAAACTGTAGCTGTCGTCGAAGTCGGACGGAAATTTATCAGCGGTAAATTCCACCTGCTGCCCGTTTTTATTGTATACAAAAGTGATCACGGTGCTGTCTGGTATTGCACCAGCGGGTATTTTCATCTTCTCCAGTACATTGTTCCCTTTTTTGTATGGAAGGCAGTCAACAACCGGAAGATGATGCAACACATAAAACTGCAGACCGAATGCAACCAGGGTTGAAATGAGTAAAAGGAAAATGTTTACAACCCGTGGAAATATCGGTTTCACTTTCGAACGGAAGGCAAACAGAAAAAGGATCAGTCCCAGCAGGATGAGGTCTTTGATGAACGAATCCATTGCGGTTAGCTTGATGCAGTCCCCAAAGCATCCGCATTCCCTGATCTTTCCCGAAAGCACCGCATAACCCGTAAGAAACGTGAAGAATATTATCAGCAATAACAATAACCAGCTGAACAAGCGGAAGTGAAAGCCTATAATGACCGCAACTCCTGCGATGATCTCAAACGCGATCATCACTATTGAAAACGGCAACGTAAACTCATTGAGCCCATGCATTCCCCAGACCTCAAAGAACTCCTGCATTTTGTAGCTGAGCCCTAACGGATCATTGGCCTTCACCAGGCCGGAAAAGATAAACAGTATTCCTACAATTAGTCGCGATATCGTTAATAGAATATTCATGTTATTTAAGCGGGCGTTGGGTCATCGATTCAACGGGTCATCGTTCAAAGCGGAAAATATTTCACATCTTTAGCTTTCAAAAATAAAGATAAACAGATCAATGTTCACATTGAATTGCAAGGGGCGCCTTCTGGTAATTGATCAACCTTTGATAATGGGCATTATCAATACAACTCCGGATTCATTTTATGAGGGAAGCCGGTTCATGTTTGTTGACCAGATCCTTCGTCAGGCGGAAAGAATGCTGAAGGATGGAGCCGATATTCTTGACATTGGCGGCCAAAGCACCCGTCCCGGCAGCGATCGGCTACCAATCTCAGAAGAAAAGGAACGTGTACTTCCTTCAATTGAAGCCTTGAACATGCATTTCCCCGAAGCGATCATTTCCATTGATACTTTCCACGCTGCCGTAGCATCCGAAGCGGTGAATGCCGGTGCATCCATTGTAAATGATATCAGCGGAGGCAACTTCGACAATGATATGCTGGCAACAGTAGGCAGTCTTGGCGTTCCATATGTATGCATGCATACGAAAGGAACACCTCAGGATATGCAGGAGCATGCGCAGTACGACGATATCTGTCGCGAACTACTGGACTATTTTATTAAAAAAATTGAGGATTGCAGAAAGGCCGGGATATCAGACGTGATCATCGATCCTGGGTTTGGATTTGCAAAAAACATCCGGCACAATTTTGAACTGCTTCGAAACCTGACAGTCTTCCACATGCTGGATTGTCCTGTGATGGCGGGTCTTTCACGCAAATCAACGATCTATAAAACCCTCGGCACTGATGCTGCAGGCGCTTTGAATGGAACAACGGTAATGAATACGGTCGCGATACTGAATGGTGCGAATATCCTGAGGGTGCATGATGTAAAGGAAGCAAAGGAAGCCGTGATTCTTATTTCTGAGATGAACCAATCCGGCAAATAAAAAGCGGATCCTTTTAAGGATCCGCCTGTTTACCTAAGAAAAGTTTGATTAATTTTTACGTGTTCCCGTGTCAGTGCTCTGCGGTGTGCGCTGAGGAATAAATGGCTGTTGCGGTTGTTCTTTTGGCGCGTCCCTCACATCAACAATTTCAATATCGAACATAAGCGGCTGATGCGGCATTCCGCCCGGTCCCTGCTGATCGCCATAAGCCAGTTCAGATGGGATGTAAAGTTTCCCTTTCCCGCCCTTTTTGAAAAGAGTCAAACCATCTTCCCAACCAGGAATTACACCTCCCTGTCCGATAACAAACTCAATGGGTGGCGCACCGGGAGTATTCATATTGCTTTCAAATACTTTTTCTGACGGGATAAGCTTTCCAGTATAGCGAACCGATATCAGTTTTCCTGATTCTACTGCTGGGCCATCACCTGGATTTTCAATTTCAACGTAAGTTCCAACCGCTGTCTTCTGAACGTTCTTCTTTCCTGCCATATAAGTCTGAAAAGCCTGTGTTTGTTTGTCCTTCTGCTTGTTGAACTCATTCGAACGGTCATTTGTCGCGGCCTGCGCATCATTGAAGATGTCAAGCACTTTAAAATGAAGCATCAGCTTGTCATCCTTCGTCATGAACGGCGGCAATTGTCCCATTTTCCTTCTGATGCTGTCGCCCAGCATTACCACCACAAGGCTATCCCCTTCTCTGAGCATTGGAAATATTTCTGCTGCATTGTAAACAGGGCCGACACTGTCTACCATTGCGTAACCTGGAACTGATGTATAGGTTTCCTGCAACACCGAGTCCTTGATTTTCTGGGTAAAATGCAATTTGATGACCTGTCCTTTTTTTGCAACCGGTCCTTTTCCACTTGAATATATCTTATAGACCAATCCGCTTTTAGTTTTCTCATAATTGTTATCGGAACAGGATGCAAACATCGCTGCAGCGACAAATAAAAACAACATTCTTTTTTGCATTGTTAGGATCATTGTTGATGATTATTGTAGTTGTGATGAACACTCTTTGATTGCGTTTAAAAATCTTTGAACGGTGACGTCCAGCGTATCGGTGCTTCTGCCTCCCGAAGCATTGAAATGCCCTCCCCCTTCGAAGTATTTCCTTGCAAATGTATTGACATCGAAATTGCCTTTGCTTCTGAACGACAACTTTATCTCTTCATTCCTGTCAATTATCAGCGCGGCCAGTTTCATGCCTTGTATTGATAAGGGGTAATTTACTAGCCCTTCGGTGTCGCCCGTTTTGATGTCGTACTTGACCAAATCTTTCCACGGAATGGCGATCAGAGCTGTATTGTATTCATAAAACACCTGTAACCTGTTGAGCAGCACATGGCCAATGAATCTCAGCCGGTTCTCAAGAAAGTTGTCATAAACAGCTTCATGAATAAGAGTGTGCTCCAAACCTTTGCTTTTCAGATCTGCCACCATCTTGTGTACCGAAAACGTGGTTGAAGGAAATCGGAACGACCCGGTATCGCCCATAACACCGGCATAAAGACATTGAGCGGTATCCAGGTCTATTTTATCTGTATGACCTGAACCGACGATAAAGTCGTACACCATTTCACAGGTTGAGCTTTTGGAGGTGTCGCTGATACCATAATTAAAAATTTCCACCTGTGGCTGCTGATGATGATCGATCAGGATTTTGGTGCATTTAAGGGCGCCCAGCATACCGGCCATGTGGCGGGTACGGCCGAGATGGTTGAAATCCAGGCAGAACAGCCATTCTGCGGTATTCAGGGCCTTGTCCACTTTCTCCCGGTCCTTCGTATTTTCAAAGTCCAGCACGTCATTGCAGCCTGGCATCCATTTGAGGAAATCGGCCCAGTTAGTGGGAGAAATCACTGTAATGGAATGACCGAACTGTTTCAGAAAATGATATAATCCAAGGCATGAGCCCATTGCATCAGGATCGGGTTTCTGGTGCATGGTAATTACTATATTCCTGGGCTTATCTAGAAGGGGGTATAATTCGGAGACAGGTTGCATAAAATGGCTGCAAAGTTGCAAAAAAAAATCTATTCAACCCCACCGAAAGTAGTTTGACGGATATGGATCGAATCGCTTAGTTTTGCGCCGCAAAAAAGAAGCAAAATATGACCAATAGAACGTTTACCATGATCAAGCCTGATGCGATGAAAAAAGGTGTACAGGGCCAGATCATTGACCGGATAATTCAGGGCGGCTACCGTATTGTAGCGCTCAAGATGACGAAACTAAGCAAAGAGAAAGCAGGGGAATTCTATGCTATTCATAAAGAGCGTCCTTTTTATGGAGAGCTGGTTGACTTTATGAGCAGCGGACCTATCGTTGCGGCAGTTCTTGAAAAAGAAAATGCTGTTGCCTCATTCCGTCAGTTTATCGGCGCCACCGATCCATCCAAAGCCGAAGAAGGTACGATCCGAAAACTGTATGCATCTTCGGTTGGTGAAAATGCCATCCATGGAAGCGATAGTGATGAGAACGCGGCGATTGAAAGCAGCTTTTTCTTCAGCGGGTTGGAGCAATTTTAAGAGCGCTGAAAATTTTTGTGAAAGCTGCCGGCCCTGTGCCGGTGGCTTTATTTTTTTCAAATGGTTTGGCATCAAACTTGTCTATGCTACAGTAAGCAAACAAGTTAAATCGCCAACAATGAAGACCGGTCACGCACTTTTGATTTCCTCTGCGATAGTTGTAGCAATGTCGATTACTCTTTTCTTTACAGCCTGAACAGATTTAAACGATCAGTTACATTTTCCGGGTTAAGTTGATTCCGATTCGGGCTTCGGCGGAGGTGGTGGCGTATTTTTTAATGGCTTAACGTTATATCCAGCTTTTCGCAATAGTTTGATCATTCCATTTTCTCCAGGCAAGTGACCCGCGCCAACAGCAATGAGGGTTGGTTTTTCTTTTAAGATGAAATTTAATTGTTCCAGCCATCTGCGATTGCGATCAAAAACAAGCAGATCGATATATTCTCCTATTCCTCCTTCCGATCTCACCGTCATTTCCTCCATTTTCTGGAGATTCTGCTCGCGGTAAACCTTTATTAGTTCCGAAGTGCTGGTTTTCTGCCGATCTATGCTGTCTATATAACCCAACAATTCTTTCGCCTGTTTTTCATACGGAATACTATCGAATAATCCCGCCTGGAATTCTGCGGTTTCCAATCCAAAGATGTCCTTATCATATTTTTTTGCTTCCTGCATGATGCTGAATTCCATGCCATTTGTTTTTTCGCAGCCCATTCCGGTTTCACCGATCATACTGGTAATCATATATGGCTTGAATCTTTCCATCATTGAAAAAGGAAGGATCGACCTGTTCTTCTCGAAATATTCTTTGATTCGCTTATATTCTTCTGCTGTCAGCAGGTCAGAAAGTTTGGTATTGTCGTTCATGCGGGCATATTTCAATGCGCTCATCATTTGCGACATATCGTCCATATCAATTTCAAAATAGATACGGTCTGTCTGGCGTATCGCTTTTTTCAGATTTACGCTCAGCCTGGCATCTTCAGCGCACAGCAGGTGCATAGTTCCAAACAGGTAAGATGTATCTTTTAAACCATTGCCTGTGATCGCCCACAATAAAGTGTTTTCAAGCGAATCACTGATTTTTTTTACTGTTGAAGCTGATTTGCTTTTGGTTCCCGATGAAGCATTGCGGGATGATTTGATCTGCGATCCTGCACTCAACACCGATAAAAGACCCAGGGCAATCCACATTGATTTCATAACGTTTGTTTTCGCACAATCAAATATAATCATTTACCACGGCCTCTTCGCCGTATACCTGACCCTTGAATTTCAGGGAAGGCGAAGGGATAAACTCTCCCAGTCCCAGGCTACCCCATTTATTATCTACTGATTCAATCGTTTTATCATCGGCAACAATAATATTGGGCCAGTCGCGACCGAAATTATCATGTTCTTTAGTCTTACGCGTACCATCCAGTCCAATACACGCAAAGGTTTTGCCCGGCTGTAAAGTCGAAGGGCGCTGAGCGGGGATCTGATCGCGTTTGGGATCGAGATTGTTACAGAAACGCCAGAGAGCAATCGCAGTATCATGAACATTTACTGTATGCTCAACGTAAATGATCATTTTAACGGGTTCAATTTCTTTCAGTTCACTGATTGCCTGATGCAGCTGCCTTACTTGTCCCTGCCTGTCTTTCTTCACCGCGACAATGATGCAAGGGATATCCTGTTCAATCAACGAAACGTTGGCCGCGGTAACTTCCGGAAAACGGTCAACCAGCGATCGTTCGGTTATCGTAGCCTTGTGCTGAACATCCAGAAAATACTGATCGTCTTTTTCTTCATCGTGTTTGGCTGTACCATCAATGCACATTTTCCCGCCAAATCCTAATTTACTGCAGCTGTGATCCAGTACATCCATTGGTCCCTGGCTGAAGATCACATCATTCAAAGGATTGATGTTTTTGAAAACATACTGAGCAAGTGATTTATAATCGCTGATGCGAACACCTTCATCCGCGATAACTAAAATCTTATTAAACATCATCTGCCCTGCTCCCCACATAGCGTTCATTACTTTCTGACCCTGACCTGCGTATTCCTTATGTATCTGCGCAATTGTAAGATTGTGAAACACGCCTTCCACAGGCATATCCATATCTACGATCTCGGGCACCATGGTCATTTTCATTGGAGCAAGGAAGATCCTTTCGGTAGCTTTTCCAAGCCACGCGTCTTCCTGCGGAGGAATGCCAACAATGGTTGCGGGATAAACCGGGTTTTTCTTATGGGTGATGCAAGTGATATGAAACCGGGGATACCAGTCGGGCAACGAATAGTATCCCGTATGATCTCCGAATGGCCCTTCCCATATCAATTCGTCATTGGGATCAACATAACCCTCAATTACAAAATCAGCATCTGCCGGAACCTCCACGTCTGGTTGGGTAATGCATCTCACAAGCTCTACCTTTTTCTTTCTGATAAAACCTGCCAGCATGTATTCATCCACGTTTTCAGGCAGAGGAGCGGTAGCTGAATAAGCATAAGCGGGGTCGCCGCCCAATGCCACTGCTACGGGCATTCTTTTATTAAGCTTTTTGTATTCGTTGAAGTGGCGGGCGCTTACTTTATGTTTATGCCAGTGCATTCCCGTAAGCGTGGGGCCGAAAACCTGCATGCGGTACATGCCTACATTCCGGGAACCTGTATTGGGATCTTTTGTATGAATAACGGGAAGTGTAACGAACGGGCCGCCGTCCTTTGGCCAGCAGGTGATCACCGGCAGTTTTGTAATATCTGGTTCCTGCATGATAACTGCCTGGCACTCTCCTCTCCCGCTTTTTACTTTTGGCATCCAGGAAGCGAACTGTCCCAGCTTTGGTAACATGCTCAGTTTATCTAAAATGCTTTCTTTTGGTTTGCTGAGCATTTTGAAAAGCGATTCAATTTCTTTGGCAATATCATCCAGGTGTTGAATGCCCAATGCCATGCACATCCTTTTTTCGCTTCCATATGCATTCATGAGAACAGGGAAATCATAACCTGTATTTTCAAAAAGCAATGCTTTACCACCATTACCGCTTTTGCTGATACGGTCTGTGATCTCTGCAATTTCCAGATGGGGATCGACATAAGTTTTGATGCGGATCAGTTCTCCGGCTTTTTCCAGATCATCTATGAAATGCTGCTGATTCTTATATGCCATTCTGAAGTTTTCGTTGAATGGCAAAGGTACGGGTGGAGAGAAGGTAAAGTGTAAAATGGAAAATGTAAAATGGGAATGGTAAAAGTTAAAAGTTAGAAGACGGGACATGCAGTTCTGCCTTTGCCGCCGCCGAGTAAGGAATTGCCGATGCCGATAGTTACAGTCAGGCCGGAAAAATAGTACCAATCTTTGGAGGAAGCTCCGCCCCTGACTTCGCCGGCGGGATAAACCGGGTTACCGTCTTTAAGTTCGCCTCCCCTGTAAGATAGCTCTACTGCCTTTGCGCCTCTTTCTGCCAGCAGTACGGCTGGGTCGGTATAATTGGTGCTTACGTCGTCGAGGTGATCTGTGAAAGTCTTGCGCAGGTTGAATTCATAAGCAAGAGTAACCTGGTCGCTGACGCGTAAACGCAGGCCTGCTCCGAATGGGATGGCCAATTGTGTTAGTTTGTATTCTTTACGACCATTAACAGAAAGTCCTTGTCCCTCGGTACTCAATGGCCTGAGAAAATATTTCACACCTGTGCTGTCGTGCGTGTATGGATTAAAACGGAATACTGCAAGTCCGCCAAAAACATAGGGTGTAAATCGTTTATTCTGCAGATCGAAGAAAGCATATTCACCAAATGCATTCAGTTCGTATACCCGTGAATGAAAGTTAAGATTCCGAGGTTGGAGAGATGCCTTGTTATTCTTGTCATCCGCGCTGAGGCGACCATAGAACAGCCCTCCTCTGACGGCAAAATGACTGGTAATGTCATATTTCATGCCTATTCCAAAAGCTCCATGGGCCTGATCAAGTGTCAGTGGTTTGCTTTGCAGGTCGCCATAATAATTGAAAAACCCTCCGGATAAGGTTAGATGCATGCGGTTTTGGGCAGAAGCCAGTGCTGGAATAAGGACAATAAGACACAATATCCGTTTCATGCGGAAGATTTGCATGACAAACGCAAGTATTGAGCCAAAGATGAGTATGGGTGATTGGAGGGGAAATATTACATTTGCAGCCTGTTTTCAGTACGGGAAGTGGCGCAGCCCGGTAGCGCACTTGTATGGGGTGCAAGGGGTCGCTGGTTCGAATCCAGTCTTCCCGACTCCGCCCGCCGAAGCTTTAGCGAAGGCGGGCTTTTCTATTTAAGTTAGTTCTTCAATTTCGGACGTGCTTCGTCGGCCACAGCCCGGTGCAGCTGCTTTTAACATCAACCGCCACAATCCACCGAAGCTTCAACGAGGGCGGGTCCGCCGAAGCTTTAGCGAAGGCGGGGCCGATTTATACAATTCTTCATTTTATTACCGGGATAGTTTTGCTTAAATAATTTTTCATCATTAAATAAGTCAAAATGAATTTACCAAAAAGAGCAGAAGATGCTCATGCAACACTTGCAGCTGCATTCAATACAGGCGATGTGGCAACCGTAATGAATATGTATGATGTTACAGGTATTATTGTTCCGGAACCGGAAAAACCAGTATCGGGCAAAGAAAAATTTGAAGAAGCTATAAAAGCCATTTTATCTATTAAAGGCAAAATGGAAATTAAAACAGTTTATTGCATGCAAACCGGATACATTGCCGTGGGCAGATCTGAATGGAATATTACTGATGGTAATGAAGTTAAAATAAGCGCCAGGGGAATTGAAGTAATGAAGCAGCAAGACGATGGTACATGGAAAATAGTAATTGATCATGCGTTTGGTGCCGAGAGCAGTTTTACTGCCAAATAAAATTGTAATAGTTTGCTTATTCAGGTTTGCTTATTCAGGCGACCTGCTGTCAATCGGGTCGCCTGAATTTAATAACTTTAGTTAATGACTTACAGAGAAATCTCACCTGAGGATAGATTAAAACCTTTTGTCAAGTGCTTTTATATCTTTCAATCCGATTCGGATGAGGAGTTTGAAGATGTTGTATTCCCAAGCGGGTTTACGGAAATTATATTTAATCTTGGTAACGGCACATGGGCATCGTCTGTTGGTAATGATTACAAAATTACACCTCCAACAGAACTATGGGGACAGGTCACCAGGCCTATGCAAATTAAATCCAGAGGAAAACAATTAATGCTTGGTGTCAGGTTTTTCCCGCATGCTGCAAATTATTTATTGAAAGAAGAGGTTGGCCAATTCAACAATACAGTAACCGATTTATCGGATGTTTTAGGTGGAAAAGTAAAAACACTGCATTCAAGGCTTTTAGAAACAAATGATTTACTCCGGAGGATTGAATTAATTGAAGCGTTTCTATTAAGAAGGTTAAGCAGCGACACAAAATTAAATGTAAGAATAGAGAAAATAGGATGCATTCTGCTTAATATCAATAAAAACTACACAGAGAGTAGTATTAGCACTGTTGCTTCACAGCATGGCATCACACCACGCTACTTACACAAATTAGTTTATCAATATACAGGGCTGTCACCAAAAGCCCTTAATAAAATCAACCGCTTTCAACTCAGCCTCAGACTCATTTCCCAAAATGAAGAATCTCTTACTTCCATTGCTTACGAATGCGGCTATTTTGACCAGTCTCATTTTATAAGAGATTTCAAATCATTCACGGGTATGACTCCTTCTGAGTATTTAGTAAATAAATTCCCCGTTAACCACACTTTCCTGCAATAATCGCAATTGTTCCGGTTTTTACAATTTCAATAGTTTTTGCAGCCATATTTTTGCAGGAATAATTGAACGGCAAAATTATAAACTGGAATTTTATGAAATCTTTTGAAACATTTTTACAGCTTCACAAAAGCGCAGCTCCATTTATTTTAGGAAATTTCTGGGACGTAAACAGTGCTAAAATATTTGCGAACCAGGGTTATAAAGCCATAGGTACTTCAAGCCAGGCAGTTGCGAAATCATTTGGTTACGAAGACGGAGAAAAAATGCCCTTTGAGGATTTGCTCCAATTAGCTAAAAGAGTAACAGATGTTGTAAACATTCCCGTAACCATTGATTTGGAAGCGGGCTACAGCAGGTCAATTATGGGAGTTATTGAGAATATAAAAAAGCTGCATGATATTGGTGTAGTTGGAATTAACCTGGAAGACACTATCCCCGGTGATTCGCGCCAATTACAACCTGTGGCCGTTTTTCAAAAGTTTCTTACTGCAATAGCAGAACATACCACCAAAA